>JAIVHI010000309.1 GCA_020201155.1 Loktanella sp. | reverse complement strand
TGAGGGGCACGTTCAGCCGCGCCTTTCAGGACGGGGCGGCTTCGGAGGTCGATGCGTCCGTGCGCCTGACGCCCGACGCTCTCGCGGTGTTTGGCATCGGCCTGCCGCCCGGGATGGTCAGGGGGCAGGGGGACGCGGATCTCAGTCTGCGGATACCACCGGGCGGGCTGCCCGCGTTTTCAGTCGAATCGGCGCTCCAGGGTCTGACGCTGGCCGTGCCGGCCATCGGCTGGACGAAATCTGCGAATGCGCCGGGGTCACTGGCGCTGTCGGGCGTATTGGGACAGGCGCCACGGATCGACAGCCTTGCGCTTGAAGGTGGCGGTCTGGCAGCGCGCGGTGACATCGCGTTTCGCGATGACGGTGGTTTCGAGGCCCTGCAGCTCAGCAGCCTGCGCGTGGGTGACTGGCTCTCCGCGCCCGTGGTCCTGCGCAACCGTGGCGCGGGATTGCCCGTCGGGGTCGAGGTGAACGGCGGTATTCTGGACCTGCGGCGGGCACGCTTTGGCGGCCAATCGAGCAGCGGGACGACCGGGGGGCCGGTCAATATCAGCCTTGAGCAGCTGACCGTCGCGGCAGGCATCTCGTTGCGGGACTTCAGCGGACAGTTCGACGCACAGCGCGGGTTTTCGGGGCAGTTTGTCGGGCGCGTCAACGGCGGGACCATGGTGCGCGGGGCCGTGGCACCCGCGAACGGGCGGACGGCGGTCCGCGTGCAAAGCAGCGACGCGGGCGGTGTGATCCGGTCCGCCGGGCTGAGCGAGAACACGGCAGGCGGGCAGCTTGACCTGATCCTGACACCGACCGGGGCAGAGGGCACCTTCGACGGATCGGTCAGCGTGCGCGACGGCATGCGGGTGCGCGATGCACCGACGATGGCGGCCCTTCTGGATGCGATCAGCGTCGTGGGCCTTTTGCAGCAACTGGACGGGCAGGGGCTCAATTTCGACGAGATCGACGTGGCCTTCCGGCTTACGCCCAACCGGCTGATCGTGACGCAGGCCAGCGCGGTGGGCCCCGGACTTGGCATTTCGCTGGACGGCATCTACACGCTGGCTACCCAGCAACTTGATTTTCAGGGTGTCGTGTCACCGTTCTACCTCGTCAACGCGATCGGAGAGATTTTCACCCGCCGGGGCGAAGGTCTGATCGGGTTCAACTTCACGCTGCGCGGCAGTGCCTCGGCGCCACAGGTCGGGGTCAATCCGCTGTCGGCGCTGACGCCCGGCATGTTCCGCGATATCTTCCGACGCCCCCCGCCACAGGTCAGCCAATGAAACTTTCCGATTTCGACTTTACCCTGCCCGAAGACCTGATCGCGGTGCGCCCCGCGAGCCCGCGGTCATCGGCGCGGATGCTCGTGGCGCAGGGTGCAGAGCTGCTGGACCGTTTTGCCTACGATCTGCCCGAATACCTGCAACCGGGCGACCTTCTGGTGCTGAACGACACCAAGGTCATTCCCGCGCGCCTGACCGGCACCCGCGACCGCAGCGGCGCACAGGGAGAGACAAGCGCAAGGATCGAGGTCACGCTGCTGGAGCCGCAGGCGGACGGCACATGGGCCGCGCTCGTCAAACCGCTCAAGAAGGTGAAGGACGGCGAGGTAATCGTCTTTTCGCCAGAGCTTTCGGCGCAGGTCGAAGCCCGCGCCGAGGGGCAGGCGCGGTTGCGTTTCAACCTGACGGGTGACGACTTCGACGCGGCCCTTGGCAAGGTCGGTGCCATGCCACTGCCGCCCTATATCGCCGCGAAACGGGCAGCGGATGCGCGCGACAAGGATGACTACCAGACCTATTGGGCCAAGCATGCGGGCGCTGTCGCGGCGCCCACGGCGTCGCTTCATTTCGATGCACCGCTGCTGGATGCGCTGCGGGCGCGGGGGGTGACCTTTACCTTCGTGACGCTGCATGTGGGCGCTGGCACCTTTCTTCCGGTCAAGGTGGATGACGTGAGCCAGCACAAGATGCACGCCGAATGGGGGCAGGTCAGTGCTGCTGCCGCCGCCGAGATCAACGCCACGAAGCAAGCCGGCCACAGGGTGATACCCGTCGGGACAACCGCCCTGCGCCTGATCGAGTCGGCAGCCACGGATGACGGTGTCGCCCCTTGGAAAGCGCCGACGGATATCTTCATCACACCCGGTTTCCGCTTTCGGGTCGCTGACGGTCTGATCACCAACTTTCACTTGCCGAAAAGCACGTTGATGATGCTTGTTTCGGCCTTCATGGGCGTCGACCGAATCCGCGCGATTTACGACCACGCGATCGCAGAGGAATACCGCTTCTTTTCCTACGGCGATGCGTCCTTGCTGCTGCCAGATTGACCTGCTAGCGCGACGGCGACCGTACCTGTCGGATTCGGACCAGATTCTTGCTGGTCAGGTCGCCAGACCCGCGGTGAACACGACCGCAAAAGGATGCCCGGAATGATCGGCGTTTTCAGTAACTCATGGGCCCTTTTCATCGGCATGTTCATGCTGATGATCGGCAACGGCCTGCAAGGCACGCTGCTGGGTCTGCGCGGCACGGCAGAGGGGTTTTCGACCCTGTCGCTGTCCGTCGTGATGTCGGCCTATTTCGCGGGTTTCCTTTTCGCCAGCCAGATGGCGCCCAAGATGATCGCGCGGGTCGGACACGTCCGGGTCTTCGCGGCGCTGGGATCCACGATTTCAGCCGTGCTGATCCTCTATCCGGTTCTGGTCGAGCCCTGGGCGTGGATCATCGGGCGCGTCATCATCGGGTTCTGCTTTTGCGGCGTCTACGTAACGGCCGAAAGCTGGCTCAACGATTCCTCGACGAACGAGACGCGGGGCAAGGCGCTGTCGCTTTACATGATCGTGCAGATGGCGGGGATCGTTCTGGCGCAGTATATCCTCAGCCAGGGCGACATTTCGGGGTATACGCTTTTCATCATTCCTTCGGTTCTGGTGAGCCTCGCCTTCGCGCCGATCCTGTTGTCGATCCGCCCGATGCCAGCATTCCAGACGACCAAGAACATGACCCTCAAGCAACTGGTCAAGGCGTCGCCCTTGGGCTGTTTCGGGATGTTCATGCTGGGCGGCGTCTTTGCCGCACAGTTCGGCATGTCGGCTGTCTATGGTACGCGCGCGGGCTTTTCGGTGGGGCAGGTCTCGGTCTTCGTGTCGGCGATCTACATCGCAGCACTGGTCGCGCAGTATCCCATCGGTTGGCTGTCCGACCGCATTGACCGCCGCATCGTGATCATCGGCGTCTGTCTGGTCGGCGGGCTGGGTGCCTTTGCCGGCATCTTCATGTCGTCGAATTATTGGGTGGCCGTTTTCGCGGGGGCCATGATCGGCGGCACGTCGAATCCGCTCTATTCGCTGCTGATCGCCTATACGAACGACTATCTCGACCGCGAGGATATGGCCGCGGCTTCGGGTGGGTTGCTGTTCATCAACGGCGTCGGCGCGATCCTCGGCCCCATCGCCGTCGGCTACACGCTCGACGCCTTCGGGACGGCTGGCTA
>JAIVHI010000308.1 GCA_020201155.1 Loktanella sp. | reverse complement strand
GTATGACGCGGCCGGGTTCGTCGCCGACCTGAGGCAAGCCTGCGTCACGCCCCATGTCGCCCAGAAATCGAGATATTCAGCGATCGACGGTCGCACCACCCGGCATGCAGGTTACGCCCTGTCTCAGAAGCACCGAAAGAAGATCGAAGAGCCGTTCGGCTGGGCAAAAACCGTCGGCGGTATAGCGCAGACCATGTATCGGGGCGTCGAACGCGTCCGATCCCGCTTCGTCCTGACGATGGCCGCCAACAATCTCGCCCGGCTGCCGCGGTTGCTGGGGCCATGAAGGGGGAAATGGTATCGGGAACAAGAAGCAGACCCGCCGATGGGTATGAAGATCAGGCGACCCAAGCCCAACGGCAAGAAAACCGTTCCGGTTTGGTAACTATTTCAGCGGCCTGTTAAGGCAGGGTGTCTCGACGTTTCAAATTTCTGAGCCTCCGCCACAGCCTTCCACTTCGCGGCCCTGTTTCCCAAGGATAATGGCGATATCCGGCTCGGCTGGCGGCGGTCGGGTCGGCGCCTGTCCGGTGATGCCGACAGGCAGGCCGATCCGCGGATTTCCGCAGAGCGCGGCCCGATGCGGGTGTCGCGAACTTGTCTTTTCGCTTTGGCGCCACAGTTTTCCGCTCGACCCGGAAAAGGATCAAGGTGCGGGTTGCAGGTGAGCGGCCTGCTTGACGCCAGTTGCATCGCGGTTCGTGAAGTGACTGACAAACAGGCGGATTTTCGATCCGATGCGAAGATCGATGGCGCAACCTTGCTGAGAACGGTTTCTGCAACGCAAGTGATCTTGCGCCCGGTCGCGTTGCAGAACTATGGAAACATGACTGACCTGTCGCGCAAGAGGCCGATGGCGTTCTTGAAAGGTGTTCGGAATTGAATTTGGCAGACACGGCACCGCGGGGAATGGCCCGCCTTTCCCGCCGCATGTTCTTGGGCTCAAGTGTCGCGACACTGGCGCTTTTGTCCGGGCATCCGGTGGCGGCTCAGTCCGGCGAGGGTGAGGATTTTTCCTTTGACGCTCTGACCGAATCCGCGCGTGCCGCCGCGACCGACCCCTATGAGGAGCCGGTTGTTGCGGACGATCTTTTTTCGTCTTTCGACTATGACGATTACCGGATGATCCGGTTCCGCACCGAACGGGCGCGGTGGGCGGACACGCAAGGACCATGGCGGCTACACGCGTTTCATACCGGCTGGCTGTTCGGTGAGCCGGTCAGCCTGTTCGAGATTGTCGACGGCAAGGTGGTGCCGATGACCTTCACGACCCGCGATTTCGAATATCTAGGTGAGCTGGCCGACCGCGTCCCGGCCGAGACGTCCTTGCCGGGTGTGGCGGGATTCCGGTTGAACGGCCCGCTGAACCATCCCGCCCGCTACGACGAGATCGTCTCTTTTCTTGGTGCAAGCTACTTCCGCGCGCTGGGGCGGGACAACCGCTACGGGCTGAGTGCGCGTGGGCTGGCCGTGAACACAGCCGGTCCCGAACCCGAGGAGTTTCCGCGCTTTTCCGAATTCTACATCGCGCGCGACCCCCAAGGAGGGCCGGTCGTCACGATTTATGCTCGGCTCGATGGGCCCAGTGTCACGATCAACCGTGCGGACTATGACGATTACCGCCCGCGGGTGCATGACAGCGACGGTTTGCGGATTGTGCAGCAGGGCGGCGACGTGCTTTGGCGGCCGCTGAACAATCCGGATCGCCTGTCCGGCGCCTACTTTTCCGAGCAAAACCTCACGAGCTTCGGGCTGCATCAACGGGCGCGCGGCTTCGATGCCTATCAAGATGCCAGTGCACGGTATGATCTGCGACCGTCGTTAGAGGTCGAACCCATCGGCGATTGGGGCCCGGGATTCGTGCGGCTGGTCGAGATCCCGACCGATCTGGAGGTCAACGACAACATCGTGGCCTACTTCATCCCGGACGGACCGGTTGCCGCCGGCGATGCTCGGGAATTCTCTTACCGGCTGCGGTGGGGCGATCTGCTGACGGACCCGACCGAGGATATCGCGCATGTCGTCGAGACACGCGCGGGCGCGGGCGGTGTATCCGGCGTCGAGGCGGCATTGGACGAGCGCAAGTTCGTCGTGGATTTCGATGGCGGAGTGCTGTCGCGGCTGTCGGTCGAAGATCAGGACAGCATCACGCCCGTCGTGACGGTCTCGGGCGGCGATCTGGTTTTCAGCACGCTCGAACCCATCGACGAAGAAGGCCGTTGGCGGATGGTCGTCGACGTGAGGGCGGATGCGGGGGCGATCGTCGAACTCTCGGCGCATGTCGCGGGGTTCGGTCGCAAGCTCAGCGAAGTCTGGGTCTGCCAGTGGGTTGTCGCGAATGCTTGATGGAAAGCCTCTTCAGGATGCCGAAGCCGAGGTCGAGGCGCTGGGTGCACCTCCGGTGGCGCCGATGGCTTTCCCGAAACAGGATCTGACGGGGGGGGCCTCGGGTCCGCAGCCGGGATTCCTGTCGCGCGCCCTTGATGCCATCCGTCAGCGGGCGTGGCACTAGGCATGTCGGATCGCCGGCGGATCGATCCTGTCTGGCTCATACGGTCTGCCGCCGTCTTCGGCAGCGGGGCCGCGGCCATCGCGGCCTTTGTCTTTTTCCTGCGGTTCGGTGCCTCTGCCGGGATCGGCGTGATCGACCTTTTCCGGGCGCTGCTGATGCTTGTGGCGACCTTCTGGCTGGCTTGGGGGGCGTCGCAAGCGCTGTTGGGTTTGGTGTCGGGCAGGGTCCTGACCCGAAAGACCTCAGGCCCGCTGCAGTCGCGCGTCGTGGTTCTGGTACCGATCTACGAAGAGGACCCGGTCGCCACGTTCTCGCGGATCGCGGCGATGGATCGGTCGGTCATGGATGCAACGGACGGGGCGGGCTTCGACTTTGCGATCCTGTCGGACACGCAGGACGCGGTGGTCGCCGCGCGAGAGCGGTTATGGTATCTGCGACTGCTGCGTGAAAGGGCGGGGCAGGGGCGGATATTCTACCGCCGCCGTGCGCGGAACGAAGGGCGCAAGGCCGGAAATATCGAGGATTTCATCAGGGGGTCAGGCGCGGCTTACGACTTCGCGATCATTCTCGACGCCGACAGCATCATGGAGGGCGAGACGATGGTCGAAATGGCCCTGCGGATGCAGGACGAACCAAGCCTCGGCCTCTTACAGACCTTGCCTGTCGTCGTTCATGCTCGGTCTCTCTTTGGTCGCGTGATGCAGTTTGCGGCAGCGTTTCATTCGCCGGTCTTCGCCCGTGGGCTGGCCCGGCTTCAGGGCCGGACCGGGCCGTTCTGGGGCCATAACGCGATCATCCGTGTCCGCGCCTTCGCACAAAGCTGCGGGCTGCCCGAGATTCCGGGGCGCGCGCCCTTCGGTGGACCCATCCTGAGCCACGACTATGTCGAAGCGGCGCTTTTGGCCCGCGCGGGCTGGACCGTGCGCCTTGACGCGGATCTGGGCGGCAGTTTCGAGGAAGGTCCCGAAAACCTGATCGACCATGCCAAGCGGGACCGGCGCTGGTGCCAAGGCAATCTGCAGCACGCCCGCTTGCTGGCCGTGCCCGGTCTGCCGGGATGGAGCCGGTTCGTCTTCGTTCAGGGCATTCTGTCTTATGTTGTGGCTCTGTTCTGGGCCGGGTTCCTCGTGGCCAGCATCCTGTCTCCGACGATGACGTCAGAAACAGGCTATTTTCCGATTGCGGACTGGCCCGTTCCGGCGTTTTCGACAGCCGATGCGACAGTAGCGGCGGGCCTCCTGATCGGTATCTTCGGTCTTCTGATCCTGCCGAAACTGCTGATTTGTATGGATGCGGTCCTGCGGCGGAGGGTGCGGGGTTTCGGCGGCGGTCTGCGCGCCGTCGTGTCGACGGTGGCCGAGCTTCTGGTGTCGTCTGTGCTTGCGCCGATCCTGATGATGTTTCAGCTGCGCGCGATCGCTCAGGTTCTTTCGGGCCGTGACGGCGGTTGGCCGGTGCAGAACAGGGACGGCGCGCGACTGGGTGTCAGGCAGGCCTTCGCGGCCACATATTTCGTCGTAGCAACCGGCCTGCTTGGAATGGTTCTGACCTACGTGCTGTCGCCGGGCATCGTGCTTTGGCTGCTGCCCGTGACCGCCCCGATGATCCTGTCGCCCTTTATCGTGGCCTGGAGTTCCCGAGAGGCGCGGGGCTGGCTGTTCACGACACCGCAAGAGCTGGAGCCTGCGCCGGTGCTGCGCTTGCGGGCCGCGACGCTTGACGATTGGCTGCAGGATGCCCGCTATGATCCGGTGATCGGTGCGGCGTCTTCCGCAGCGGGGCAGTCTGATGCGCGGCCCGTGCATGTCTGACCTGGCCTTGTCTGCCGCAGGGCGCCGCGACGACAGGATCGACGTCCTGCGTGGGATCGCGCTGGTGATGATCTTCATTAACCACGCACCACGCAATTTCTACGAGACCTTCACGATCCGCAACATCGGCTTTTCCGATGCGGCAGAGGCGTTTGTCCTTTTGGCCGGTGTCGCGGCGGGACTGGCCTATGGCAATGATTTCCGCCGCCACGACTACTGGCTGGGCACAGCCCGGATTCTGCGGCGTGTCTGGACACTTTATCTTGTGCAGATCCTTATCACGGTCGCCGCCATTGCCGTCGCCGCGGCGGGTGCGCGGTTCTTCGGCGCGCCCGGGATGATGCGGATGCACGGCATCTGGGTTCTGGTCACCGACCCGCTGGGCTTTCTGATCGGGATACCGCTGCTGACCCACCAGATCGGCTATGTGAACATCTTGCCGATTTACCTTGTGCTGCTTGCCCTGTTGCCGCCCCTGATCTGGGTGGCACTGCGGTGGCCATCCTATCTGCTCACCGCGTCGCTGGTCGGCTGGGCCGTCGCGGGTCACTACCTGTTGAACTTTCCGCGCTTTCCCGGCCAAGGCGGCTGGTTCCTGTGGTTGCAAGTGCTGACGGGGGGCTTCCTGCTGATCTCGGCCGTCTGGATGCAATGGCCTGCCTTTGCGCAACTGGGCCGCAGCATGTTGGCTGCGGCCAATGATGCGGGCCTGTCGCCTGTCTTCACGGCGTTCAACAAGACCTACCTGACGGCCCCGCGCTTTCTTCACATACTGGCCTTGGCCTATTTCCTGTCCACGCTGCCCATTCTGCACCGCTGGGCGCGGTCCGCCATGGCACGTCCTTTCGCGATCCTCGGACGGCAATCGCTGGCGGTTTTCGCGCTGGGCACCGTGCTCGCTTTCGCGATCCAGACGGTCAAGACGCAGACGGGCGAGAACCTGTTGCTCGATTCACTGATGCTAGGCGGGGGGCTGCTTTTGCAGTTTGCCCTTGCCGCGTCCCGGCACTACTGGCCTGCCGGGCGTCGGGTCGGGGTCGCTCCGACGTAGGCGGGTCATCAGCACCCACAGACCGGGCAGGCTGGCTGCAAGGATCACCACGCCGAAGGCGATGCTGGCGGCAATCCCGGCCTCTGCCGTGGCGCCCAAGACGGGCCAGATCGTGGCGGCCGTCCCTTCGCGCAGGCCCCAGCCGCCCACCGACACCGGGATCAGCATGGCGATCAGGATCAAGGGCAGCACCGTCACGACGGCGGCGAACGACAGATCGGTTCCCGTCGCTACCGCGCAGAAGGCAAAGCTGCCAAGGTTGCAGGCAACGATGGCAAGGCTCAGCGCCAGTTGTCGCGGCCATATCCCGCGGGCCAGTAGCCCAAGCCGGATTGCCGCAACAAATCCGCCCGCTATCCGCGACAGGACACCGGGCACAAGCCAGAGCAGACCGCCGATCACCAGCACCGTTACGGTCCCGATTGCGAGCCATGCGATCACCTCGGCCAGCCAGCCCGGCAGGATCAGGTTTCCAGGTCTCAGCGTCACGATCACGAAACCGCAGAACAGGACGCCGAAAAGGGCGATCTGCCCCACCAGTCTCTCGATCATGACGGCCTGTGC
>JAIVHI010000307.1 GCA_020201155.1 Loktanella sp. | reverse complement strand
AGACAAGGCCGTCACTGTCGCCGCGATCGACAGGCTCGTCCACCATGCCACCATCATGGAGATGAACGGCGAAAGCTACCGCCGTCGCGCAGCCGCAGACCGGCAATCAGACAAGGTTGACGTGGTTATTGGCCGCCCTTGCAGAAAAACCTGCGCGTAGGCATTCGAGTGCAGGCGGTGGCGGCGATGTTGGTTCTGATCATCCGTGAAGAAATTCCGCTATTGCGAAACCCAAATTCACATCCGGTATGATCCAGGCGTCCGATTGGTCCATTTGCGAAAGGCGCGGTGAAAGTTTGCGGGGGCCGAAAAGCCGGTGTCAAAAGCGATTTGTTCGATGCTGTGCGTGCCTTGTTGAAGTGCGCGGATCGCCATGTCGCGTCGGAGGGCGTCTTTAATGTCCTGAAAAGACGTCCCTTCCTTTTTCAGGCGTCGGTTCAGTGTCCTTGGTGTCATCTTCAGGGCGTTAGCCGCATCAGGCAGCTGACATATTTGCCATGTTGCGCCGTAAAGAAAGGCCCGAACCTGTAGGCTGTTTGTATGCGCGCGCGAGCCCGTGAAAATCCAGTCTATCGGCGCGCGTTCCAGAAAGACCGACGCCTCCGCTGAACTGCGGCTTATTGGGCTTGGAAACTGGGTTGGGTCGAAAAGAATGCTGGTTTGGTCTGCGTCGAACGCGACGGCGCAGGGAAAAACAACGGCGTAATCCGCAGCAAAATCCGGTCGCGGGAAGGCAAAGTGGACCGCTTTGACCGGAGTTTCCGACCCGCTCAACCAAGATAAAAGCCCATGTGCCAACTTCAAAATCAGCATGTGGCCGAACCGTTGTGGGTGGCTCTTATCTGAACATGGGACCAGGGCAAGTTCGACGCCCTTCGTGCTATCGCGCAATTCAAGCCGAAAGTCATCCAGCAACAGGTTCCAAAACGTTGTGAACCTATACAATGCTGACGTCAGGCTGCGCGCCTCGCGCAGGACGGTGACAAGGTGTTGGAGGGCGCGGGGTCGGATTGGTCGGCTCCAAAGGCCCATCATCTCGTCCTCAGTTTCTGGTGCGGCGCGCTGATAGAGCTTTGCGAATTCATCGAGTGTGACGCGCTGGGTTGGCAACATCGGGCCTGATTGCAGCCCGGAGCGCGCCAACAAAGAAGCCAATTCTTGCGCTGTGCAGCGCGATTTTAACGCATCAAGCCAATCTTGGATAAATCCTGCTGAAACGGTGGTCAGAGAAATTGGGTCATTGCTAGCCATAGAAACCTCTGTTTGGCGTAATCGGATATAAACTTGGCAACAAATGAGCTTATCGGCAAGGCTTGCTATAATTAAATGACGTAAATCCATAAAAACGCCAGGGAGTTCTGATATGTCTTATCAACCGCCTGTTCAGGATCTGATGTTTTGCATAAAGCACCTGTCCCATTGGGATCAGGTCGGCACGCTCGGGGCCTACGCTGGCTATGACCTGTCCGATATCGATGCGGTCTTAGAGGCATACGCACGATTTTGCAGTGAACAGATTGCGCCGCTTTCTCACATCGGGGACACGCTGGGCTCCAAGTTTGATAGCGGGCGCGTGACGATGCCCGAAGGTGTCGTGCAAGCCTATGCTCAGTTTGTCGAAATGGGGTGGCAGGCACTGACGCATCCTACGGAGCATGGTGGTATGGGGTTGCCGCGTGCCGTTGGGGCCGCGGCTGTTGAGATGCTGAACGCAGCCGACATGAGCTTTGGCCTGTGTCCGCTACTGACGGATGGGGCCATTGAGGCGCTGCTGCTGACAGGATCAAGTGAGCAAAAAAACACATATCTTGAACCACTGATCGCGGGGCGCTGGTCGGGCACGATGAACCTGACGGAACCGCAGGCTGGCAGCGATCTGGGTCTTGTGGCGACAAAGGCGGTTGCGCGCGGGGACGGCAAGTACGGCATCACTGGCACAAAGATCTACATCACCTACGGCGTCCATGATCTGACCGAGAACATCATCCATCTGGTGCTGGCGCGCACCCCTGATGCGCCCGCTGGGCCAAAGGGGGTGAGCCTGTTTATCGTGCCACAAACTATGGTGGAAACGGATGGCACTTTGGGCGCCAGAAATTCAGTAGACTGCGTCAGCATCGAACATAAACTGGGCGTACGCGCGAGCCCGACGGCTGTGCTGCAATACAATGATGCTACCGGTTTCCTGATTGGTGAGGAAAACTGCGGGCTGGAATATATGTTCATTATGATGAACGCCGCGCGGTTCGCAGTGGGTGTGCAGGGCATCGCGACATCGGATCGGGCTTATCAACGCGCCCTGGCCTATGCGCGGGACCGTGTGCAAAGCCGCCCAGTGAATGGCCAAAGCAAAGACGCTGTCACCATCATAGAACATCCTGATGTGCGCCGCATGCTGCTGCGGATGCGCAGTTTGACCGAAGGTGGGCGGGCTATGGCTGCGGCCACAGCGGGATTGCTGGATATCGCGCATCACCAGGATCATCCCGAGATGGCCAGATTGGCCGAATTTATGGTCCCGCTGGTCAAGGGTTTTTGTTCGGAACGGGCGGTCGAGGTCGCGTCCTTGGGCGTGCAAATTCATGGTGGCATGGGCTTTATCGAAGAAACAGGGGCCGCACAGCACTATCGTGACGCCCGCATTCTGCCGATCTATGAGGGCACAACGGCGATTCAAGCCAATGATCTGCTGGGGCGCAAAGTGATGCGGGATGGTGGAGAAACCGCCCGCTTGTTCGCGGCTCGTATTGTAGAAACCGAAGCGGAGCTGGCAGCAGGAGATGCCACCCTGCAAGCGATCGGTGCGAGCCTTGCTCAGGCACGCGGCGCATTTGATGCGACGCTGGACTGGATGCTCGAGAATAGCCGCCGGGATATTGACGCCGCCTTTGCAGGATCGGTTCCCTTTTTGATGCTGGTGGGCACATTGGCGGCGGGGTGGAAATTGGCTAAGGCTGCGCTTTCGGCACAAGCGGCCCGCGACGCTGGTCAAGACACACCCTTTTTGACCCAGAAAATTGCTACCGCTCTATTTTTCGCCCAGCACATCTTGCCTGATTGTGGCGCCGATCACACCCGTATCCTGCATGGTTCTCGCAGCCTGCTGGATGCGGCTTTCCCTGAATAATTCCTCGAAAGGACCAATCCAATGAATGACGTTGTAAACCCAGAAACCTATGAACGCCTTTCCATTTCAGCGCGCGACAACGGCCTCTATGTCGTGACACTGAACCGCCCGGAAAAACGCAACGCGCTGGATGTCTTGACAGTTGAGGAATTGATTCGTTTCTTTAGCGGGGCGCGGCTTGCAGGTGTTCGGGCTGTGTTGCTGGCAGGGGAAGGTGATCATTTTTGTGCGGGCCTCGATCTGGTCGAGCATTGGAAAGCTGACCGTAGCCCCGATGATTTTATGCATGTCTGCCTGCGCTGGCATGAGGCGTTCAATAAAATGGAATATGGCGGCGTGCCAATCATTGCAGCGCTGCAAGGCGCGGTTGTTGGTGGCGGTTTGGAACTGGCAAGTGCGGCCCATGTGCGCGTGGC
>JAIVHI010000306.1 GCA_020201155.1 Loktanella sp. | reverse complement strand
CGCTGTCGCCAGCGACAAGCTTTCTGCCGGCAGAGGACGTTGATCGTGCGGAAAGGGCGGCGGCAGCCGAGCTGGCCGTTTGGCGGTCCGCGCAGGATAGCGATGCCATCTCGGCCTACGAGGCATACCTGACCAGTTACCCTGACGGAACATTTGTCGATCAGGCGCAGGCCGCGATCGACGCGCTTGCACAGGACCCGGAACGCATCGAGACCGCGCTTGAGCTCGATCGATCAGCCCGTCGGGAGCTACAGGGCCAGCTCAACGTTCTTGGGTATGACACGCGGGGTGTCGATGGCATCTTTGGCCCCGGATCACGCAGCGCGATCAGCAACTGGCAAGATGCCAACGAATTTGAAGCGACAGGCTTTCTGAACGCTGAACAAATCGCCTCGCTCAGCGAGATGGCTGCTGCGCGTGAAGCCGAACTGGAAGAGGAACGCCGTGCGCAGGCGCAGGAACGTGAACGTGCGGACCGCGCCTATTGGGAAGACATCGGTCGTGGTCAAGACGAAGCCGGGCTGCGGGCCTATCTCGAGCGTTTCCCCGATGGATCGTTTTCGGATGTCGCCAGCGCGCGCCTGTCCGAGATTGAAACGGTCCGGGACCGCGCCGCTTGGGAAAGCGCAGAAGCCGAGGATACGCAGGCTGCCTATCGGGACTATCTTGATGCGTTCGAAAACGGTGCCTTTGCCGATCGCGCGCGCGCACGCCTTGCAGAGATGACGCAAAGCGATGCGATTGCAGCGGACGAAGTCGCCTGGGCGGCCGCGCAGCAGGCCGATACCGCCGACGCCTACGCGGAATATCTCGATGATTTTCCCGGTGGAGCCTATTCTGAACCGGCAAGCGATCGGCTCTCCGAGTTGACCGAAGATAGAGACGCCGAAAACAATGCGGCGCTGGTTGAAAGGGCGCGAGAGGAGGAATCGACACTTGGCCTCAATCCGATCTCGCGAAGCCTTGTCGAAATGCAACTGTTGGCGCAGGGCTTCAACCCCGGTCAGCCGGATGGACAACTGGATGACAGCACACGGCAGGCGTTGCGGGGCTATCAGGATGCGCGCGGCTTGCCCGTGACGGGCTACATAACCGGGGGTGCTCCGACAGGAGCTGAGATGCGCGAACCGCGTGAACCCTTCACAGCTGATCTGGATAATGCCAGCGGAGCGAGGTGCTACAATGTTCATAGGCGCGCAAGTGTCACTGTATCCGATGACGTCCGATTTCGTGGATGTCATCACGTCCGGGCTTGATGCCCTTTCACCCTACAAAGACGACCTGAGGATCGAGACCGACGACATGTCGACGCTCATGGTCGGTGCGCCCGAACCGCTGCTCGACGCGGTCCGGGATCTGTTCTCGGCTGCCGCCAGGCGGCCCGCGCATGTGACGATGCACGTGACCCTGTCGCGCGGTTGCCCCGGTGAGCCGGATGACCCCAGTTGCAGATGCGACGTGCTGGAGCGGGCGCAGGATCAGCCCCTGGACGAGCGGCAGACACTGGCCGCACGGGCCGTGAAGGATGCCCCCGATATGGGTGTCGGGATCGATGTGCAGTTTTCGCTCTACGTCATGGGTGCCGGCGGTCATATGGATGAAATCTATGGCTGCATCGACTTCCTGAAAGCCAGCGGCACGTTCCTTGCATCCAAGAACTTCTGCACGCGATTGCGCGGTGACGCGGGCGCGGTGTTCGAGACGCTGCGCCAGGCCTTTCTGCGGTTCGGTCCGGCGGAAGGTCACGTCACCATCGACCTGACGGCCTCGGCCAACAGCCCCAGCCTCGCCTGAGATTGCGGAAAGCGCGGGCACTGTGTGCCTGCGTCCGGCATGCCATGATGTATTTTCGTTATATCCTCCCCGCCCTCGTGGTCATGTCCGTCTTTCTTGGCGGCTGGGAAGGCTACGTCGCCCTGACGAATGCGTCTCCCCTTGTGTTGCCCGCCCCCAGTGACGTCGTGAACGGGCTATCGGTCGAACGGTCCGAGATCGGGCGCCACGCCTTGGCGACACTGACCGTGGCGAGCGTCGGCTTCAGCCTGTCGGTGATCTTTGCCTTCGCCGTCTCCATCATACTGCACTTTTCGGGCTGGCTTCGCAGGGGGCTGCTGCCGCTTCTGGTCGCCAGCCAGACGGTCCCCATCGTCGCACTCGCCCCGTTGATGGTGCTTTGGTTCGGCTTTGGGCTGCTGCCGAAGGTGCTGCTGGTGATCCTTGTCACCTTCTTCCCGATGGTGGTCAGCCTCATGTCCGGTTACGCGAGCTTGCCGCGTCCCTTTCGCGATCAGCTGGTCTCGATGGGTGCGACCCGGTGGACCGTCTACCGCCGGGCCACGCTTCCCTCGGCGCGGGGCCATTTCTTCTCCGGCCTCAGGATCTCGGCGACCTATGCCATCGTCGCCACGATCTTTGCCGAGTATGCCGGCGCGCGGCAGGGGCTTGGCATCTACATCCTGTCGGCGAAGAACAATTTCCGCGCAGACCTCGTTCTGTCGGCGGTGTTGGTATCGGCCTGTCTCACGCTGGCGCTTTTGGCGGTCATCCAGGTGATCGAACGGGCAACGGGCCGTCGGTATCGAAGGGTCGCGCATGCTTGAAGTGCAGAACCTCACGATCCGGACCAAGGCGGAAACGCTGGTCGACGATCTGTCGCTCGACCTTGTGAAAGGACGCCTGACCTGCCTGATCGGCCCGTCCGGCTGCGGCAAAAGTTCGGTCGTCAAATGGCTGGCCGGTGTTCTGGCGCCCGAGCTGCAGGTCCGGGGTCACCTGCAACTTGATGGCGAGATCGTCGATCCGCCGCACGGTGCCATCGCGTATCAGCCGCAACAGGATACGCTTTTCCCTTGGCTCACGATCAGCGAAAATGCCTGCCTCGGACTGGAAATCAGCGGCATGACCCGACGGGCGGCACGGGCCCGTGTGCGGGATCTCTTTCCGACGTTCGGGCTGGCGGGGCACGAAGACAGCTTCCCCGACCAGCTGTCGGGCGGCATGCGCCAAAGGGCTGCCTTTCTGCGCACGATCGTTCAGGACGCTTGCGTTCTTTTGCTGGATGAACCCTTTTCAGCGCTGGACGCGGTAACGCGGTTGCAAATGCAGGACTGGCTGATCGACCGGCTGGCCGAAAGCCCGCGGTCGGTCCTGATGGTGACCCACGACCTTTACGAGGCGACGCAGATGGCCGACCGCGTTCTCGTCATGGCGGGCGGTCCCGGTCGGATCACAGCCGATATTCCCATCACCACCCCCCGCGCCGAACGCAGCGAAACCACGCTGGCCGAAATCCGTTCGACGCTCAAATCCATGCTTCTGAAGGAAACATCATGAAGATCACAACTCTGAGCCTTTCATCCCTCCTCGCGTCCTCTGCCGCCCACGCCGAAGACGTCAACATCGCCCTCGACTGGACGTTGAATACCAACCACATCGGTCTCGTCGTTGCGCGCGAGAACGGATATTTTGAGGAAGCTGGTCTAGAGGTGGACATCCTGCCTTACTCCGACACCGCGTCCACGGCTCTCCTTTCTGCAGGTGCGGTGGATTTCGCCTATATGACCGCATTGGGTTTCATGAGCGCCAAGGCAGGCGGTGCCGATATCACTGCCCTGTGGGTCACGATGCAGCGCGAGGCCGGGCGGCTGGTCTACAACAGCGATAACGCCGACATCACGCGTCCCGCCGATCTGGAAGGCAAGACCTACGCCGGTTTCGGCAGTGCTTGGGAGGACGCGTTGATCTCGACGATGATCGAAAGCGATGGCGGAACACCTGACTATGATACCGTGACGCTGGGCACGGGGGCCTACGAAGCACTTGCCACGGGCGCCGTCGATTTCACGCTGGAGGTCGCCACCTGGGAAGGGGTGAACAGCGAACTTCTTGGGCGTGACCAGTCGCATTTCATCTACGCGGACTATGGCGTGCCCGAACCGCAAGGCGGCTACATCGGAACCCAAACAGCGATGCTTCAAAGCGACCCCGATATTGTCGACGCCTTCATGGACGCGACCGCCAAGGGTTATGCCTGGGCCGCCGGGAACCCGCAGGCCGCGGCAGAAATCCTGATTGCCGCAGGAGACTTTCCCAACGAAGAGCTCGTCCGCGGTTCGATGCGGGTGATCGACGACGGCAACTACCTGACCGACGGCTTGATCCCGGTGGGCCAGATCGACGAAGAGCGGCTGACGACAATGGCGCAGTTCCTCTATGACAGCGGCGTATTGCGCGGAACCGATGGTGAGCCTCTTGTCTGGCCGGGCGATGTGTCAGACTGGTTCGACCAAGGCTGGCGGGCCGACTGACCGATCTGGCGCCGCTGTGTGCTATTGATCGTGAGATTTGCCGCAGCGCAAGGTTCTTCGAATTGGTCCAGCCGCTCTGGGTGAACCGGTTCGGTCTTCTTTGGTGGCGAGGTTTCCGGTCGACCTTTGGGCTCTGGGACAAACGCAAGGTAAACGCTTGCCCGTCAAGTTTTGATCAAGGGGCCGGGTTGCGGGTCATCTCTGGCCGGCAACCCTGTCCGGATAACCCACTGCCATCATGCCTGCTTTCGGTCGTGCGCCTGACTGCATGCAGCGATGAACGGGCCGGTCTTGGTTCCATCCATCGGGCGGGACAAGCCGAAG
>JAIVHI010000020.1 GCA_020201155.1 Loktanella sp. | reverse complement strand
CAGTGCCGACATCATCCCGACCCAAAAGGCCCGCCGCAGCGTGGGTGAGTTCTGCGCATAGGCCGGGCACCATGTTCCGATATCACGCGGCACGACCGAATCGAGACCGCCGTTGTGCTGGCCCACGGCGATCATCGCAGCCCTCGTCCACATCTCGTTGCCGCGCTTGTGCTCCCACCGGGTGGCGGGCTGATAATCGATCCGCGCCTTGGGCCGCACCTCGGGGGTGCGTGTTTCAATGACGACCGGATACCGGATCATGTGGGCCGGGCGCGCCTCCACACGAAATGAGCGAAGCGCATCCGTCCGGTCCGCCACACGCAGCGCGACCGCATCTTCACGAGACAGGGGGCGTGGATCAGCTTGGGCAAGGGCAGAGCCTGCCATCAGCGCGATCGCCATTCCCCCAAGAATGGATTTCAACGGCAACATGGCCGCAATATCCGGGCCGGGGGTGCGCCTGACAAGGACAATTGTCCCACAGCGGCGAGCCACCGCCAATTGGGCACCCCCGAAGGGATGCCGACCAAAGCCGCTCAGGCGACCTGACGGGCGTGGCTGCCTTCTTCGATTTCCTCGACGATCTTGCCGACGAAGGCTTCCAGATCTTCCGGCGACCGGCTTGTCACGATGCCGTTGTCGCAGGCGACGGCGACATCTTTCCAATCGGCACCCGCGTTCTTGAGGTCCGTCTTGATCGAACCGTATGAGGTCATTTCACGATCACGGACGATGCCCGCCTCGATCAGCAGCCACGGCGCGTGGCAGATCGCGGCGATCACGCGACCGGCCTGCGCAAAGCGCTTGATCAGGGTCACCGCATCCAGGTCGACCCGCAGGACATCGGGGTTGATCTGGCCACCCGGCAGCACCAGCGCGTCATAGTCCTCGACCTGCACGTCCGCGATCTTGAGGTCGGCCTCGGCGTCACGGCCCCAGTCAGAGCCTTCCCAGCCCTTGATGGATGCCCCGTCCGGCGTCGCGACATGAACCGTCGCTCCCTTGACGCGCAGTTGGTCGCGGGGGAACTCCAGCTCAGATTGTTCGAAACCGTCGGTCGCAATGATGAGAATTTTCGCGTCAGAGATACGTGGCATTTGCAGCCTCCTGCATTTGATGTGTCAGTTGCGATTTCAACGGATGCGCCCTGCCCTTGTTCCGGCAAATGCGCTGACATAAGACAGGCAAAACGCATTTCCCTGCCCGGAGCCCCTGCCATGCTGGACCTGACCTACGATGCCCCCGCCCCGAAAGTGATTTCAGGCGCCCGCGAAGACTGGGAGCTGGTGATCGGTCTCGAAGTTCATGCGCAGGTCGCGACAAAGGCGAAACTGTTCTCGGGCGCGTCGACGCTATTCGGCGCAGAGCCCAACAGCAACGTCGCTTTCGTGGATGCGGGCATGCCCGGCATGCTGCCCGTCATCAACGAAGGCTGCATCGCGCAGGCCGTCCGCACCGGTCTGGGGCTGAAGGCCGCGATCAATCTGCGCAGCGCCTTTGACCGCAAGAACTATTTCTACCCCGATCTGCCGCAGGGCTACCAGATCAGCCAGCTTTATCACCCCATCGTGGGCGAAGGCGAAGTGCTGGTGGAACTGGGCGACGGCACCGCGCGGGTCGTGCGGATCGAGCGCATCCATCTGGAGCAGGATGCGGGAAAGTCGATCCACGACATGGACCCCACCATGTCCTTCGTCGATCTCAACCGCACCGGCGTCGCCCTGATGGAGATCGTCAGCCGCCCCGACATCCGCGGCCCCGAAGAGGCCGCGGCCTATGTCGTGAAGCTGCGCCAGATCATGCGCTATCTGGGCACCTGCGACGGCAACATGCAGAACGGCAACCTGCGCGCCGACGTCAACGTGTCGATCTGCCGTCCGGGCGATTACGAAAAGTATCAGGAAACGCAGGATTTCGGCTATCTGGGCACCCGCTGCGAGATCAAGAACATGAACTCGATGCGCTTCATCCAGGCCGCGATCGAGGTCGAGGCCCGCCGCCAGATCGCCATCGTCGAAGACGGGGGCACCGTGGTTCAGGAAACCCGTCTCTACGATCCCGACAAGAACGAAACCCGGTCGATGCGGTCCAAGGAAGAGGCGCACGACTACCGCTACTTCCCCGACCCCGACCTGCTGCCGCTTGAGATCGAACAGGCATGGGTCGACGATATCGCCTCTTCCCTGCCCGAATTGCCGGACGACAAGAAAGCACGGTTCATCGCCGACTTCGGCCTGTCGGACTATGACGCCAGTGTGCTGACCGCCGATGTGACCAACGCCGCCTACTTCGAGGAAGTGGCCGAAGGCCGCGACGGCAAGCTGGCCGCGAACTGGGTCATCAACGAATTGTTCGGCCGGTTGAAGAAGGACGAGCGCACGATCGCGGACAGCCCCATCTCGGCGGCACGGCTGGGCCAGATCGTGGGTCTGATCAAATCGGGCGACATTTCGGGCAAGATCGCCAAGGACGTGTTGGCAAGGCCAACCCCGCAGCGGTCAACCAACTGGTTGCGGCAAAGCTGGGTCTGTGACGGCCTAAATTGTGTGAAACGAAAGCTAATCCATGCGTTACGAGTATAAAGTTATCCCTGCCCCCACACGCGGCCTCAAGGCAAAGGGCGTGCGGTCGGTCGAAGACCGGTTCGCCCACGCGCTTCAGACCGCGATGAACACCCTTGGGGCGGAAGGTTGGGAATACCAGCGCAGCGATAGCCTCCCATGCGAAACCCGCGAGGGGCTCATGGGAAAGACGACAGTAGTTCAGAGCATGCTGATCTTTCGCCGCACACGCGACCTGAAGACTGCTTTGGTGCCAGCACTGGTGACGCAGGCGCCGGACCCAGAGACCGCCTTGATCGAAAACCGGCGCGATTCCGCCGAAACCGAAGGCGGCGGCACCCCCTAGCGCAGCGCCGCCGCCCGCGCGACTTAAAGGACCGTGATTCCAAGGGCGTGGATTCGCCCCATCAGGTCCTTTCCGATCGCATCGTGGATCGCCCGATGCCGTCCGATCCGCGACAGATCGTCCAAGGATGCCGCCTTGATGGTCACGTGAAAATGGCTTTCCCCAGACCCGTCATCGCCCGCATGCCCTGCATGCTTGGCACTTTCGTTCTGCACATCGAGGGATTCCGGTGCCAGGGCATCGGTCAAGCGTGCGTGAATTTGCGTGTCAATTCTCATTATTTCCGTTCAGCCTCTTCTATCTGCTGCTGCAACGTCTATTCTCCCGTCTCCGAAACTGGAAGCGAGCAGGCCGATGGACAAGAAAGACCCCTTCGGATTTGACATGTCGGTGTCGAATTCCAAAAAGAAGAATCCGCGTGGTCGGCGTGGCATGTCCGGCGCCTTCGAGACGTCCCAGCGTGTCTGTGACCATCCGGGATGCGAAGAGCCCGGCAAGTATCGGGCACCGAAATCACCCGATGTCCTGGACGACTACTACTGGTTCTGCCGCGACCACGTCCGCGAGTACAATCTCAAGTGGAATTTTTTCGATTCGACCACCGAGGCCGAGTACCTCGACCAGGTCGAAAAGGATCGCATCTGGGAACGCGGCACCAAGCCCTTCGGCAAGAACAAGGACGAACAGCGGGCCTGGGCGCGTCTGGGTGTCGACGACCCTCATCAGGTGCTGGGCGACAATGCCACGCGCAATCCGGGCCGCAATCAAGGCGCGGGGCGCAAGCTGCCACCGACCGAGCGGCGCGCGATCGAGATTCTCGAAGCCAAGGACACATGGACCAAACCCGAGATCCGCAAAGCCTACAAATCGCTGATCAAGGTGCTGCATCCGGACATGAACGGGGGCGACCGGTCGCAAGAGGACCAGCTGGCCGAAGTCGTCTGGGCCTGGGACCAGATCAAGGTCAGCCGCAACTTCCGCGAAGCCTAGGGCTTCAGGCCGGGATGCCGTCGTCCGGCGGCATCCTGAACAGTGTGTCACGCTCGCGGTGGTAGACGGCGAACAGCATGTGCGTCGCAACCAGCATCAACACGAAGAAAAGCGCCAATAGCGGCATGGCCCAAAAGGTCATGGCGACGGAAAACGGCCCGAACATCGTGCCATAGAATGGCAAGGCCAGCGTGCCACCCGCAATGCCGCCGAAAAAGGCGACACAGGGCACGCCGACCAGTATCCGGGCCCATCCGATGATACCGGAGCCACCGAACCACCGCCGCGAGATATAGAGCCCTGCAGGGGCGCCGACCGTGCCCGCAACCATCGACCACAGGTCATAGGCCGTAAACTTGCGCAACACCGTCTCGCCACCGCCCAGACCGTTGATGATGACAAAGGACAGCCCGGTGCCGAACATGGCGACAGCGCAATAGGCCAGAAACACGGACCGTTCCCCGTCGGACATGTTCAATCGTTTAAAGGCGCGTGACATCTGGACTCCAATTTCTGGGCCGGTGCTACGCAAGGAATAGGGCAGTAATAAGATAGAACGGTCGAAACAGATTGTTTCCCTGACCTGCCGCAAGTAATTGACAACCCCCGCAAAAACGAAGCGACCGCAGCTGCGGTCGCCGGCGCCTAGGCCGCGCGGAATTGCAGGCTGACGCCGTTCAGGCAGTGCCGCTTGCCGGTCGGATCGGGACCGTCGTCGAAGATGTGGCCCAAATGGCTGCCGCAGCGGCGGCAATGGCATTCGGTTCGCACCGAAAACAGCTTGCGGTCCTCCTTGGTGCCAATGGCGTTCGGCAGGCTTTCCCAGAAGCTGGGCCAGCCGGTAAGGCTGTCGTACTTCGCCTCGGACGAATAAAGCGCCAGATCGCAGCCACGGCAATGATAGGTCCCGGCGTCGTAAAACTGGTCCAGCGGGCTGGAGCCTGCGCGTTCCGTCTGTTCTTCGCGCATCACGGCGTATTCGGCATCCGACAGCATCGCGCGCCATTCGGCTTCTGTTCGGGTGACTTCGAACCCCTGCGCGCGCAACAGCGCGGGCGCGGCGGTTGCGGCAAGGGTGGCAGTCAGAAAAAAGCGGCGGTTCATGGCAGGCTCCTTTTGGGGCATTTGCGTTCAGTCTGACGAAGGCACGGGCGCTTGGCCCGTGCCGTTTCGCACTGTCACGCAGGTGTGAGAGCCGCGTCAGGCCGCCGTGATCGCCCCCGTCGCGAGGATATCCCCGGTCGGCGCATCGCCCGGCGATCCGCCCTCGGGCTCGTCCGAGATCGCAAGCGTGCCTTGATCCAGCGACGGAACAAGATCCGCAGGGATCTGGATCGCGGTCTCGCTGTCTTCCGGCAGAACGCCAAGCGAGATGGGCCCCTGCCCTTCGCCCGGCGGGATCAGCCAAAGCTCCAGCGACCGGCCTTCTGCCGCAGACCCGGCTTGCCGGTCCACCGTCAGCGTGGCGCTGTCGGCCGCATAGCTGGCCAGAACGACAAGGCTCTGGTCTTCGGCCGCGACTTCGGCCACGTAGGTCGCCGGTGTCGGCTCGTCGCCGATCATCAGGTCGACAACGCCAAGCACGGCCAGTGCCGCCAAAAGGCCACCGGCCACCGCCGGGAAAAGGCCCAGACGCTGCAGGAAGGATGGCCGCGGCTCTTCTTGCGCTGCGGTCGATGGGGCAGCTTGCGATTGCGTCCGCGCTCAGCAGACCCAGCGTGTATTCCGCCGCGAGGACGTATTCGTCGTCCATTTCCATGTCGTCATTGTCGTCGCTCATTGTGACAGACACTCTCTCAGCTTCAGCAGGCTGCGGCGCAGCCATGTTCGTATCGTGTTCAGCGGAATCCCGTAGGCCTCCGCCAGATCCTGGTAGGTGTCCCCTTCCAGATAGGCGCGGCGAACGGCGTCCGCCTTTTGCTCTTCCAGTCCCGACATGCAGTCAACGATCCGCGCGCGGTCCGCTGCGGTGATCGCCTGCGCTTCGGGACCCGGTGCGGCATCGGCAAGGTCGTAAGCCTCGTCGATATCCTGCGTCGGGGCCTTGCGGGCACGGAGGCGGTCAATCGCATGGTTGCGCGTGACGGTAATCAGCCACGTCATCGGGGAAAAGCCGTTGGCCGTGAAGCGATCCGCGTTGCGCCAGATCTTGATATAGGCTTCCTGTACGGCGTCCTCGGCTTCGGCCCGATTACCCAACACACGCAAGGATACGCCGAAGAGTTTCGCAGAGGTCGCGGCATAGAGTTTCTCGAAGGCGCCCTGGTCTCCACGGGCCATGTCGAGGATATATCCCTCGATCTGATCAGTCGTCGTCATCTGGCTGAAGCCCACCTCTGAATTCGTCTTGTCCTATAGGGCAGTGCCCTACAGGGCAGGTCAACCCCGATGCCACCCGACCGGCCCCGCACGCGGCAAAATCCCCCGCCCCCTTGCGGCTTGGGGCCGTTTCGGGCATGGCTCTGAGGACTTTGAAGATCCCCTATCGATGGCGCAAGACGAGGCACAGATGGCTGACGGAAGCAGTAACATGATGGCGAAACCCGATCAGGACGTGTCGGTCCGCGATGTCTTCGGCATCGACAGCGACATGAAGGTGCGCGGCTTTTCCGAAAGGTCCGAGCGCGTGCCCGAGATCGACACCACCTACAAGTTCGATCCCGACACGACCCTCGCGATCCTTGCGGGCTTTGGCTACAACCGCCGCGTCATGGTGCAGGGCTACCATGGCACAGGCAAATCGACCCATATCGAACAGGTCGCGGCCCGGTTGAACTGGCCCTGCGTGCGCGTGAACCTCGACAGCCACATCAGCCGCATCGACCTGATCGGCAAGGACGCGATCAAGCTGCGCGACGGTGTGCAGGTCACCGAATTCCACGAAGGCATCCTGCCCTGGGCGCTGCGCAATCCCGTCGCCATCGTCTTCGACGAATACGACGCGGGCCGCGCGGACGTGATGTTCGTGATCCAGCGCGTGCTCGAAGCCGACGGCAAGCTGACGCTGATGGACCAGAACGAGATCATCACACCCAACCCCTACTTCCGCCTGTTCGCCACGGCCAACACGGTGGGTCTGGGCGACACCACGGGTCTTTATCACGGCACCCAGCAGATCAATCAGGCGCAGATGGACCGGTGGAGCCTTGTGGCGACGCTGAACTACCTCAGCCACGACGCCGAGGCCGCCATCGTTCTGGGCAAGTCGCCCCATTACAACAACGAAAAGGGCCGCCGGACCGTCAGCCAGATGGTCACCGTCGCGGACCTGACCCGCACGGCCTTCATGAACGGCGATCTTTCGACCGTCATGTCGCCCCGCACCGTGCTGGCCTGGGCCGAGAACGCCCGCATCTTCGGAGACGTGGGCTATGCCTTCCGCCTGTCCTTCCTCAACAAGTGCGACGAACTCGAACGCCAGACGGTGGCCGAATTCTACCAGCGATGCTTTGACGAGGAACTGCCCGAGAGCGCTGCGAGTTTGAGCCTGGGGTGATCGACATGCTCGGAGGTGCGTCATGAGCAAGCAAAACGACAACCCCGCCGACCCGTTCAAGAAAGCGCTGGCCGAAGCGACCAAGGTCATGGCGGCCGACCCTGACCTGCAGGTCAGCTATTCCGTCGATCCCGCGGGCCAGACCAACGACAGCATCCGCCTGCCGCAGGTCTCGCGCCGCATGACGCGGGACGAGGTCTTGCTGGCGCGCGGCACCGCGGATGCCTTCGCCCTGCGTCACAAGTATCACGACGCGGGCACCAACAACCGCTACGCACCGCAGGGCCAGATGGCCCGCGACATCTATGATGCCATGGAAACCGCGCGGGTCGAGGCTGTTGGCGCACGCCACATGCCCGGCACCGCCAAGAACATCGACGCCAAGATCGGCACCGACGCGCTGCGCAAGGGTTACGATCAGATCACGCAGGCCGCCGACGCGCCGCTGGCCACGGCGGCGGGCTATCTGGTGCGCCAACTGGCCACGGGCCGCGATCTGCCGCGCGGGGCGGACAACGTGATGGAACTGTGGCGCGGTTTCATCGAGGAACAGGCGGGCGGGACGCTGGAAAGCCTCGACGCCATTCTCGAAGACCAGCAGGCCTTTGCCAAACTCGCACGACAGGTCATCACCGATCTGGGCTACGGCGACCAGCTGGGCGACGACCCCGACGGCACCGACGACGATCAGGAAGACGAGGCCGAAAGCGGCGACGAAGACGAGAACGAACCCGACAGCACCGGCGACGACGACGGTGAGGATGAAGAAGCCGAAGGCACGCCCGAGCAGTCGCAGGAACAGCAGGACGATGCCGCGCAGGCGCAGGTCTCGATGGACGATTCCGCCGAGGCCGAGATGGGCGACGAGACCGAAATGCCCGACGGAGAGGCCCCTATGGAGCCCCCCGCCCCGCAGCCGATTTCCGATGCCGACCCCGACTACAAGGTTTATACGACCGCCTACGACGAGGAAATCGGCGCGGCGGATCTGGCCGAGCCCGCCGAGTTGGAGAGGTTGCGCGCCTATCTCGACCAACAGCTCGAGCCGCTCAAGGGGGCGGTCAGCCGCCTTGCCAACAAGCTGCAACGCCGCCTGCAAGCCAAACAGAACCGCACATGGGAGTTCGACCGCGAGGAAGGCATCCTTGACGCGGGCCGTCTGGCGCGGGTCGTCGCCTCGCCCACCACGCCGCTGTCCTTCAAGGTCGAAAAAGACATGGAGTTCCGCGATACGGTCGTCACGCTCCTGCTGGACAACTCTGGCTCGATGCGCGGACGGCCCATTTCGATTGCCGCGATCTGTGCCGACGTCATGGCCCGCACGCTGGAACGCTGCGACGTGAAGGTCGAGATCCTCGGCTTCACCACCAAGGCGTGGAAAGGCGGGCAAAGCCGCGAGGAATGGCTGAAAGACGGGCGCGAGCCGACGCCGGGCCGCCTGAACGATCTGCGTCACATCATCTACAAAAGCGCCGATGCGCCGTGGCGGCGGGCGCGCCCCAATCTGGGGCTGATGATGAAAGAGGGGCTGCTGAAGGAAAACATCGACGGCGAGGCGCTGGAATGGGCCTATCGCCGGGTTGCGGGCCGCCCCGAACAGCGCAAGGTGCTGATGGTAATCTCGGACGGTGCACCGGTGGACGACAGCACGCTGTCGGTGAACCCCGCGAACTATCTGGAAAAGCACCTGCGCGACGTCATCGCCATGATCGAAAAGCGCAGGGGCGTGGAACTGACGGCCATCGGCATCGGCCATGACGTGACCCGCTACTACGACCGCGCCGTGACGATCACGGATGTCGAGCAGCTGGCCGGAGCGATGACCGAACAGCTGGCCAGCCTCTTCGACAATGACCCGCGCAAACGGGCCCGCGTGCTGGGTATGCGCCGCGTCGCCTGACACTGGCACAGCCCTCAGATCCGACCGCAACGGGGGCTTCTACCGTCCTCGCCCCAAGGAGTTACGCATGTATCAGACCTTCGACGTCACCACTTCGCCCGAACAGGGGCCGCCCCGGCTAAAGGCCCTGCGTGCCGCGATGAAGACGGCGCAGGTCGATGGCTTCCTTGTGCCCCGCGCCGACGCGCATCAGGGCGAATACGTGGCCCCCTGCGACGAGCGGCTGGCCTGGCTGACGGGATTCACCGGCTCGGCCGGTTTCGCCGCCGTGCTGGCCGACCGCGCGGGCGTCTTCATCGACGGGCGCTACCGCGTGCAGGTGCGCAGCCAGATCGCAGACGTGTTCACGGCCGTCCACTGGCCCGAAACGCAACTGGCCGACTGGCTGGGCGAGCATCTGTCCCACGGCGCCGTCGTGGCCTTTGACCCTTGGCTGCACACGGTCAAGGAAATCGACGGGTTGCGCGACAGGCTGGCGCCCAAGGGCATCACCCTTCTGCCCCATGCCAACCTGATCGACCCCATCTGGGACGACCGCCCCACCCCGCCCGAAGCCCCCTTTCGCGCCTATCCGGACGATCTGGCCGGTGAGACATCGGCAGACAAACGCGCACGGCTGACCAAGGACCATGAAGCAGGGGCAACGGTGCTGACCCTGCCCGACAGCATCGCCTGGCTGCTGAACATCCGGGGGTCGGATATCGAACGGAACCCCGTGCCGCAGGCCTTTGCACTGCTCATGGCGGACGGGACGGTCGACCTGTTCGCCCGACCCGGCAAGGCCCATGGTATCGCGGACCACCTTGGCCCGGACGTGCGGGTTCACCACGTGGACAGCCTGATCGCGGCGTTGACCGAACTTTCCGGTCCCGTCCGCATCGACCCCGCCAGCTGTCCGGTCAAGATCGCGGACGCGCTGGAAGATGCGCGTCTGACCGTGACCCGTGCCAAGGACCCCTGCCTGCTGCCCAAGGCCATCAAGAACGAGACCGAGATCGCGGGCGCGCGGGCCGCACATCTGCGCGACGCCGCCGCGATGATCCGCTTTCTGGCTTGGCTCGATGCGGAAGCACCCAAGGGCAACCTGACCGAAATCGACGTGGTCACACAGCTTGAAACCTTCCGCCGCGAGACGAACCAGCTTCTGGACATTTCCTTCGAGACCATCTCTGGCGCGGGCGCGCATGGCGCAATCGTGCACTACCGCGTGAGCGAGGATACCAACGCGCCGGTCAAGCCGGGCGAATTGCTGCTGGTGGACTCAGGCGGCCAGTATCTCGACGGCACCACCGATATCACGCGCACCATCGCCGTGGGCAAGCCCGCGGACGACCAGCGCATGGCCTTTACACGCGTGTTGCAGGGCATGATCGCGATCAGCCGCGCCCAATTCCCCAAGGGCGTGGGCGGTCAGCATCTGGATGCGCTGGCACGCTATCCCCTTTGGCTGGCGGGCATGGACTATGACCATGGCACCGGCCACGGGGTCGGCGCCTATCTCAGCGTCCATGAGGGACCGCAGGGCATATCGCGCCGGTCCGAGGTGCCGCTGGAGGCGGGCATGATCCTGTCGAACGAACCGGGCTACTACCGTGAAGGCGCCTTTGGCATCAGGCTTGAAAACCTGATCGTCGTGGAACCCGCAGCCAAGACGGGCGACAACCGGCAGATGCACAGGTTCGAGACACTGACCTATGTCCCGCTTGACCGGCACCTGATCGAAACCGGCCTGCTGACCCGGGACGAACGGGCGTGGGTCGACAGGTATCACGCGGAAACATTGGACAAGATCGGCTCAAGCGTGGAAGGTGCCGCCAAGGACTGGCTGATCGCAGCCTGTGCGCCGCTCGAAGAGGAGATTTCATGAGCAATATCACTATCCAACCCGCCGACGGCACTTGGGTCGTGCGGACCGCAGGGGCGGTTATCGGTGAAAGCCGCAATGCCCTTGAACTGCTCGAAGACGGGCATGATCCGGTGATCTACTTTCCCCGCTCCGATATCGCGATGGCATTCCTCGACCCCAGCGAAACCAAGACGACCTGCCCCCACAAGGGCGAGGCGTCACACTTCGACATCATCGCCAAGAATGGCGCCATCGCCGACGCCGGCTGGAGCTACGAGACGCCCAAGAACGCCGTCAGCGAAATCGCGGGCCACATCGCATTTTATGCCGACAAGGTCGCAATCGAGAACGTCTAGGAATGTTCTTCGCGGGCGGTATCGCCAAGCGCCCGGTTCATCACCTTCAGTGCATCCACGTGGAACAACACGCCCCATAGCTCGGGCGGCGTGTCCTCGTCTGTGATCGTCACGACAGGAATAAAGCGTTCGCCCGATTGCTCGAAGATCGGCATTGCCTGTTCCAGCGTGGCGTTCCCGTCGATGTAGACGCCGTCACCGATCAGCTTCCAGCAGTCATCCTCTGGCGGGGCCAGCGGTGAATCCTTTTCGCGCATCATCGTCGCCACACGAAAGGTGGCCAGCAGGTAAGCCTGCGGACCGGCAGCAAGGTGCACGCCACGCCGTTCGAGCTGTGTCAGGAAGAACGACCGGTCCACCATACGGCTGGCCAGCGCCGTGGACATGGATACAGAAACCATCACGGCCATGGCGGTCTGCCAGTCGCCCGTCAGTTCGAACACGATCAGCGTCGTGGAGATCGGTGCGCCAAGAACCGCCGCCGCGACCGCACCCATCCCTGCCAGCGCATAAAGCGTCCCCTCGCCCGACACGTTCGGAAAAAGGTTGGTCGCCACGATCCCAAAGGCCAAGCCCGCCATCGCACCGACCATCAGCGACGGTGAAAACACGCCACCGCCCATGCGTCCGCCCATCGTGATCGCCACGGCCACGACCTTGAGCACCGTGAACACGATGACCTCGTGCAGCAGCAGCGTGCCGGTCAGCGCAGCACTGGTCGTCTCGTACCCGACGCCGATGATATGGGGATAGAAGATCGCCATGCCGCCCAGCAAGCCACCGGCGACCGCGGGGCGCAGGAACATCGGCAGTTTCAGCAACCCTTGCAGCCAGTTGCCGAAATCGTCCGCCCAGAAGATCGCCCGCATCAGCAGCACCGCGACAAGGCCGCAAAAGAGACCCAGCAACAGGAACGCGGGAAGCTCGACATAGAACCCCAGCGCGTTCTGACCCGGCAGGACGAATTCGGTCACATCGCCGAAAGCCAGTCGCGTGATGACCGTTCCCGCGACCGATGCGATGACGATCGGTGCGAAGGCGTGAACCGCAAAGTGGCGCAGGACCACTTCCAGCGCGAAAAGAGCACCGGCCAGAGGCGCGTTGAAACTGGCAGAGACCGCCGCCGCCACGGCGCAACCCAGCAAATCGCGGCCCGTGATACCATCCGCCCGGATCACCCTGCACACCATCGTCGAGACGACCGCCGCCAGATGCACCACCGGCCCCTCGCGTCCCGTTGATCCGCCCATGCCAAGCGTGACAAGCGACGCCGCCCCCGAGGCCCAGCCCCGCCTGACCTCGACCCGGCCATTGTTCAGCGCCGCCCCTTCGATCACATCGGACACCGACCTGACCCTGCCGTCTTCGGTAAAGCGGTGAAAGATGAGGCCGACGATCAACCCGCCAAAAATCGGGATGATCAGAATTTGATACCATTCAAGGCTTGCTGCGAAGCTGTGGATCAAACGCGGCTCATCCGTGCCGTAGAGGGTCGACTGCAGAAAGTAGATGCCCAGCCGGAACAAAAGTGCCACCGTGCCCGCTGCAATCCCGATCATAAGAGCGATGAACCAGAATTGTATCTGGCTGGGTCCGCGGGTCTTGATCAGGATGAATGTGCGTCGCACCTCGGCGCGGATACGTCGCGACGCCGTCGTCAGACTTTGCGTCAATCCTGTCGCCATGCCCCGTGTTCCCACTGCCCCGTGCGACCCTTCTAGGCCAAGCGGCCTGACAGGCCAAGGTCAGCGTGCGGCGATCAGCTCTTTCGCGGCGGCCCGGGCGGCATCGGTCACGGTGTCACCCGAAATCATCCGCGCGATCTCGTCGATCCGGTCACCCGCACCCAGTGCGACAACCGTCGACAGCGTCGTCTCGGCGGTCTGCGCCTTTTCCACACGCCAGTGATGCCCGGCCAGCGCCGCCACCTGCGGCGAATGCGTGACCACAAGCACTTGGCCGTCCGCCGCCAGTGCCGCCAGCCTGCGGCCCACGGCATCGGCTGTCGCGCCCCCGACACCCCGGTCGATCTCGTCGAAGATCATTGTCAGACCGCCTGCCTCGGCTGCGGTCAGACAGACCTTGAGCGCCAGCAGAAAGCGGCTGAGTTCACCGCCTGACGCGATCTTGTTCAAGGGGCCCGCAGGCGCGCCGGGGTTCGTGGCAACACGGAAGGTCACATCGTCCTGTCCTTCGGGCCCCGGCGTCGCAGGGGCCACTTCCGTGGTGAAGACGGCGCGTTCCATCTTGAGCGGTGCAAGCTCTGCCGCCATCGCGGCGTCCAGTGTCGCACCGGCCTTTTGCCGCGCAGAGGTCAGCGCCTCCGCGGCTTCGGCATAGGTAGCCTCGGCCAGCGTCACGGCCTTGGCTCGGGTTTCAAGTTCGACCTCTCCACCATCCAGAACCGCAAGCCTTGCGCGCAACTCTTCGGCCAACGGGGCCAGATCGTCGGCCAGCACGTCGTGCTTGCGGGCCAGGCCACGCAGGGCGAACAACCGCTCTTCCGTGTCTTCCAGTTCGGACGGATTGAAAGCCAGTGCGTCAAGGCAGTCGGCCACTCCGCGCTGCGCCTGATCCAGATCCTCCATCAGCCGTTCCAGCGCAGCCAGCGGCGCATCGAGCCTGCCTTCGGCCTTGTCCGCCGCGCCCTGCAGCCAGCGCGACGCGTCCGAGATCATTCCTTCCGCGCCTTGCAGCCCCAACGCCTCGCCCGCCTTGGCGATGTCGCTGCGAATCCGTTCTGCGGCCTGCATCATCCGGCGGCTGGCATCCAAAGCCGCTTCCTCGCCCGCCTCTGGCGACAGCGCGTCGAGTTCCCCGACCGCGTGGCGTAGGTATTCCTCTTCCTTGCGGACCTCTTCCAGTGCGGTTTCAGCCTCGACCAGCGCCTTGCGCTTGGTGGCCAGATCGCGCCATGCGGCACGGACCTTCGCGATCAGCGGCTCGTGTCCCCCGAACTGATCCAGCAAAGACCGGTGGCCGCGCGGGTTCAGCAAGCCGCGGTCGTCGTGCTGGCCGTGCAGTTCCACCAGCGTATCCGACAGTTGCCGCAAGACATCACCGGACACGCGCCGGTCGTTGACCCAGGCGGTCTTGCGCCCGTCACGGCTGTTGACGCGGCGCAGGATCAGTTCGCCATCCTCGGCCTCTATCCCGGCATCACGCAGGACGGCATGGGCCGGGTGACCGGGCGCAAGATCGAATTCCGCGATCACTTCGCCCTGTTCGGCCCCCGCGCGCACCAGCTCGGCCCGGCCACGCCAGCCCAAAACAAAGCCAAGGCTGTCGAGAAGGATCGACTTGCCCGCCCCCGTCTCACCGGTAAGCGCGTTCAGACCGGGCTGGAATTCAAGTTCCAGCCGGTCGATGATCAACATGTCGCGAATATCCAGCGCGCGCAGCATAACACACCCCGTAGGGCGGGATTTATCCCGCCGCGATTACAGCCATTCGCCGCGCACGACCTGCCGGTAGATCGAATTCAACCAGTTATCGCCCTGCGCGGTCATCGTCAGTCCCTGCCCCGTGAGCAGCGCATAGCTGTCCTGATACCATTCGGTGCTTTGATAGTTGTGGCCCAGAATGGCCCCCGCCGTCTGGGCTTCGTCCACCAGACCCAGCGACAGGTAGCCCTCGACCAGCCGGTGCAGCGCCTCGGCGGTGTGGGTCGTGGTCTGGAAATCCTCGACCACGACGCGGAACCGGCCCACGGCGGCGGCGTAATGTGACCGCTTGAGGTAGTAGCGCCCCACTTCCATCTCTTTTGCCGCCAGATGATCGAAGGCCAGATCGAATTTGAGGATGGCCGAACGGGCGTATTCGCTTTCGGGGTAGACCTCGATCACGGTGCGCAGCGACTGCAGGGCCTGAAAGGTCAGACCCTGATCGCGCCCGATCTCGTCGATCTGGTCATAGTAGGACAAGGCCAGAAGGTACTGCGCATAGGCTGCATCTTCGTCCGTGGGGTAGAAATCGACGAAACGCTGTGCGGCAGCACGCGAGTTCGGATAATCCTCGTCACGGTGGTAGGCGAAGGCCTGCATGATCAGCGCCCGCTTGGCCCATTCGGAATAGGGATAAAGCCGCTCGATTTCGCCGAAGAAAAAGGCGGCGTCATCGGGGTTGCCGGTTTCAAGTTCCACCTCACCGCGCTGAAAGATCTCCTGCGCGGTATAGGTGTCCAGCGCCCCTTCGGCGCGGAAATCCGGCTCGCCGCAGGCGACGAGCAACGCCAGCGCCGAAACGGCGCAGACGCGCAGAAATCCAGATTGTCCCTTGATGCCTGACATTCGGTCGGCCCCCGCAGTCTACCGCTCACCTCGCCAAGACTACATTGGTCCGGGCAATTGGCATCGGTCTAGCAGAAAAGAAACGGGGGCAAAATGCCTTTTGGCAAGGTTGGCGCCCTTGTGTTCAGGCGACGCAGGCCAAGTCCGCGCGCGTGACGCCCACACCCGGCAAACGGGCAGCAATACCGGCGTCACAGTTCACCCAGCGCCAAGCGGTCGGCGTGGCAAAAAGGGTGCGCAACAGTGCGTTCGTGACGGCATGACCTGCACGCACACCGCTGTAACGGCCCAGAATGGGTGCCCCGGCGGTGTAAAGATCGCCCAAGGCGTCCAGCATCTTGTGACGCACCGCTTCATCGGCGTGGCGCAGGCCGCCGGGGGTCAGAACCCTGGCCCCGTCCACGACGACTGCGTTTTCAACGGTGCCGCCAAGGGCCTTGCCCTGCGCCCGCATCGCATCCACGTCCGCCGCACGACAGAACGTGCGGCTGTCGCACAATTCACGGACAAAGGCACCGTTCGCCATGTTCAGCGTCTTTGACTGACGGCCGATCGCCGCATCCGGAAAGTCGATTTCGAACTCGATCTGCAGACTTGTCGCGGGCCTGAGGCTCGCACGGGCATCGCCCAGTGTCACATGCACCAAAGACAGGATCTCGATGGCCTGCTGCGTGGCGTGAAGATGTGTCAGGCCGACGTCGACAATCCCGCGGACGAAAGCGGCGGCAGAGCCATCCATGATGGGCACCTCGGGGCCATCGAGATCGACGTAGGCATTGCCGACCCCGCAGCCGGCCAAAGCCGCCATGATATGTTCGATGGTGGAAACGGTCACACCATCGGGGTTTTCAAGACGGGTGTTCAGTGGCGATACGATGACACTGTCCCACAGCGCGGGCAGTTCTACCGGCGCACCGGGCAGATCCATACGCCGGAACAGAATACCGGTGCCAGCAGGCGCGGGACGCAGCACAGCTGTCGCAGCGGCACCGGTGTGAAGGCCGGTTCCCGTGAAAGCCACGTCGTATGCGAGCGTCGTTTGCACCCTGTCCTGTCCCGTCTGCCTGAATAGTGTCATTAAACTGTTAAGTGACAATTAAGTCGGCACGCGCCGTCACTCAATTCACAGATTGCAACCAAGTGAAACACTTGATGCCGCACCGCAGAAAAACCAAAAGCGGGAAACGATAAGCCTATGTTTCAAAATGAAAAAGCCGCCCCATGGGGCGGCTTTTCTCGTGACTGTGACGCGACGTTCCGTCGCGGTTCTAGTTCGCCTGACGGCGCAGGAAAGCAGGGATTTCGATACGCTCCTGCTCGGGGTCTGCCTCGGGTTCGGCTTCGTCGCGGAATGCGGTGACCTGCGGCTGCTGACGCGGAGCCGCCCCTTCGGCAGCCTGCCCCGACCCTGTCATGCGGTTGATCAGCGAATTGATCCCGAAACGCGGCTTGTCGCCCTCGGCTACGAAGCGTTCGGGCTCGGTCGCCTGCGGCTCGGGTTCTGCACGGGGGCGATAGGCGGGCGGCGGAAGATCGTCGCTGTCGTCTTCGATCGCACCGTGATTGTCGGAAAAGTCGTCTTCCATAACTTCGACACGACGGGCGTCCTCCATGCCCTCGAACAGCGTTTGCTCTGGTTCACGTGCGGCGGCCGGTGCGGCACGTGGTGCCTGCGGTGCGGGGGCCGCGGCCGCGGGACGCTGTGGTGCGGCCTTGGCTGCAGCGGGGCGCGGCGCCTCGGCGGCGGCTTCTTCCTCGATCGCGGGCGACTGGGTCAGCGGCGCGGCCATGGACCGGCGCGGAACCGGCATTTCGGTCTTGGCCACGGCGTCGATCCCGGTGGCGACGACGGAAACGCGCATCTTGCCTTCCATGCTGGTGTCCAGCGTCGAGCCGACGATGATGTTCGCTTCGGGGTCGACCTTTTCGCGGATCTTGTTCGCGGCCTCGTCCAGTTCGAACAAAGTCAGGTCATAGCCACCCGTGATGTTGATCAGAACGCCCTTTGCGCCGACAAGGCTGATTTCGTCCAGCAGCGGGTTGGCGATGGCCTTCTCGGCGGCCTGAATGGCGCGGTTTTCGCCCTCGGCCTCGCCCGTGCCCATCATGGCCTTGCCCATTTCGTCCATCACGGCGCGCACGTCGGCGAAGTCCAGGTTGATAAGGCCGGGACGAACCATCAGGTCGGTCACACCCTTGACGCCCTGATAGAGCACGTCGTCGGCCAGCGCGAAGGCCTCGGTAAATGTCGTGTTTTCATTGGCCAGACGGAACAGGTTCTGGTTGGGAATGATGATCAGCGTATCCACGACCTTCTGCAGGGCCTCGACCCCGTCCTCGGCCTGCTTCATCCGCTTGGCACCCTCGAACTGGAAGGGCTTGGTCACGACGCCGACAGTCAGCACGCCCAATTCGCGCGCGGCCTGCGCGATGATCGGGGCCGCACCGGTTCCGGTGCCGCCGCCCATGCCGGCCGTGATAAAGCACATATGTGCGCCCGCCAGATGATCGACGATCTGCTCGATGCTTTCTTCGGCTGCGGCGGCGCCGACGGTCGCGCGGGCGCCTGCCCCCAGACCCTCGGTGACCTTGACGCCCATCTGGATCTTGGACGAGGACATCGACTGCTGCAGTGCCTGAGCATCGGTGTTGGCGACCACGAATTCAACACCGTCAAGCTGCTGCTCGATCATGTTGTTGACCGCGTTGCCACCGGCACCGCCGACACCGAAAACCGTGATCCGGGGCTTCAGTTCATCCTGTCCGGGAAGGGAGAGATTCAAAGTCATGTCGTGGTCCGCCTGTTTCTAGTTGGCCCGTCCCACCGGGCAGATTCCGTCCAATTGGGCCAACTTTAACGGCCACTTGCCTTATCGTCACCTAAAAACCCAGTTTTCGCCACCAAATGTAGGCAAATTTTAGGTCTTTTCAGCCGGATTTCGGCCTATCGGCAATATCTTGCGTATCACCAGTTGTCCTTGAACCATTTTACGGCCCTTTTGAGCGATCTTGCAGGGTAGGTTTCGACTGGCACGTCGAAGTCCCACCATTCATCTTGCGGGTGCGCCGCGAAAAGCGTCAGCCCCACACCGCTGGAAAATGCAGGGCCCGTCGCCGCCTGCGGCAGGCCCTTGACGCGCAGCGGGCGACCCAGCCGCACCTGCTGGCCAAGGATCTTGGCCGCCAGCCCGTCCAGCCCCGGTATCTGGCTGGCCCCTCCCGTCAGCACGATCTTCTGACTGGGCAGGTATTCGAAGCCCGCCGCATCCAGCCTCATCCGCGCCTCTTCGAGAATTTCCTCGACGCGCGGACGCATGATGCCGATCAGTTCGGCCCGGCTGACGGTGCGGCGGTCATGTTCCCAGTCCCCGGTATCGCCGCCGATCTCGATCTTTTCGCGGTCGTCCATGCCGGTTGCCACGACGCCGCCGTAGAAGGTCTTGATCCGCTCTGCCGTCGACAGCGGCACCTGCAGGCCCATCGAGATGTCGCCCGTCACGTGATCGCCGCCCATGCGGACGGTATCGGCATATATCATGTGTTTCTTCATGAAGACGCTGATGCCCGTGGACCCGCCGCCCATGTCGATACAGGCGGCACCCAGCTCCTGCTCGTCCTCGACCAACGTGGACAGGGCCGAGGCATAGGACGAGGACGCGATCCCGGCGAGTTCGAGATCACAGCGTTTGATGCAGAAATAGAGGTTCTGCAGGGCCGTCGCATCGACCGTCATCATGTGCAGGTCGGTGGTCAGGCGCTGGCCGATCTGGCCACGCGGGTCGGACATGCCGCTGCGATGATCCAGCGCGAAGTTCACGGGATGGGCGTGCAGCACTTCGCGGTCAGGCCCGTAGTCGGGCACGTCGCAGGCGGCCAGAACACGCCCGATGTCACCGTCCGACACCATGCTGTCCTCGATGTCGACCGCCCCGTCCAGCCCGTAGGACCGGGGGCGCGCACCCGAAAGGCAGGCGATCACGTGATCGACGCGGACCTGAGCCATCTTCTGCGCTGCCTGAACGGCGGTGCGGATGGCCCGCTCCGTCTCGCCCATCGCTTCGACCTCGCCGAAACGGACGCCGCGCGACCGTGTCGTCGCCGCCCCGATCACACGGAACGAGGATTGACCGGCCATCGACCCGATCCCTTCGGCCTGCGGCTCGGTGGCGGCGCCGTCGAACCGCAGCACGAGACAGGCAATCTTGGACGTGCCCACATCGAGAATGGCGATCACGCCCCGTTGCATGGCGGCCTTGCGCAGCTTCCGCATCTCGCGCTGACTGTCGTAGAGGTCCTTCATTTATTCTTCTGCCCCTGTCTGGCCGGCGCGTCTGTAAGAGACGGCCGCTGCATTTGTCATTCTTATCGTTGGCCGGTTCGCGTTGCGCAGATCGACGACGGCAACGTCCCGTTCCAGCACGTCCTGTGCCGCATCCAGCGCGATGACGCGGTCGATCGCGGCCATCGTATTCTCGACCGGCAGCATGATCCGCACACCGCGATCAAGCACCAAGTCCCAGCGCCGTTCGCCGACCCGCGCCAATCCCCGCACCCTGTCACTGATCGGCCGGGCCCGCGCAAAGATCGCAAGCGCTTCTTCGATATGCGCACCCGCGCCTTCGCCCGCGATCACCGGAAGATCCAACCGCTCGGCCCGACTGGCCAGCGCGCCCGTGAAGATACCGTTCTGATCCAGAAGCCTCAGATTATCGCCCGTTCGCCAAAGCGCGACAGGCACACGGGGGATCACAGTGATCTCGAGCGCGCCACTGTCAGCCACCTTGATCCGCGCCTCCTGCACGCTGTGCAACGCCGCGACCCGCCGGCGCATCTCTTCCAGCTCCAGATCAAAGGACGAGATCGGAAAGTCGATCTTCACGATCCGCTCGATGTCCGCCGTGATCCGGTCGTCACTGCCCTTTATCCGAAGGCTCGTGACAAGGAACTCGGGCCGGTGCTGGAACTCGGACTTCAATGCGTCGATCCGGGCCGTCAGCGCCGTGCGGTTGTCGGCGTCCGAAAACCAGACGGCGGCGACGATCCCGATCACGGCCAGCGGCGTGCCGATCCGCAGCCCTGCCTTGATGCCCGGCGTCAGCATCCACCGTTGCCAGCGATAGCGCCACTTGGACGGGGCGGGGTCCTTCAGGGACCCGCGGGGGCGGCGTTCGGCTAGCGGTCGCACGATGCATCCTCTACCAGCATGCGGCAGAACTGCGGAAAGCTGATTCCGCAATGTTCCGCCTGTTCGGGCGTCAAAGAGGTCGGTGTCAGCCCCGGCTGCGTGTTGGTTTCAAGCAGAACCAGCCCCGCAAGACCGCGGCTTTCGTCCCAGCGGAAATCGGTACGGCTGACGGACCGGCAGCCCAGAAGGTGATGCGCCGTCAGCGCATGGTCGCGGCAGGCGTCGAAAATCTCGCCCGTCGTACCAGCCATCGGTGATGATGTCCGTTACGGTCAGCGCTTCGTCGTTCAGCACGGTGACCGTCAACTCGCGGCCCGGCGCGAAAGCTTCGACCATCACCACATCGGGCATCGTGTCGGCCAGTTGCGGTGGGCCGTTCGCGCCCTCGGGGATGATGTAGATGCCGACCGAGGAGCCTTCGTTGTAGGGTTTGACCACGTAAGGGGGCGGCATCACATGGGCCCTCTGAACCGCCGCCTTGGATGCAAGGACGCTGTCGACCACCGGCAGACCCGCTGCACGGTAGGCGGCCTTGGTCCGTTCCTTGTCCAGCGCCAGCGCCGAGGACAGGACGCCCGAGTGCGTATAGGGAATTTGCAGCCATTCCAGCAGGCCCTGAACGCAGCCATCTTCGCCCCAGCGTCCGTGAAGCGCGTTGAAAACCGCGTCTGGCTTGATTTCGAGCAGACGCGAGGCGAGGTCGGGGCCGGCATCGACCTCGATCACGTCACATCCTGTCGCCACCAAGGCTTTCGCACATTCGGCACCCGATGACAGCGAAACCTCGCGTTCCGCCGACGGACCACCCATCAATACAACCACCTTGGGGTTTGCCCTGCTCGACATCACCCATCCGCCTCATATGCGCGGACCTTTTGCGGTCCGTCATTCTCGATCCTGCCCTGGATCAGACCCTTGCCTGGGTCATTTTCGGGATCACGAAGGCGTTTCGCCCACCCTCATGATTTCCCACTCTAACGTGATACCCGAATCGGCGTAAACCTTTTTCCGCACCTCTTCGCCCAATCCTTCGAGATCGGCGGCGGTGGCATTGCCTGCATTGGTCAGGAAATTGGGGTGCATCGTGTTCATCACCGCCCCACCCCGCACGGCACCGCGCAAACCCGCGTCGTCGATGACCTTCCAGGCCTTGAGCTCATGGCTGTCGTCGGCCTGCCCCGTGCTGGAAAAGCCCGCAGGGTTGCGAAAGGTCGACCCCGCCGTCCGGTCCTTGGTGGGCTGCGTCTCGTCGCGCTTTCGCAGTTGGGCGGTCATCCGCTCATTCAGCTCATCCGGGACGCCCGCGGGCCCCTTGAACGTCGCAGAAATCAGCACGGCCCCTTCGGGCAGCCGGCTCGACCGGTAGGCGAATTGCATGTCATCGCCCGTGAAGGTCACGCGGGTGCCGTCGCGCAGGACCGCCTCGGCGCTTTGAAAGACGTCGGCCACATAATCACCGTAGCAGCCCGCGTTCATTCGCACGGCCCCGCCGATACTGCCGGGAATGGTGCGCAGAAAGGTCAGGTTCACCCCCGCATCCGCCGCCTTGCGCGCTACATGCGCATCAAGGGCAGCAGCCCCCGCCGTGACCTCTTGTCCGTCGATGGCGATCGTGTTGAAGCCGCGCCCCAGCCGGATCACCACGCCGCGGATGCCGCCGTCGCGCACGATCAGGTTCGACCCCACGCCCATGGCAAAGACCGGGACGGCGGGGTCGAGGGCCGCCAGAAACGCGCTCAGATCGGCGGGGTCGGCGGGTTGGAACAAAACGTCGGCAGGGCCGCCCACGCGCAGCCATGTCAAATCATCAAGGGGCCGGTGCGTGGTGAGCGTGCCGCGCACCTCTGGCAGATCGAATGTCATGTCAGTCCCTCCGTTCCTTGGCGCCGCAGGTAAAGGCCAGTTCAAACCGCGGCAAGTCCTAGCGTCCGCCGTCACGCCGTCTGCGCACCAACCAGCCGAGCAGCCCGCCGGCCAACGCGCCGATAAACCCCGGAAAAACGAAGAACTGCGCCCATGCCATCGCCATCAAGGGATCGGCCCCCACAGGGCGCACCGAGGCGAACAAGAGCAGGACCAAGGCCCCGCCAATGACCGATACCAGTGACAGCGCAAACCCGTTGCGCCCGCGCTGGACCCAGTATGTCATCGCGGCAAAGGGAATGACCGCACCCACGATCATGATCGCCAGCAGGTAGATCTGCCCCATGCGTCAGTCCCCGATCCGGCCGCGAAGCCAGCGGGTCAGATGGATCAGCGGCCAGCGGAGGACACTCGCCCCCGCGGCCAGAAAGATCAGCGCGACCCAAGGTCCGCTTTGCATCGTCAGCCAGCCCAGCAGGGGCACCCCGATGGCGATCAGCAGATAGGCAACCTTCCAGTGATTGTCGCGGCTCGGGAACATGGCCACCACGTTCGCGATCACCAGCCAAAGGCAGGCGGCCAGTGAGGCGTGCCCAAGGATCATTGCGGGCCCTCAACCCGCAGGCCCCGCGCCCGTGCCAGAAAATAGCGCAGCGGGTTCCGAAACATGGAGACGAAGGCCAGAAGCGCAATCGCCGACCAAAGCCAGCCATGTGCAGCACCCAGCCAGATGACCAGAACGGGCGCCAGGAACAAAAGGACCAGACCCGGCCCGTATTGCAGTCGCATCGGAAGACAGGCGGTCGCGGTGGCCACAAATACCCAGCCCACTGCGCAGACCAGCGCCCAGCTCATCCGCCTAGCCTCTCAGCTTGTCGGGCAAGGCATTGGCCCAGGTGCTGATCGTGCCTGCGCCCAGACAGACGACCATGTCACCCGGCCCCGCCTGTTCCCGCACGATGCGGGTCAGGTCGTCCTGGCTTTCGACCGCACGGGCATGACGGTGACCGTGGCGGATCAGGCCCGCCACCAGATCGTCACGCGACGCCCCCTGGATCGGCTCTTCGCCGGCGGCATAGATATCAGCGATACCCACCACGTCGGCATCATTGAAGCAGGCGCAGAATTCATCGAAATGATGCGCCAGACGCGAATACCGGTGTGGCTGATGCACGGCGATGACCCGTCCTTCGGTCGCCTGCCGTGCCGCTTTCAGAACGGCGGCAATCTCGACCGGGTGGTGGCCATAATCGTCGATGATCGTCACGCCGTCCACTTCCCCCACGCGGGTAAAGCGCCGGTTCACGCCGCCGAATTTCTTCAGAGCCTGCCGAATGGCTTCTGTCTTCATGCCAAGGTGCCGTGCCACGGCGACGGCCGAAAGGGCGTTCGAGACGTTGTGATCCCCGGGCATCGGCAGTTCGCACCCTTCGATCACCTTGCCCTCGCCCTGCAGGGCGATGTCGAAATGCGCGACACCCGCCTTGTAGGTCAGGTTCACTGCACGCACATCGGCCTGCGCATTGAACCCGAA
>JAIVHI010000128.1 GCA_020201155.1 Loktanella sp. | reverse complement strand
ACATCGCAGGCAGGGCTGTCCAGCCCGGCGACAAGGGCTTCGATTTCAAAGAGAGCGGCGGGCAGGCCGTTCATCTTCCAGTTTCCGGCGGCTATTTTCTGTGTCATGCGCGTTTCTTACCAGCAGTAGGGGCAGCCGTCGACCGACAGAAGGGTCTGAGCTGCATCATTCTTCCTCATCCGAACCCATGGCCCCGAACCCTCCGCCACCGGGTGATTTGAGGACGAAGACATCTCCGGCCTCCACTTCGGTCTCGTCGTTTCCGCCCAGCGTGTCGATCCGGCCCGCAGCACGTTCGACCACATTCTCGCCCAGTGCACCATTCCCGCCACCGGCCGCCCCCAGAGGCGGCACGATGCGGTGTGACGACAGCACCGTGACGGTCATCGGTTCGAGAAAGCGCAATCGCCGGACAATACCGTCGCCGCCCTTGTAGCGGCCCGTTCCACCCGATCCCTTGCGGATCGCGAATTCATCCACACGCACCGGAAACCGTGTCTCAAGGACTTCGGGGTCGGTCATCCGCGTGTTCGTCATGTGGCTGTGGACCGCGCTGGTCCCGTCGAACCCGTCGCCCGCGCCTGTGCCGCCGCAGATCGTCTCGTAGTTCTGATAGGTGTCATTGCCGTAGACAAAGTTATTCATCGTGCCCTGACTGCCCGCGATGACCCCAAGCGCGCCGTAAAGCGTATCGGCGATGGCTTGGCTGACCTCGGTGTTGCCCGAAATGACGGCGGCGGGTTCGCGGGGATTGATCATGCTGCCTTCGGGCACGATCAGGTCCAGCGGCTTCAGGCAGCCTTCGTTCATCGGAATGTCGCTGCCGACCAGCGTGCGGAAGACGTAAAGCACGACCGCGCGGCAGATCGCCAGCGGCGCGTTGTAGTTCAGCGCGTTCTGTGGCGCGGTGCCGGTAAAGTCGATCGTCGCGCGACGGGCCGCCTTGTCGACCGTGATTGCCACCTTGATGCGGTCGCCGCTGTCCAACGGGTATTCGAAGGCGCAATCGTGCAGCACGTCAAGCACGCGGCGCACGCTTTCCTCGGCATTGTCCTGCACGTGGGTCATGTAGGCGTGAACCGTCTCCAGCCCGAACTGGCGGGTGATCTTCTGCAACTCGGCCACGCCTGTGGCGTTCGCCGCGATCTGGGCCGACAGATCGGCCATGTTCTGGTCGATGTTGCGGCAAGGGTAAGGCCCCGAGGCCAGCAAATCGCGGGTGGCGCCGTCGCGCAGGGTGCCTTGCGCGACCAGAAGGAAATTGTCGATCAGAACGCCTTCTTCGTGGATGGTGCGGCTGTCGGGCGGGGCGGAGCCCGGAGTTTTGCCGCCGATATCCGCGTGGTGTCCGCGGCTGGCGACGGTGTAGACGATCCGTTTGCCAGCCTCGTCGAAGACCGGTGTTATGACCGTCACGTCGGGCAGATGCGTGCCGCCGTTGTAGGGGTTGTTCATCATGAAGACGTCGCCCGGTCGGATGCGACCCGCGTTCTGCCGCAGCACCGTGCGCACGCTTTCGGACATGGATCCCAGATGCACGGGCACATGCGGCGCGTTGGCCACCAGATCGCCCGCTTCGTCGAAGATCGCGCAGGAAAAGTCGTAGCGCTCCTTGATGTTCACCGAATAGGCGGTGTTCGCCAGCGTGGCGCCCATCTGTTCGGCAATGGACATGAACAGGTTGTTGAAGACCTCCAGCATGACGGGGTCGACGGCGGTGCCGACGGCTTCCTGCCGTTTCAGGGGCACGGCGCGGCGCAGGATCAGGTTGCCGCCCGCGACACATTCGGCCCGCCAGCCCGTTTCGAGGATATTGGTGCCGGTCGGTTCGGTCAGGATCGCGGGGCCGTCCACGGTCTGCCCCTGCGCCATCGCGGTGCGGTCGATGACGGGCACGTCGCGCCACCCGTCCTGCGCCCACATCCGCACGCTTTCGTCCACGGCAGCCGGTCGGTCAGCCTGCGGCAGGGTCACGCTTTCGCCGGTGGAGCCGATGGCCTCTGCCGTCAGCATGTCGATGATCAGCCTCGCGCCGTCGGGCACGAAGCCAAAGCGCTGCCGGTGCGCCAGTTCGAAGGCGGTTGTCATGTCTTCGGGCGTTCCGAAAGGCACCGCCAGCGTCTGCTGCGCGCCGTCGGGCCGGATATGGGCGGTGGTGACCACCGTGGTCTGATCGGCGGGAATGCCTTGGCCCGTCACCTCGGCGCGGGCATCGTCCGATAGGCTGTCCAGCACTTGCCGTGCCTCTTTCTCTGCGGCAAAGCCCTTGCCGAACTGGTGCTCGCGCATGGCCCTCACATCGGCCAGCCCCATGCCAAAGGCAGACAGCACACCCGCGAAGGGGTGGATGAAAACGCTTTCCATGCCCAGCGCATCCGCGACAAGGCAGGCATGCTGGCCGCCCGCGCCGCCAAAGCAGTTCAGCGTGTACTTGGTCACGTCATAGCCGCGTTGGACGCTGATTTTCTTGATCGCATTGGCCATGTTCTCGACCGCGATGCGCAGGAAGCCTTCCGCGATTTCCTCGACCGTCAGGTCGCCGCCGATCTCCCGCGCCATCGCGGCAAACTTGTCGCGCACCGTTTCCGCGTCGAGCGGCTTATTCCCGTCCGGCCCGAAGACCTGCGGGAAAAGGTCGGGGTGCAGCTTGCCCAGCAGCACGTTGCAATCGGTCACGGTCAGAGGTCCACCGCGCCGGTAGGCCGCAGGGCCGGGATTGGCGCCTGCGCTGTCGGGGCCGACCTGCATGCGCCCGTCGCGGAAGCTGAGGATCGACCCGCCACCTGCCGCGACCGTGTGAATAGCCATCATCGGCGCCCGCATCCGCACGCCGGCCACTTCCGTCTCGAAGCTGCGCTCGAAGCTGCCTGCGTAGTGGCACACATCCGTCGAGGTGCCGCCCATGTCGAAACCGATCAGCCTGTCGAAGCCCAGCTCTTGCGCCGTGCGGACCATGCCCACCACGCCGCCCGCAGGCCCCGACAGGATCGCATCGCGGCCCGCGAAAAGCGTCGCATCGGTCAGCCCGCCATTCGACTGCATGAACATCAGGCGGGGGCCGTCCGGGGCCAATGCGCCCAGCGCCTCTGCCACCTGCCGCACGTAGCGGCGCAGGATCGGCGACAGGTAGGCATCGACCACCGCCGTATCCCCGCGGGCGACCAGCTTGATCAGCGGGCTGACCTCGTGGCTAGGCGCGGTCGGTTCTGGTAGCCGATCCGCAGCAGATCGCGCATCCCCTTTGTGATCAGCAAAAGCGTGCGTTCGCCCTTGCGTTCCAGCAGCGCATTGGTGGCCACGGTCGTGCCCATCTTGACGCTTGCGATGGTCTTGGCCGGGATCGGCGCATCGGCCTCAAGCCCCAGAAGTGTGCGAATTCCCTCTACGGCCGCATCGGGGTAGATTTCAGGGTTATCGGACAAAAGCTTGTGCGTCCGCAGATCCCCCTCGGGCGTCTTGGCGACGATATCGGTGAAGGTGCCGCCGCGATCGACCCAGAATTGCCACATGCCAGATGTCTCCTTGGTTTGCCGGGGCAGGGTGGCCCAGCCGGGTCGAGTTTGAAAGGGGCGGGGTCGGATTAGAAAGGGCCGGGGTTGGGTTTGAAAAGATCGGTGGATCAGTCCAGATCCCGCACGAGTGCCCCGCGGTGGGATACGACCTTGGCGGCAAGCTGCGCCCCTGCCTGCAAGGACTGGTCCAGCGGCTTGCCCGCGATCTGCGCGGCCAGAAAGCCCGCGTTAAAGGAATCCCCCGCCGCCGTGCTGTCCACGACCCGGTCCACGGGGTCTGGTGTGACATCCACGGTCTTGCCCTGTTGCCACGCATGCATCGGGCCGGACCCGTTCTTGACCACGACCGTTTTCGCGCCCGTGTCGGCATAGCGGCGGGCTGTCGCGGCAAGATCGGTGTCACCGAACCACGTCGCTTCGTCATCATGCGAGGGCAGGACGGTGTCGCTGATGGCAGCGGCCTCCATCACCGCCTTGGTCATCTGGGCGGGACTGTCCCACAGGGCAGGGCGCAGGTTGGTATCGAACACGACCTCTCCCCCCTTGGCGCGGAAGCTTTGCAAGGCGTCAAGCAGGCGGCGGCGGTCCTCCTCGGTCAGGATGGCAAGGGTAATCCCCGAGAAATAGGCGATATCCGTTCCCGTCAGCGCCTGCATCAGGCGGTCCTGATCCTGTGCCAGTGTCCGTGCCGCACTTTGCCCGCGCCAATAGCTGAAGCTTCGTTCACCGTCCGAAAGCTGGATCATGTACAGGCCGACGGTCCGCTTCGATCGCCGTATGATGTGGTCCGTGCCAAGCCCGGCCTCGTCCAGAAAGGCCACCATCTGATCGGATACGCTGTCGTCACCGACCGCCGTCAGGTAGTCGACCTGGTCCCGCGCATCCAAAAGCCTGCGCAGGTACCACGCCGTGTTCATCGTGTCTCCGGCAAAACCCATAAGGTAGGTGCCCGTATCGCCGGTCGGGGCCATTTCGACCATGCACTCACCGATAGAGACGATGCGGATCATGGCTGCTGCTGCCGGCTTGATTTCGGATTTGTTCGTACTTTGGGTGGCATCTGGTCGGCCCTTTCATTCGCGGATCAACGCTGTCCTAGCATGGAACGCCGCGGGGTTGGCAACGCGTAAGGCCCCCGGCCAAGTTTTCCAAACGCGGTGATGACCACAGCACGCAAGGGGGGTAACGTGCCCGTGACGCGCCCGGAAGCGGCGAAGACTAGATCAATGATGCAAAGGCTGACCATGACAGATACACGCT
>JAIVHI010000185.1 GCA_020201155.1 Loktanella sp. | reverse complement strand
GTCGAAGAAGCCATGAGCATCTCGTTCGAAGAGCTGATCGAAAAGCACTGCGGCGGAATCCGTGGCGGCTGGGACAACCTCAAGGCCGTGATCCCCGGCGGGTCGTCCGTGCCCTGTGTGCGCGCTGAGAACATGCGCGACGCGATCATGGATTTCGACTACCTGCGCAACGATCTGCAATCGGGCCTTGGTACGGCGGCGGTGATCGTGATGGACAAGGACGTCGATATCATCAAGGCGATCTGGCGGTTGGCCAAGTTCTACAAGCACGAAAGCTGCGGCCAGTGCACGCCCTGCCGCGAAGGCACCGGCTGGATGATGCGCGTGATGGCGCGGCTGGTCGAAGGCAACGCCCAGCCCGAAGAGATCGACATGCTGCTTGACGTGACCAAGCAGGTCGAAGGGCACACGATCTGCGCCCTAGGCGACGCGGCCGCGTGGCCGATTCAGGGCCTGATCCGCAACTTCCGCGACGAGATCGAGGACCGCATCAAGCACAAGAGGGTGCCGGTCGCAGCCGAATAAGCCGGAGGACGCGACAAAACGAGCCTCGAAAGCCCTGATCCAACCGGACCGGGGCTTTCGCGTTTTCGGGTGCAGCGGGTGCGCAGCAATCGGCCCAGCTATCGTCACTGATATTGTATAGCGCGCGCGGCAAGGCGATGTCGGGGCAACAACAAAACAGGTGCCCCGCATGTCCAAGACCCCTTTCGTCCTCGCAGCCCTTCTGGGCGTGGTTCTCACCGCCGGCAACGTGTCGGCGCAGTCGGCACTCAAGGATGTCCCCCGCGTCCAAGAGGGGATCATCACGATCGGTATGGCCTACGAGATCACGCAGAAGTGCGGCTCGATCGGCCCGCGCTACTTCCGCGCCAATGCCTTTCTCAACGACCTCAAGTCCTTTGCCAGCCGCGAAGGGTTCTCGGATGACCAGATTCAGGCCTATGTGGACGACAAGGCCGAAAAGGACCGGTTGGAAGCCATTGCGCGCGAGCGGCTTGCCTCAATGGGTGCGGTCGCAGGTCGGCCCGATACGTATTGTGCTGTCGGACGCAGCGAAATCGCCGCGAATACGCCCATCGGGCGCCTGATGCGGTAAGTCGCGGCAAGCGACCCGAAAAAATCGCCGCACCCGCTGGCAACCCAGCGCACAAGGGGTTAGAAGGCCCCCAGCTAGGCGCCCCCGCGCGGGGGCGCCATCCGGGAAAGATAGGCGTTCCATGTCCGACCAGCGCAAAATTGTCATCGACGGCACCGAAATCGAGGTCGACGGGGCCATGACCCTGATTCAGGCCTGTGAAGAAGCCGGGATCGAAATTCCCCGCTTTTGCTACCACGAGAGGCTCAGCATTGCGGGCAACTGCCGCATGTGCCTTGTCGAGGTGAAGGGCGGCCCGCCAAAGCCCGCCGCGTCCTGCGCGATGCAGGTCAAAGATCTGCGCCCCGGCCCCGAAGGCCAGTTGCCGCAGGTATTTACCAACACCCCGATGGTCAAGAAGGCCCGCGAAGGGGTGATGGAATTCCTGTTGATCAACCACCCGCTTGATTGCCCGATCTGCGATCAGGGCGGCGAATGTGACCTGCAGGATCAGGCCATGGCCTATGGTGTCGATTTCTCCCGCTTCCGTGAACCCAAGCGCGCGACCGAGGATCTGGATCTGGGTCCGTTGGTCGAAACCCACATGACCCGCTGCATTTCCTGCACCCGCTGCGTGCGCTTCACGACCGAGGTCGCGGGCATCCACCAGATGGGCCAGACAGGCCGTGGCGAAGACGCCGAGATCACATCCTACCTTGGCGAGACTTTGGATTCTAACCTGCAGGGCAACATCATCGATCTCTGCCCCGTAGGCGCACTGGTCTCCAAGCCCTATGCCTTTACCGCCCGCCCGTGGGAACTGACCAAGACCGAAAGCATCGACGTGATGGATGCGCTGGGGTCGTCGATCCGCGTGGACACCAAGGGCCGCGAAGTGATGCGGATCTTGCCCCGCAACCACGATGGCACGAACGAGGAATGGATTTCCGACAAGACACGGTTTGTCTTCGACGGTCTGCGCCGCCAGCGTCTGGACAAGCCCTATGTCCGCGTCGACGGCAAGTTGCGCCCCGCCACCTGGCCCGAGGCGCTGGATGCGGCTGCCGCGGCGATGAAGGGCAAGAAGGTCGCCGGCCTCGTAGGCGATCTGGCCCCGACCGAAGCGGCTTTCGCGCTCAAGGAGCTGGTCGAAGGACTGGGCGGCTCGGTCGAATGTCGCACCGACGGCGCAAAGCTGCCTGCCGGAAACCGGGGTGCCTATGTCGGCACCGCATTGGTCGAAGATCTGGACCATGCCGGTCGGATCGTTCTGATCGGCACGAACCCCCGGACCGAAGCACCCGTGCTGAACGCGCGTATCCGCAAGGCATGGCTGCGCGGCGCGCAGGTCAGCCGGATCGGCGAACCTGTCGATCTGACATTCGACGTGGAAGAACTGGGCGACGGGCGCGACGCCTTCGCCAAGCTGCCCGACATTGAGGGCGAGGGCGAAAGCATCGTGATCGTGGGGCAGGGTGCCCTGATGGCCGAGGATGGCGAGAACGTCCTTGCCCATGCGCTCAAGGCCGCTGCCGATCTGGATGCCAAGGTGATGATCCTGCACACCGCGGCCGCGCGCGTCGGGGCGATGGATATCGGTGCGGTGACCGACGGTGGCCTGATGGCCGCGCTGGACGGGGCCGAGGTGATCTATAACCTCGGGGCGGATGAAGGTGACATTCAGGGCGATGCCTTTGTCATCTATCAAGGCTCGCACGGGGATCGTGGCGCGCACCGCGCCGATGTGATCCTGCCTGCGGCTGCATACACGGAAGAAAACGGGCTGTTCGTGAATACCGAAGGCCGTCCGCAGCTGGCGATGCGCGCCGGCTTTGCACCGGGTGAAGCCAAGGAAAACTGGGCGATCCTGCGCGCGCTTTCGGCAGAGCTTGGGGCGACGCTGCCCTACGACAGCCTGACCCAGTTGCGTCAGGCGCTTGTCGCCCGGCATCCGCATCTGGCCGAGATCGACACCGTCCCCGAAAACCAGATCACGTCGATCGAGCCGACCGATCTTGCGTCGGGCCCGGTCCATACCGCGATCAAGGATTTCTACCTGACCAACCCCATCGCGCGTGCGTCCGAACTGATGGCCGAACTGTCGGCCAACGCGAAGCTTCGGTTTTCCGACAAGATCGCGGCCGAATAACGGATGATCCGTCAAGGGATCATAGGTGCGGCGCTACTGGCAGTCGCAGGGTGCAGCCCGACAGGGGGCGACGCCACGGCGGATGCACCGGTCGACAAGACGCCGAATGCCTATCTTGGCGTTCAGACGGCGCTGCTGGAAGGCGACCTTGTGAATTTCAAGGTGCGCATGACGGGCGTGGATTATCGGGCCGAGATCGATGACTACGCCGAATGTGCCGCCGCGCAATATGCCCTGATCCGCGGGTTCGGATTTGCCCGGTTCGTCCGGTCGACCTATGCCAACCAAGGCAAGGTCGTGATTGCGGATGCCGTCTATGTCATCTCTGCCGGTTTGCCAGCCGGTTCCCGAACCATCGATGCGGAAGTGACCGTGGGCGCCTGTGGCGTCGCGGGCATCCCAACCGTCTGAGGACTGCCTATGTCGTTTTTCTTTACAAACCCTTTCGGCCAGGTCCTGTTGATCCTGCTGCAATGCCTTCTGGTATTGGTCCCGCTGCTTCTGGCGCTGGCGATGCTGATGTATGCCGACCGCAAGGTCTGGGCCGCCGTGCAGATGCGCAAGGGACCCAACGTGGTCGGACCTTTCGGCCTGTTGCAGTCCTTTGCCGATTTTCTGAAATACATCGTCAAGGAAATCGTCGTGCCCGCGGGTGCGGACAAGCCGGTCTATTTCATCGCACCGATGCTGTCCTTCGTGCTGCCGGTGATCGCCTGGTCGGTGATCCCCTTCAACGAAGGCTGGGTGCTGGCAGACATCAACGTTGCCATCCTCTTCATCTTCGCCGTGTCGTCACTCGAGGTTTACGGCGTCATCATGGGCGGCTGGGCGTCGAACTCCAAGTATCCGTTCCTCGGTTCGCTGCGGTCGGCGGCTCAGATGATCTCCTACGAAGTGTCGCTGGGCCTGATCATCGTCGGCATCATCATCTCGACCGGATCGATGAACCTCACCGCCATCGTCGAGGCGCAGCGCGGGGCGGGACTGCTGTCGTGGTACTGGGTCGCGCATTTCCCGATGTTGTTCCTGTTCTTTATCAGTGCGCTGGCCGAAACCAACCGCCCGCCCTTTGACCTGCCGGAAGCCGAATCCGAACTGGTCGCGGGGTATCAGGTCGAATACTCGTCAACGCCCTTTCTGCTTTTCATGATCGGCGAGTTGCTGACCGTGGTGTTGATGTGCGGTCTGGTCAGCCTGTTGTTCCTTGGCGGATGGCTGTCGCCCATCCCCGGCCTGCCGGACGGCGTGCTGTGGATGATCGGCAAGATGCTGATCTGCTTCTTCATGTTTGCGATGGTCAAGGCCATCACGCCCCGTTACCGCTATGACCAGCTGATGCGGATCGGCTGGAAGGTTTTCCTGCCACTGTCGCTGGGCTGGGTCGTGATCGTGTCGTTCCTCGCAAAATTCGAAATCGGCGGGGCCATGTGGGCCCGTTACACCCTGCTCGGAGGCTGATATGGACTATGCCCGTTCTGCCAAATACTTTCTGCTGACAGACTTCTGGAAAGGCTTCGGTCTGGGGATGAAATACTTTTTCAGCCCCAAGGCGACGCTGAACTATCCGCACGAAAAGGGGCCGTTGTCGCCCCGCTTTCGTGGCGAGCACGCGTTGCGGCGCTATCCCAACGGGGAAGAACGCTGCATTGCCTGCAAACTGTGCGAGGCCGTCTGCCCCGCGCAGGCGATCACCATCGACGCCGAACCGCGCGAGGACGGCAGCCGCCGCACGACGCGTTACGACATCGACATGACCAAATGCATCTACTGCGGCTTCTGTCAGGAAGCCTGCCCGGTCGATGCCATCGTCGAAGGACCGAACTTCGAGTTCTCGACCGAGACGCGGGAAGAGCTTTACTACGACAAGGAAAAGCTTTTGGACAACGGCGACCGCTGGGAAGCCGAGATCGCCCGCAATCTGGAAATGGATGCGCCGTACCGATGAGCGACGACAACCCCTTTGCCGCCATGATGAAGATGGGACAGGACTGGGCCAAGCAGATGAACCCGGCGCTCGAATCCTTCACCCCCAAGGGGTTCGAAGCGATGTGGCCCACCATGCCGCAAGAGGCGATGGAAATGTGGTTCGGCAAGGGCATCAATCCCGAAGGATTGGACGCAAAGACCCGACTGCTCTTGACCTTGATGGGTCTGACCATCATGGGGGCCCAAGCAGAGAGCCAGATCCGGCTGACCGTGCGTCACGTTTCCGAAGCTGGCGCCACGAAGCAGGAAATCGCAGAGACGATCGCGCAGGCGGCGGTCTTTGGCGGGGTTCCGGCGATGACCAAGGCGATGGAAATCGCCACTGACGTTTTGGACAAGGACGACGACGCATGACCGTGTTCGCCTTCACCTTCTATGTTTTCGCGCTGAGTACGATTCTGGGTGGTCTCATGACCGTCGTCAGCCGCAACCCGGTACATTCGGTGCTGTGGCTGATCCTGGCGTTCCTGTCCTCGGCGGGGCTTTTCATCACGCTGGGTGCGGAATTCGTCGCCATGCTGCTGATCATCGTCTACGTGGGCGCGGTCGCGGTGCTGTTTCTCTTTGTCGTGATGATGCTGGACGTCGATTTCGCCGAGCTGAAAGCCGAGATGGTGCGCTACCTGCCGCTGGGCCTTTTGATCGGTGTCGTGATCATCATGCAGCTGGCGCTGGCTTTCGGTGCGTGGAACACTTCGGATATGGCGATGGCCAACCGTCTGGCCCCTGTGGGCGACAACGAAAACACGGCCCTGTTGGGTCTGCTGATCTACGATCAATACATCATTCTATTCCAGCTTGCCGGTCTGATCCTGCTGGTCGCCATGATCGGCGCCATCGTTCTGACGCTCCGCCACCGCGTGGATATCAAGCGCCAGAACGTCATCGCCCAGATGCACCGCGATCCGGCCAAGGCGATGGAACTGAAAGACGTCAAACCGGGGCAGGGGCTTTAACATGATCGGACTCGAGCATTATCTGGTCGTCGCGGCCACGCTTTTCGTGATCGGCATCTTCGGCCTGTTCCTGAACCGCAAGAACGTCATCATCCTGCTGATGAGCATCGAGTTGATGCTGCTGGCTGTGAACATCAACTTCGTGGCTTTCTCGTCTTACCTGAACGATCTGGTCGGGCAGGTGTTCACGCTGTTCGTGCTGACCGTCGCCGCCGCCGAGGCCGCGATCGGACTTGCGATCCTCGTTTGCTTCTTCCGCAACCGTGGGACCATCGACGTTGAAGACGTCAACGTGATGAAGGGCTAAGACGACATGGAAACCATCATCCTTTTCGCGCCGCTCGTCGGGGCGCTGATCGCGGGCTTCGGCTGGAAGTTCATCGGTGAAACCGCAGCACAGTGGATCTCTACCGGTCTGCTTTTCCTTGCCGCCTTGCTGTCATGGATCGTGTTCCTGATGTTCAACGGCACGACCGAGATCATCCCAATCCTGCGCTGGATCGAAAGCGGCAGCCTGTCGACGGACTGGGCCATCCGGATGGACCGTCTGACGGCAATCATGCTGATCGTCATCACGACCGTCTCGGCGCTCGTCCATCTCTACAGCTTCGGCTACATGGCGCATGACGACAATTTCCGCGAAGGCGAGCATTACAGGGCCCGCTTCTTTGCCTACCTGTCGTTCTTCACCTTTGCGATGCTGATGCTGGTGACCGCCGACAACCTTGTGCAGATGTTCTTTGGCTGGGAAGGCGTGGGCCTCGCGTCTTACCTTCTGATCGGCTTTTATTACCGCAAGCCGTCGGCCAATGCCGCCGCGATCAAGGCCTTCGTGGTCAACCGCGTGGGAGACTTCGGCTTTGCCCTTGGTATCTTCGCGCTGTTCCTGCTGACCGACAGCATCAACTTTTCCGACATCTTCGCCGCCGCCCCCGAGATCGCGCAGACGCAGATGACGTTCCTGTGGCGCGACTGGAACGCGGCCGAGGTCGTGGCCGTCCTGCTGTTCATCGGCGCGATGGGCAAGTCGGCGCAGTTGTTCCTGCACACATGGTTGCCGGACGCGATGGAAGGCCCGACGCCGGTGTCGGCGCTGATCCACGCGGCCACCATGGTCACGGCAGGCGTCTTTCTGGTCTGCCGCATGTCGCCGATCATGGAATTCGCTCCGAACGCCATGACTTTCGTGGTCTTCCTCGGTGCGACGACAGCTTTCGTGGCCGCGACCATCGGGCTGGTTCAGAACGACATCAAGCGCGTGATCGCCTATTCGACCATGTCGCAGCTGGGATACATGTTCGTGGCCGCGGGCGTGGGTGCCTATTCGGTCGCCATGTTCCACCTGTTCACGCATGCCTTCTTCAAGGCGATGCTGTTTCTTGGTGCAGGCTCGGTGATTCACGGGATGCACCACGAACAGGACATGCGGAACTACGGCGGGCTGCGCAAAAAGCTGCCCTATACCTTCTGGGCGATGATGATCGGCACGCTCGCCATCACGGGTGTCGGGATTCCGTTGACGCATATCGGCTTTGCGGGCTTCCTGTCCAAGGACGCCGTGATCGAAAGCGCTTGGGCCGGTGGGACCGGGTACGCCTTCTGGATGCTGGTCATCGCGGCGATGTTCACCAGTTTCTACAGCTGGCGCCTGATGTTCCTGACCTTCTTCGGCAAGCCGCGCGGCAACAAGCATACGCATGAGCACGCGCATGAAAGCCCGACGGTCATGCTGGTTCCGCTGGGGGTTCTGGCACTTGGGTCGGTCTTCGCAGGGATGATCTGGTACAACGTCTTCTTCGGCTATTCGGACAAGGTCGCCGACTTCTTCGGGATCCCCGAAGCTGTCGAGATGGTCGAAGATGGCGAGGCGGACGAAGGCGTTGTCGCCGCTGCCGATAACCTTGCCGAAGGTGACGTGGACGGGGCGACCGCCGCCGTGACGGAAGAAGAGATCGCCGAAGCAGACGGTGATGCGGGGGGCCACCACTTTGCCTTCGGAGGAGAGCCGGGCGACGGTGCGATCTATATCAGCCCCGACAACCACGTGCTCGACGATGCGCACGAAGCTCCGACATGGGTCAAGGTCGCACCTTTCGTCGCGATGGTGATCGGCTTTCTGACCGCTTTCATGATGTATATCCGGCATCCCGCATTTCCGCGGCAACTGGCCGAACAGCAGCGTCCGCTTTATAACTTCCTGCTTCACAAGTGGTACTTCGACGAAATCTACAACTTCATCTTCGTCCGTCCCGCCTTGTGGATCGGCCGTTTCCTGTGGAAGCGCGGCGATGAAGACACGATCGACGGCGGGATCAACGGGGTGGCGATGGGGATCATTCCCTTCTTCACCCGACAGCTGAACCGCGCCCAGTCGGGCTATCTCTTTACCTATGCCTTTGCCATGGTGCTGGGCCTTGCCGTCCTCCTGACGTGGATGACGCTCTTTGGAGGGGCAAACTGATGGGCAACCTGCTATCGCTCACCACTTTCATTCCATTGCTGGGCGCCGTTATTCTTGCGGTCTTCCTGCGCGGTGATGATGCGGATGCGCAGCGCAACGCAAAGTGGGTGGCTTTGGCCACGACCGCGGCGACCTTCATCGTATCGCTGTTCATCATCGGCCAGTTCGACCCGTCGAACCCTGATTTCCAGATGGTGGAAGAGGCGGCTTGGCTGCTGGGTCTGCAATACAAGATGGGCGTGGACGGGATCAGCGTTCTGTTCGTGATGCTGACGACCTTCCTGATGCCCATCGTGATCGGCGCCTGCTGGAAGGTCGACGTGCGGGTCAAGGAATACATGATCGCCTTTCTGGTGCTGGAGACGCTCATGCTGGGCGTGTTCATGGCGCTCGACCTCGTGCTGTTCTACCTGTTCTTCGAGGCCGGGCTGATCCCGATGTTCCTGATCATCGGCATCTGGGGCGGGGCGAACCGGATCTACGCCAGCTTCAAGTTCTTCCTTTATACCTTCCTTGGGTCGGTGCTGATGCTGGTCGCCATGGTCGCGATGTTCAGCCAGGCGGGGACCACCGACATCCCGACGCTGATGGCCTTCGACTTCGGCTCCGAGACCTTCAGCATCCTTGGCGTGCAGATCGTGGGCGGGATGCAGACGCTGCTCTGGATCGCCTTCTTCGCAAGTTTCGCGGTCAAGATGCCGATGTGGCCGGTGCACACATGGCTGCCGGATGCCCACGTGCAGGCGCCCACGGCGGGGTCCGTGGTTCTGGCCGCGATCCTGTTGAAGATGGGCGGTTACGGCTTCCTGCGCTTCAGCTTGCCGATGTTCCCAGTGGGGTCCGAGGTCATGGGGCCGTTGGTGCTGTGGCTGTCGGCCATCGCCATCGTCTACACTTCGCTTGTGGCGCTGGTGCAGCAGGACATGAAAAAGCTGATCGCCTATTCCTCGGTCGCCCATATGGGTTTCGTCACCATGGGTATCTTCGCGGTGAACCAGCAGGGGCTTGATGGTGCGATCTTCCAGATGATCAGCCACGGCTTTATCGCCGGTGCGCTGTTCCTTTGCGTGGGCGTGATCTACGACCGGATGCACACCCGCGAGATCGACGCCTACGGCGGTCTGGTGAACCGGATGCCGGCCTACGCGCTGATTTTCCTGTTCTTCACCATGGCAAACGTCGGCCTGCCGGGCACATCGGGCTTCGTCGGTGAATTCCTGACGCTGATGGGGGTCTTTCAGGTCAACACATGGGTCGCCGCGGTTGCCGCGACCGGCGTGATCCTGTCGGCGGCCTATGCCCTGTGGCTTTACCGTCGGGTCGTCATGGGCGACCTGATCAAGGAAAGCCTCAAGACCATCAAGGACATGGACGGTCGCGAACGGCTCATGTTCACGCCGCTGGTCATCATGACCCTTCTTTTGGGCATCTACCCCAGCCTTGTCACTGACATCATCGGGCCGAGCGTCTCGGCCTTGATCGGAGAATACGACGTTGCCATGGCGGCCTACGAGGCCGGCACGATGGTAGCCGAAAACGGAGCGGGCGAATGATCTCTGCCGATATCCAAGTTGTCCTGCCCGAAATCCTGTTGGCGGGCTACGCCATGCTGGCCTTGCTCGTGGCGGTCTATACCAGCAAGGACGGGCTTGCCTCTACGCTGACCTGGCTGACGGCTGGCGTCTTCCTGGCCTTTGCCGTCTGGATCGGTATCAACGGGGTCGGGACCGATACGGCGTTCAGCGGCATGTTCGTGTCAGACGACTTTTCCCGCTTTGCCAAGATTACGATCCTCATCTCGGCCGCAATCGTGCTGTTGATGTCCGAAGGTTACATGGCCGAGCGTGGATTGCTCCGGTTCGAATATCCGGTTCTGATCGCCTTGGCGGTCGTGGGCATGATGGTCATGGTATCCGCCGGCGACCTGATGGTCCTTTACATGGGGCTCGAGCTGCAGTCGCTGTCGCTTTACGTGGTCGCATCCCTGCGTCGCGACAGCATCAAGTCGACCGAGGCGGGCCTGAAGTACTTCGTGCTGGGCGCATTGTCCTCTGGCCTTCTGCTTTACGGTGCTTCGCTGGTCTACGGTTTTGCCGGCACGACGCTGTTCACAGGCATCATCATCGCTGTCGCGGACGGCGCACCCATCGGCCTGCTTTTCGGTCTGGTGTTCCTGCTGACGGGCTTTGCCTTCAAGGTCTCGGCCGCGCCCTTCCACATGTGGACGCCGGACGTCTACGAAGGTTCGCCCACGTCGGTGACCGCCTTTTTCGCCACGGCCCCCAAAGTCGCGGCGATGGCCCTGTTTGCGCGCGTGGTCTTTGACGCCTTTGGCGGCATCGTCGGGGATTGGCAACAAATCGTGGCCTTCCTGTCGGTGGTGTCGGTCTTCGTCGGGTCCATCGCCGCCATCGGGCAGCGCGACATCAAGCGGCTGATGGCCTATTCCTCGATCGCGCACATGGGCTTTGCCCTGATGGGGTTGGCCGCCGGCACCGCACTGGGCGTGCAGGCCATGCTGATCTACATGGTCATCTACGTGACGATGAACATCGGCACCTTCGCCGTGATCCTCGGGATGCACCGCGACGGCAAGCCGACGACCGATATCACCATGCTCAAGGGCTATTCCAATCGCGAACCGCTGATGGCCTTCGTCCTGCTTGTCATGATGTTCAGCCTGGCGGGTGTGCCGCCGCTTCTGGGCTTCTTCGGCAAGCTTTACGTGCTGCGCGCGGCCTATGACGCAGGGCTGGGCTGGCTGGCCATCGCCGGTGTCGTGGCATCCGTCATCGGGGCCTTCTACTACCTGCGCATCGTCTACTACGTCTACTTCGCGGAACGGGACGACGGTGCCGCGGGACGTCTGCCGCCGGTGCTCTGGACGGCTGCGGTGGTGTCCACCGTGATCGTGGCGCTGGCCTGGGTGCCGGGGATCAACCTCTTCGGCCTCGAACCCTTTGCCGCAGAAGCGGCGCTGACGCTTGTCAACTGACCCGACCACCCTTCCGGCCTGGCCGGAGGGCTATGCCTGCCTTCACCTCGACACGGTGGACAGCACCATGTCCGAGGCCGCGCGGCAGGCGGATCGGATCAGCGGGCCGACCTGGATCATCGCCAAGACCCAGACCGCGGCGCGGGGCCGCCGGGGCCGGTCGTGGGAGGTGCCCGAGGGCAACCTCAATGCGACGCTGATCTACCATCCCGGCTGCACGCCGCAGATTGCGGCGCAGCGGTCCTTTATGGCCGCGCTCGCGCTGTTCGAGGCTCTGTCCCTGCACGTCGATCGCACCAAGCTGTCGCTGAAATGG
>JAIVHI010000305.1 GCA_020201155.1 Loktanella sp. | reverse complement strand
GACCGCCGATCCCAGCCATCTTTACCCGCTGGCCGGCGAAGAATTGTCGTCGAACATCATGTATTATCACCTCTATGATCCACTTGTTCAGCGGAGTCCGGACTTGTCTTTTGGTCCCGGCCTTGCCGAAAGCTGGGAAGCCGTTGACGACACGACGTGGCGTTTCAAGCTGCGTGATGGCGTGAGCTTCCACAATGGCAATGCGTTCTCAGCCTCGGATGTCGTCTTCACCGTTGAAAAGGCGCGTGAGTCAATCAGACCAGATCTTGTGGCCAATATTGAATCAATCACTGCGATCGATGACCTGACGGTCGAAATCACGACACCTGCGCCCTATGCGGTTCTGCCAAACGATCTCGCTGAGTTGCTGATCCTGGATGAGGACTACACAACAGAAACTGGCGAGGAGCAAATGGATCTCAAGCCGATGGGCACCGGTCCTTACATGTTGGAGGAATGGATCAAGGAAGAGCGTTTGGTCCTCACAGCGTTCGACGATTACTGGGCCGGAGCGCCTGAGATCGATCAAGTGACCTTTCGTCCGATCACTAACCCCGCCACCAGGACAGCGGCGTTGCTGACGGGCGAGGTAGACGTAATCCAAGACTTGGCCGTGCGAGATGTGGACCGTGTAAAGTCAGAAGAGGGCTTTCAGGTGCTCACTCGCCCCAGCCTCTTGAATGTGGTTCTGGCCATGGATACCCGCGAAGAGTCGCCGACTATCGAAGGCCCCAACCCGATGACCGATCAGCGTGTGCGGGAAGCCATCGCACGGGCTATCGATGTAAATGCAATTAACCAGATCGTGATGAACGGGCTGGCGACGCCAAGCGATCAGTTCGTGCCGTCTTCACATATCGGCTATGTTGACGGAATGAGCTTCCGTGAGATGTATCCGTTGGACATCGAGAAGGCGGAAGAGCTTATGGCTGAAGCGGGCTATGCTGACGGCTTCACCATGACACTGGACGCCACCAACAACCGCTACGTCAATGATGCCCAGATTGCCCAAGCCTTGGCGTCAATGCTGGCCAAGATCAACGTCGATCTTCAGCTTAACATCATGCCAAAGTCGAATTTCTGGGGCTATATCCGCGTCCCGACCGAAAACTCGAGCTTCATCATGAGCGGCTGGGACGTGCCTGCGGGTGATGCTGGATCAATGTATGGCGCATTGTTCTATACACGAGACAAGAAGGAAGGCTACGGACAAGTCAACCGTGGCTCCTACTCCAATCCCGAAGTAGACGCGCTCGTGGATCAGGCTGACGCCACCCCGAGCATCGAAGAGAGGGACCGTCTGTTGCAGGAGGCGACGAAAATCCTGCTGGCGGACATTCCGATGATCCCGGTCCATTACGAGCAGGACATCTACGCTGCACGTGAAGGCGTGACGCTCACGCCCCGCGTAGACAAATTTATCTCGGCCTATGAAATGGATATCGAATAACCCTCGGTCCAAGGCATGGCCCCGGTAGGATTGCCCTGCTGGGGCTTTTTTTCTTCCCGAATTCTTCGCGAAAGATCGAAATTAGCTGATGCTCGGATATCTGTTAAAACGTTTGATCCAGATGACGCTCGTGCTTTGGGTCGTGTCGGTCATCGTCTTCCTGATGATGACCTTTACAGGCGATCCTGTCTTCATGGTTGTGCCGATCGACGCCACCGACGCTGAGATTGAACAAGCACGCCGCATCCTTGGCCTCGACCAATCACCCTTAGTACAATATTGGAAATTCCTGACCAGTCTTTTGCAGGGCGATTTCGGCAGATCTTACGTATTCCGTCAGCCTGCAATGACTCTGATCCTTGAACGGATGCCGGCAACGGTCGAACTGGTGCTGGTCGCGATGGTCTTTGCGATTGCAGTCGCGATCCCGTTGGGGGTCTATGCTGGGGCCAATCCGCAAGGCCGGATCAGTCGCTTTATCATGGCTGGATCGCTTTTGGGCATTTCCCTACCTGGTTTCTGGGTTGGCATGGTCCTCATCTACCTCTTTGCAGTTAATTGGGGGTTCTTTCCATCCTCAGGGCGCGGTGACACAGCCGAGGTATTCGGCCTGCGTTTCAGCGTCCTCACTTGGGACGGATGGCATCACATAGTTCTGCCTGCAATTACCCTATCGCTTGCCACAATGGCGATCATTCTACGGATGACCCGCGCCGGCATGATGGAAGTCAGTCGTCAGGATTTCATGAAATTCGCCCGTGCCAAAGGAGCGACACGCGGAGATGTGCTGTATAAGCATGGGTTGAAGAACGCGCTGATCCCGGTTGTCACCATCTTTGGCTTACAGCTGGGCGATTTGATAGCCTTTGCCACGATCACTGAAACCATCTTTTCCTGGCCCGGTATGGGGAAGCTGCTCATCGATTCGATTTACCGCGCCGACCGCCCGGTGATCGTTGTCTACCTGATGCTGGTGGCATTGATATTTGTCGTCATCAATTTCCTCGTGGACATGATCTACACGCTGATTGATCCACGGATCCGGTTGAAGTGAAGGATAAAGAATGACGGGACTTCTGACATCGGAATTCTTCCACAACTACAAGCGCAGTGCCTCTGCTATAATTGGAAGCACGCTGATGGCATTATTTGCCTTTGCGGTTCTCGCAGGACCGTTTCTTGTTGCGCAGAACCCATACGACATCGCTTCTCTCAACCTCATGGACAGCTATAAGCCACCCGCCTGGTTGCCTGGCGGCGATGCGGAATTTCCCTTGGGAACAGACGGGCAAGGGCGTGATGTCTGGGCGTCTGTTCTCTACGGCGCACGGATCTCCCTGTTTATAGGAATCATTGCAATGGTTGCGTCCTGCACGATCGGCACAATCCTTGGCTTAATTGCAGGGTTTTACGGTGGGGTAATGGATTCTGTGATTATGCGCATTGCTGATATTCAGCTGTCCTTTCCTTCAATCCTGATTGCGCTCTTCCTAATGTCGGCAGTGGGCACAGGCATCGATAAAGTTCTGATCGCGCTTACGGCGGTGGGTTGGGTGGTCTATGCCCGCACGGTACGCGGATCGACCCTCTCCGAGATCGAAAAGGAATATGTGCAGGCCGCGCGGGTGGCTGGCCTACCCAATCATAAGATCATCCGTAAACACGTGTTACCGAATGTGCTGACGCCACTCATCGTGATCGCCACTATACAGGTTGGCACTTTCGTCTTGATCGAGGCATCGCTGAGTTTTTTGGGGGTCGGCGTGCCGATCACCCAGCCATCTCTGGGTCTGCTGATCAAGAACGGTTTCGATGTTCTGTTCAGCGGACTTTGGTGGACCTCGGTCTTTCCGGGATTGGCTATTATGATGCTGGTTTTCGGTATTAACCTTTTCGGTGATTTTTTGCGTGACGAATTAAATCCGAGGCTGAAATGACTGTTGAAACTGGCAAACCACTTTTGTCCGTACATGGCTTGCGGACATATTTCCACACGTTTTCAGGTACGGTGAAAGCGGTGGATGGCGTTACGTTCGAAATTGGTCATGGCGAAGTGATGGGACTTGTCGGCGAAAGTGGCGGCGGAAAGTCTGTGGTGGGTTTCTCGATCCTCGGACTGATAGATAG
>JAIVHI010000019.1 GCA_020201155.1 Loktanella sp. | reverse complement strand
GCCGCGGCACACATGGGACACGGCTCCAGCGTCACGTAAAGATCGTGACCCGTCAGCCGGTCCACGCCCAGCGCCCGGCAGGCCGCGCGGATCGCCAGCACCTCGGCATGGGCGGTCGGATCAAGCAGTTCCCGCGTCCTGTTGCCCGCCCGCGCGATCACGCCCTGCGGCCCCGCAACGACAGCGCCCACGGGCACCTCGCCGCGCGCCCCGGCGGCCCGCGCCTCGGACAGCGCGTCTTCCATGAACGATCTGAACGACATAGCCCCTGTCCCGCCGCGTGAGCTGCACTTGCAAGTCTCAATCCCTGCGGCCACTCTGCCGCATATGTCGCAGGATATCCATGATCCGGCCTTTGTCGCCGCGCTTTTCGACCGCTGCTCGACCCGCTACCGGTGGTGGAGCGCCATCGCATCCTTCGGGTTCGTCGATCGCTGGCGGCGCGATTGTGTCGGGCGCTTGATCGGGCAACGCAACATCGGCCGGATCGTGAACGGCGAGGTCGGCGGCAAACCCTTCCCCGCCCCCCAGATCGTCGACCTGATGTCAGGCAGTGGCGAGGTCTGGCCACATCTGCTCGACGCGATGCCCAAGGCCCGGATCAACGCCATCGACATCGCACCCGCGATGCACGCCCGCGCCCAGCAGCGGCTGCACGGCGCCCCCGGCGGGCGGATCAGCCACACGCGGGCCGACGCGCTCGACACCGAACTTCAGCCCGAATACGCCGATCTGGTCGTCTCGACCTTTGGGCTGAAGACATTGAACCATGACCAGCAGCAGCGGTTGGCTGCGCAAATCGCGCATGTCCTGCGACCGGGCGGCGCCTATGCGCTGATCGAAGTCTCCGAGCCGAGGGGCCGGCTGATGGGTCCGGCCTACCGGGCCTACCTGAACCGCATCCTGCCCCTGATCGAGCGTCTGTTTCTAAAGGGGGGACGGGATTTCTCGATGATCGGCACCTATACCCACAGCTTCGGCGATTGCACCGACATGGCGCAGGCGCTGCGCGAGGCCGGCTTGACCGTCAGCATGGAACGCCACTTTGCAGGCTGTGCTACATCCGTCGCGGGGATCAAACCCGTTGCGAAACCCGCCGCGCAGGCCTAAAGCCCCCCTATGGCCGATACCCCCCTTCCCGGCGACCGCATCGCCAAAGTCCTGTCGCGCGCCGGCATCGCCTCGCGCCGCGAGGCCGAACGCATGATCGAAACCGGACGCGTCAGCGTGAACGGCAAGGTCATCGACAGCCCCGCGCTGAATGTCACGCCCAGCGACCGGATCGCCGTCGACGGCAAACCCGTAGGCGACCCCGAACCGCCCCGGATCTGGCTTTATCACAAGCCTTCGGGCCTTGTGACAACCGAACGCGACGATCAGGGCCGGGACACGGTCTTCGCCGCCCTGCCCGAGGACATGCCCCGCGTGATGAGCGTCGGACGGCTCGACCTCAATTCCGAAGGCCTGTTGCTGCTGACCAACGATGGCGAGGTCAAGCGCAAGCTTGAGCTGCCGTCGACCGGCTGGCTGCGCCGCTACCGCGTGCGGATCAAGGGCAGCGCCTCGGAAGCCAAGCTGGACCAGCTGCGTCAGGGGCTGACCGTCGAAGGCGTGAACTACCAGCCGATGCAGGTCAGCTTCGACCGGCAGGTCGGGGCCAACGCATGGCTGACGATCAGCCTGCGCGAAGGCAAGAACCGCGAAATCCGCCGCGCCATGCAGGCCATCGGCACCATCGTGAACCGCCTGATCCGCGTCAGCTACGGCCCTTTCCAGCTGGGCAATCTCAAGGCCGGCGAGGTCGAAGAGGTCAAGCGCCGCGTCGTCCGCGACCAGCTGGGTCTGGAAAGCCCGCCCCAGCCGCAACGCACCCGGAAAACGGCCAAAAAACCGAGCCGGTGAAACCTTGCCGGCCACCGCGCCGTTGTGCCACGACAGAGCCAGCTTGGGGATCACACGAATGGCATATCTTTCGAAAGGCAAGGACACGACCCGCACCACAGGCGCCGTGCGTTCGCAGTTGCGGGCCTTTGCGCAAGACGGTCGGAAGACCTCGCATTCCGAAAGGATCGTGCCTAAATTAGGGCTGACCGACTTGCGGAGCCCCGCCCCATGATGCGCCTTGTCTTCTTTGCCATCCTCGTTGTCATCCTGTTTTCGGGCGTGCTGGCGGTCATCAACGTGTTGGCAGCCATAGGCGGCAAATCCGACAAGCGTGAGGTGGATACGATGCCCAGAACCTTTTCCCGCATCGCCTACGTGGTGCTGATCCTGCTGATGCTCGGCGTCACATCCGGCTTGCTGGGGGCCAACTGATGGCCAGACGGTTCGGCGGAAAATACAGCCCCGGCGGCTCCGAATCCGGGGCGGACCCCGTTCGCGAACAGGTGATCGATCAAAGACGCGTGGACGCTGCGGGCGCGCGGGCGAACATCCTGTTCCTGCCGGCCATCGTGCTGGTGTTCTTCTCGCTCGGTGCGGGGCCGACGACGCTTTTGTTGGCGCTTGCGGGCGGCGGTATCCTGACGCTTGCCGCTTGGCTGTTGCGCGACGGTTTGCGGGCCGAAGCGGCCTATACCGCCCGCAAGGTCGCCCGCCGCCCCGCGATCCCGCGCAAGATGCTGGCCTCGGCCGCGACCGGCATCGGCATCTTTCTGGCTGGAATGACGGGTGACGCCGGCATCGTGGGATCGGCGCTTTACGGGATCGCCGCGGTGGCGCTTCACGTCGCGGCCTTCGGCATCGACCCCCTGAAGAACAAGCGGATGGAAGGCATCGACGAATTCCAGCAGGATCGCGTCGCCCGCGTCGTGGACGAGGCCGAGGCACATCTGACCACCATCGAAAGCCAGATCGCCCTGCTGAATGACCGTGGTCTGTCCGCCCGCGTCGGCGCCTTCACGGCCTCGGCCCGCAAGATGATCCGCACGGTCGAGGAAGACCCCCGCGATCTGACCGGCGCGCGCAAGTATCTGGGCGTCTACCTGATGGGTGCGCGCGATGCGACGATCAAGTTTGTCGACCTCTACAAGCGCAAGCAGACCCCTGCCGTCCGCACCGACTACGAGTTGCTGCTGACCGATCTGGAACAGAATTTTACCGCGCGGACTGAAAAAATGTTAATCGATGACCGCACCAACATGGATATTGAAATCAAAGTGCTAAGAGACCGCCTTCAACGTGAAGGGGTGCATTTGAATACGGGGGACGAAAATGTCTGAAACGACGCAATCCAAGGCCACCGCCACTCTGGCGGATGTTGAAAAAGTGACAGCAGTGATCCTGCCCGAACCCAAGGGCGATGTGGTCGCGCTGGATCAGGCCGATGCCCCGACCGGCGACGCCATCAGGCGGCGCATGGACGAGATCGACATGGGCGACACCAATTCGATCGTCTCTTTCGGCTCGGCGGCACAGGCTGAATTGCAGCAGATTTCCCAGTCCATGCTCGAAGGCGTGCGCAACAAGGACGTGGGCCCCGCAGGCGACAGCCTGCGCACCATCGTCAGCACGATCCGCGGCTTTTCGGTGTCCGAACTCGACGTCCGCCGCAAGCAGTCGTGGTGGGAAAAGCTTTTGGGCCGTGCGGCGCCGATGTCGAAATTCATCGCGCGTTTCGAGGATGTTCAAGGCCAGATCGACAATATCACGGATGAATTGCTTCGCCACGAACACGTGCTGCTCAAGGATATCGAAAGCCTCGACATCCTCTATGACCGCACCCTGACGTTCTACGACGAACTTGGGCTCTACATCTCCGCGGGCGAGGCCAAGCTTGGCGAACTCGACAGCACCGTCATCCCCGCGAAAGAGGCAGAGGTGCAGGCCGCCTCCGAGGATCAGGGCGTGATGAAGGCCCAAGAGCTGCGCGATCTGCGCGCCGCCCGCGACGATCTGGAACGCCGCGTCCACGATCTGAAACTGACCCGCCAGGTGACGATGCAGTCCCTGCCCTCGATCCGGCTGGTGCAGGAAAATGACAAGTCGCTGGTGACCAAGATCAACTCGACCCTCGTGAACACGGTGCCGCTGTGGGAAACCCAGCTGGCGCAGGCCGTGACCATCCAGCGCAGCGCCGAAGCGGCCGGTGCAGTGCGCGAGGCGAACGACCTGACCAACGACCTGCTCAAGGCCAACGCCAAGAACCTGCGCGATGCGAATTCCACGATCCGCACCGAGATGGAGCGTGGCGTCTTCGACATCGAGGCCGTGAAGGCCGCCAACGCCGACCTGATCGCCACGATCAACGAAAGTCTCGAAATCGCCGACGAAGGCAAGCGCAAGCGGATCGAGGCTGAAAAGGATCTGCAGACAATGGAAGCCGAATTGAAAAGCACGCTGGCCTCTGCCAAGGCCCGCGCCGACGGGACCGGCACCACGATCGGCGCGGCGACCGGCGAGTGATGAATGGTGTGGGGCGGCATGCATGGCGATGGGGCGGTCTGGCCGCCCTGTCGCTTGTTGTCGCCTGCACCGAAGTCCCGCCCGAGCCCCCGACCCCTGCCCCCGAGGCGCCGCCCGAACGACCGGCTGTCGAACCGACACCCCCCGAACCGACACCCGAGCTGACCGACGAAAGCCGCGCGCTTCAGACCTACTATCGCCGCTTGCAAAACGATCTGTTGGCCCAAGGCCTGCTGCGCGGTGACGGCGGCGGCCCCGACGCACCCTATACGGACACCATGCTGGCGCGAAACTTCGTCCGCATTGCGCTGTTCGACGAATTCTACACGACGGGCGGCAGCCTGCGCGTGCAGGAAACCGTGTCGCGTGTCAGGCGCTGGGACAGGCCGGTGCGCATGAAGGTGGACTTCGGCAGAACGGTGCCCGATGACCAGCGGGCGCGCGACAAATCCACCGTTGCGACCTATGCTGCCCGGCTGGGTCGGATAAGCGGGGTGCCCGTGTCTCAGGTGCCTTCGGGTGCCAACTATCACGTCATCATCGCCAATCAGTCCGACCGGGACGAAACAGAGGCGCGGATCCGCGATGTCGTGCCCAACATCGGGCGCAACGTGCTGAACGCCATGGTCAACCCGCCGCGCGACCAGCTTTGCGTCGTCGTCGCCTTCAGCGAGGAAGACGGCTCGACCTATGCCAAGGCGATTGCCGTGATCCGCGCCGAACATCCCGACCTGCTGCGCTCGGCCTGCATTCACGAAGAACTGGCACAAGGCTTCGGTCTGGCCAACGATTCGCCGCTGGCGCGTCCTTCGATCTTCAACGACGATCAGGAATTCGGGCTTCTGACCGCCCACGACGAAAACCTGCTGCGCATGCTCTATGATCCCCGCCTTCGCACGGGCATGTCCGCCGCAGAAGCCGCCCCCATCGCCCGCGAGATCGCACGCGAGCTGATGGCCGGCGAGTCCAGCTGAGTATTCAAAACAAGGAGCTTTCCCATGGGCATTTTCGATTTCCTCTCCGGCCAGTTCATCGACGTCATTCACTGGACCGACGACACCCGCGACACGATGGTCTGGCGTTTCCAGCGCGAAGGGCACGAGATCAAATACGGCGCCAAGCTGACGGTGCGCGAAGGTCAGGCCGCGGTCTTCGTGCACGAAGGGCAGCTGGCCGATGTCTTCACGCCGGGCCTCTACATGCTCGAAACCAACAACATGCCGATCATGACCTCGCTGCAGCACTGGGACCACGGCTTTCAAAGCCCGTTCAAGGCCGAGATCTATTTCGTCAGCACCAACCGGTTCACCGACCTCAAGTGGGGCACCAAGAATCCGATCATGGTGCGCGACCCCGAATTCGGCCCGACGCGCCTGCGGTCCTACGGCACCTATACCGTCAAGGTCAGCGACCCCGCGCTGTTCCTGCGCGAGATCGTGGGCACCGACGGCGAGTTCACGATGGACGAGATCAGCTACCAGCTGCGCAACATCATCGTGCAGGAGTTTTCGCGCACCATCGCCTCGTCCGGCATTCCGGTGCTGGACATGGCCGCGAACACCGCCGATCTGGGCAAGCTGGTGTCCAAGGCGATCAGTTCCGTCATCGCGGAATACGGCGTCACCCTGCCCGAGCTTTACATCGAGAACATCAGCCTGCCGCCTGCTGTCGAAAAGGCGCTGGACAACCGCACTTCGCGCGGGCTGGCTGGCGATCTCGATGAGCACATGCGCTGGTCGGCTGCCGAGGCCGTGCGCGAAGGCGGGTCCGCAGGCGATGCGATGGGCATGGGCCTTGGCGCCGGTCTGGGGATGCAGATGGGCAATATGCGGATGGGCGCAGGCGGGACACAGGCGTCTGGCCCCTGGGGTCAGGCACCCGCGGACCCGCCACCGCCGCCACCCGTCGAACACGTCTGGCACATCGCCGAGAACGGCGCGACCAGCGGTCCGTTTTCCAAGGCGCGGCTGGGCCGCATGGTCACCGAAGGCGGTCTGACGCGCGACACGATGGTCTGGACCCAAGGGCAGGACGGCTGGATGAAGGCGGGCGATGTCAACGAGCTGGCGCAGCTTTTCACCGTCATGCCCCCGCCCCCGCCGCCTGCGCCGCCTGCAGGGTGAATGACCACCCGCTCACCCCCGCGTGAGCGGCGATTGAAACTTTCGGTCGGGTTTGGTCGTATCTCTCAGATGATCCGCCCCGGCCTTTTCCCGCCCTTTCGGGCCAGTTTCCAGCGCCTCCTGCCCGCCCGGCGGACGTGGCTGAAGGCGCTGCACGGTGCGATGATTCCGCTGGTGATCTGGTTCATGGTCGCCACGCCCGATGTCGTCAGGTCGATCTTTGGGCCGCAGGGGGCCGAGATCAACTCCAAGATCGCGCTGGTCTTCGTGACCCTCGTGACGCTCTGGTCGATCGACTATTTCCGCCGCGGACTGGCGGGGCGACCCGGCCCCAAACTGCCGCCAAAGCTGCGGCGCTTTCATAGGGTGCTGCACAAGACCCTGCTTTACATGCTGTTCATGATCCCTGTCGGCGGGCTGCTTCTGGGGATCACCGCGTCGCGCCAGCTGTGGGCCGGGGGGATCGTGCCGCTGGGCATCCCGCTGTCGATGCCACAGGCCAATGCCATCATCGGCAAGCTGCATATCTACCAGTTCTATGCGCTGGGTCTGATCGTCCTTGTGCACGCGGGCTTCCATATCTGGCGGCATAGGGCGCTGCGCGACAACACCTTGCGGATCATGGCGCCGAAAATCCTGCATCGTTTCCTGTAGAACCCACGTCCGCCCCGCGCTATTCCTGAGCGCATGAGTGACACCGCCCTCCCCGCCGCACCGCTGGCCGAGCATCGTTTTCCCTGCGACAACTGCGGGTCAGACCTGCGGTTCGATCCCGCCAACCGGCGGCTGGTCTGCAATCACTGCGGCAATACACAGCCGATCGAGGACGAAAGCGCCACAGCCGGTGGCCTGCGCGAGCTGGACTTCGAGGCGGCCATCGCAAGCCAGCTTCCCGCCACCGAAATCGAAGAGACGCGGACGGTCACCTGCCCCAACTGCGGCGCCCGCACCGAGGTCAATACGGACGTCCACGCCGCCGAATGTCCCTTTTGCGCGACAGCCGTCGTCACCGACACCGGCGCGCACCGCCAGATCAAGCCGCGCGGCTTGCTGCCCTTTGCGCTGGAAGAGGCGCAGGCCCGCAAGGCCATGTCAGACTGGCTGGGCAGCCTGTGGTTTGCGCCCAACGGCCTCAAGGACTATGCCCGCAAGGGCCGCAGCATGGACGGCGTCTACGTCCCCTACTGGACCTTCGATGCCGATACGAAATCCAGCTACACCGGCCAGCGGGGCGACGACTACTATGAGACGCGCACGGTCATGCGCAACGGCAAGCGGCAGACCCAAAAGGTCCGCAAGACCCGCTGGCGGCGCGCCTCGGGCCGCGTGGCGCGGTTCTTCGACGACGTGCTGGTGCTGGCCTCGCGGTCGCTGCCGAAAAAATACACCGACGGGCTGGAGCCGTGGGATCTGTCGGAACTGGCGCCATACAATCCCGAATACCTCGCCGGGTTCCGGGCAGAGGGGTATCAGGTCGAACTGCAAGAGGGCTTCACGCAGGCCCGTGCCTATATGGACCGGATGATCCTGCGCGATGTGAAATACGATATCGGCGGCGACCGTCAGCGGGTCGACAACGTGCAGACGCAGGTCGATGCCGTGACCTTCAAGCATATCCTGCTGCCCGTCTGGCTGGCGGCCTACAAGTATCGGGGCGAAAGTTACCGCTTCGTCGTCAACGGACGCACGGGCCGGGTGCAGGGCGAAAGGCCCTACTCCAAGGTCAAGATCGCCATCGCGGTCGTGCTCGGCCTGATCGTGGCGGGAATCGCCGGTTATTTCTACGCAATGAACCAGTAAGGAAGGGGCGCTATGATCCTCTGCGCGGGCGAAGCCCTGATCGACATGCTGCCACGAACCAGCACCGAAGGCGAAGGGGCGTTCGCCCCTGTCGCGGGCGGTTCGGTGTTCAACACCGCCATCGCCTTGGGGCGACTGGGGCAGGACGTGGCGATGTTCACCGGCCTGTCGTCGGATTTGTTCGGCGACATCCTCAAGGACACGCTGGCGGCGTCCCATGTCGATGCCACGCCCGCTGCCGTCAGCGACCGGCCCACAACGCTGGCCTTCGTCAAACTGACCGATGGCCACGCCGAATACGCTTTTTACGACGAAAATACCGCGGGCCGGATGCTGACCACCGACGATCTGCCCAGCGTGCAGGCGGACGCGCTGTTCTTCGGCGGGATTTCCCTTGTGGTCGAACCCTGCGGTGCCGCCTACGAGGCGCTGATGCTGCGCGAAGCGCCGCGGCGCCTGACCATGATAGACCCCAACATCCGCCCCGGTTTCATCACCGACGAAGCCGCCTACCGCGCACGATTGGGCCGGATGATGCAGGTTGCGGATATCATCAAGACCTCGGACGAAGACCTCGACTGGATCGCGCCGGGTGTGGATGCCGCCAGCCTGCTGGACGGCACCGATACGCGGATCGTCCTGCTGACGCGCGGGGCCGAGGGCATCACCATCGTCACGCGAGATGGCAGCTTTGACGTGCCCGCACAGAAAGCGACGGTCGTGGATACCGTGGGCGCAGGCGACACGTTCAGCGCGGGTTTCATGGCTGGGCTGGCCGAAGCGGGCCACCTGACCAAAACCGCCCTTGGGCACGCGGGCCGTGACGTGCTGACAGCCGCCGCCGAACTGGGGGCGAAGGCCGCTGCCATCACCGTCAGCCGCGCCGGGGCCAACCCGCCTTGGCGCAAGGAGCTATGAGGGCGCTGATCCAGCGGGTCACGCAGGCCCGCGTCGATGTCGCGGGCGACACCATCGGCGCGATCGGGCCGGGCCTGCTGATCCTCGTCTGCGCCATGCGGGACGACACTGCCGAGGCCTCGGCCAGACTGGCGGCCAAGATCGCGAAGCTGCGGATCTTCAAGGACGATGCGGGCAAGATGAACCGGTCGCTAAACGACACCGGCGGCGCGGCCCTGATCGTCAGCCAATTCACGCTGGCTGCCGACACTGCGCGGGGCAACCGCCCCGGCTTCAGCGAAGCCGCCCCGCCCGAAACGGGCGAGGCGCTGTATGAGACTTTCGTTCGTGACATGCAGGCCCTTGGCATTCAAACGGCCACGGGACGCTTTGGCGCCGACATGGCTGTCAGCCTGACCAACGACGGCCCCGTCACCATCTGGCTCGACGTCTGACCCTCAGGGGGCGGCACATTCCGCAAGTGTCGTCGCAAGGATCATCATGGTCTCGAAGTAGTCCTGATCCGCGTGGCCCAGCAGATCGATGCTGGCATAGCGGGCGTCCGCCCCCTCGCCCACCACTTGACCCAGACTTTCGGGAACGGACGCATCGGACAGGATGCAGACCGGCTGCTCTTGCGCCAGCACCTGCAATTCCTGCAAGCGCGCCGGTCCCGGTGTCGCCCCGTCACCCGGCGCGATGCTGCCGAAAAAGTCCAGATCGAAGGCCCGCTGGAAATAGCCGTAGGCGTCGTGCGGCCAGATGATGGGGCGCGACATGCCCGCAAGCTCGGCCTTGACCGCCTTTTCCAGTTCCATCAGTTCGATTGCGGCATTGGTGCCATTGGTCAGATAGGTCATGTCGTTTTCGGGGTCGAGCTCTGACACGGCCTCGGTGATCGCGGCCATCCAGACCCGCACGACAGCCGGATCGAGCCAAGCATGGGGGTCGACCGGCCCGTGATCGTGCCCCGCGTGGTCATCGTCGTGATCATGCGCGTCGTCGTCGTGGTCATGGGCTTCGTCATCCGCATGGGCTTCGTCATGGTCGTGCGTATCTTCGGCGTGGTCGTGATCTTCGGTGTGGTCGTGATCATCGTGCGCGTCGTCATGGTCGTCATCGCCGTGATCGTCGTGATCGTCTCCGGCGTGGTCATCGTCGTCGTGATCGTGATCGTCATCCGCAATCAGGACCGGCTCCCATCCCTGTTCGTCCATCAGAACCAGCAAACGCGCTTGCGGCGCCAATGTCGCGATTGGATCGCTCAGCCAAGGCGTCAGGGCCGGTCCGACCTGCACCACAAGATCGGCAGCGGCGAGGGCTTGTCCGTCGGACGGTCTCAGCGCAAAATCGTGCGGGTCCGCACCGGGCGGCAGGATGACGTCGGGCGTCTGGCCCAGAACGATTGCGGTCAAGGATTGTATCGGCGCAATGTCCGTGACGACGGTCGGGGTATCTGCCATGGCTGTGCCGGCAGTCAAAGCGAGGGCGGAGATTGAACGAAGCATGTCTGATCCTTGAAGTGTTGGTTCGGATGGCTTACTTAGAATGAACGTTATAACATAACAAGACAAGATGCCTTATAAACCGACCGGATTTTCCTCGCACGACCATGACGGTTGCATCGCCCAAGGCATGCAGGCGGCAGAAGCCTTCTGCGCGGCCAAGGGGTTGCAGCTGACCCCCGTGCGCCGCCGCACCCTTGAAATCCTGCTGCAGGCGCACGAAGCGATGGGCGCCTACGATGTCCTTGCGCGGCTGTCACAGGACGGTTTCGGCGACAAGCCCCCCGTCGCCTATCGCGCGCTGGCTTTCCTGCAGGATCATGGCTTCGTGCACCGGATCGAACGGCTGAACGCCTTCGTCGCCTGCGCGCGGCCCGGCGCGGACCACGACCCCGCCTTCATGATCTGCCGGTCCTGCGGCAAGGTGGCCGAATCCGAACTCAGCGGCAGCGGGCTGACCGCCTCGGCCCGCGAAAGCGGCTTCGTCATCGAACAGACCGTGATCGAAGCCGAAGGACTCTGCCCCGGATGCCAGCCATGAGCCTGATTTCAGCCAAGAACCTGTCGTTCGACATCGACGGAAAGACCGTGCTTCACGACGTGTCGCTCGACATTCAGCGGGGCGAGATCGTGACCCTTGTCGGGCCGAACGGGTCGGGCAAGTCCACGTTGCTGCGCCTGCTGATCAGCGTGCTCAAACCGCGCCAGGGGGTCGTGACACGCGCACCGGGCCTGCGGATCGGCTATGTGCCACAAAAGCTGGCGATCGACGGTACCCTGCCGATCACCGTACGCCGCTTTCTGGACATGCCGGTGCGGGTCCGCACTGCGCTTGCGACGGCAGCGCTGGAGAGGACGGGCGTTGCCCATACGCTGCACCAACCCATCGCTGAACTTTCGGGCGGACAACTTCAGCGCGTGCTGCTTGCACGGGCGATCCTGTCAGAACCCGACCTGCTGATCCTCGACTACCGCGAGCTTTTCGGCACAGGGACGCGCGGCGCGCTGGCACTTTACCGGCACGATCACGATCATCACCACCACGACACGGCGCACTGATGCTTGACGATTTTCTCGTGCGGGCGGCGCTGGCTGCCCTCGGGACGGCGCTTGCCGCAGGGGCCTTGGGGTGCTTCGTCGTCTGGCGCCGGATGGCCTATTTCGGCGACGCGACCGCCCATGCGGCCATCCTTGGCGTGGCCCTTGCACTGGCATTGCAGATTTCGATTCTGCTGGGGGTGGCGGCTGCGGCCATCACCATGGCGCTCATGATCCACGGTCTGGGCGGGCGCGGCCATTCCGTCGATACGCTGCTTGGCGTGCTGTCGCACGGGGCGCTGGCCATCGGCCTTTTGGCGGTGTCGCTGGTGCCCGGATCGCGAATTGACCTCGATGCGTATCTTTTCGGGGACGTGCTGACCGTGTCCCGCGGCGATCTGCTGGTCATCTGGGGCGGTGCGGCTCTGGTTCTGGGGCTTTTGTGGTGGTTCTGGCCACGGCTCCTGACGGCGACCCTGTCGCCCGATCTGGCCCGCGCCTCGGGGATCGACCCCGCCGCCATGCAGCTGTTGCTGACCCTTTTGCTGGCCTGCGTCGTGGCTGTCGCCATCAAGGTCGTCGGCGCGTTGCTGATCACCGCACTGCTGATCATTCCCGCGGCCACGGCGCGCAATCTGGCGCGATCTCCTGAACAGATGGCAGCCCTGGCCATGAGCGGCGGCGCGCTGGCCGCCCTTGGCGGCGTTCAGGTCTCGCTTCGGTTCGACACCGCCGTCGGCCCCGCCATCGTCTGCGTGGCGGCGGGGCTGTTTGCGCTGTCCTATCTGGGCGGCTTTTTGCGCGGCAAACGGGGCTAATTTTCACTTTACCGCCCATCGCCTTCCATGCTGTTGCCGTTTTTGCGGCGCAGCCTGTATCTCTGCACGCTCACACAGAGGTTCCGATGAAAAGACTGACACTTGCCGTTACCGCCACGATCCTGACGCTCGCCGGTGCGACTGCCGCCCAAGCCGCGAACTGCCAGCTTCCCGACAATGCCAACGCGCTCGCCTCGGAAATCGCGACAAGCGTCAACGCGCAGCGCCGTGCCAACGGTCAGCAACCACTGGCCTATAATCCGCAATTGGGTCAGGCCGCGATGAACCACGCCTGCGACATGTCGCAAAACGGCTTTTTCGGCCACCGCGGATCGGATGGATCGAACTCTCAGGCCCGTGTCCGGCAGGTCGGTTACCGCGATTGCATCGTCGCCGAAAACCTTGCCTGGGGCTATCCGCAGGCACAGCAGATCATCTCGGGCTGGATGAATTCACCCGGTCACCGCAGCAACATGCTGCATCCGCGAATCGCCGAGATGGGCGTGGGCGTCTCCCAAGGATCGCGCGGCCCGAACTTCCTGCAAGGGCCGCACGGACCCTTCCTGCATCGCCTTGCAGCGATGCTGCGGGCGGCGGGTGCACAGGTCAGCCGCGTGGGCTTCAACGCAGGCGACCGGGCCTTCTGGTTCGGCGCACCGGGCTACATTCCGTATCAGGAGCCGCCAGCGCTTTGGCCGGACAGGTTCGCCCGCATCTGCGCAGATCGCCGGATCACCGATATCGTCCTTTATGGCGACACACGGCCCATCCACGCCCAGGCTGTCGCCCACGCCCGCAAGGCCGGCCTGCGTGTCCATGTCTTCGAAGAAGGTTACATGCGCCCCTATTGGGTCACCTACGAGCGCGGCGGCACCAACGGCCACTCCCGTCTGATGGGCCTGACCATCGCGCAGATGCAAAAGGCGCTGGCCCTGTCCGATCTCGAGGTGCCGACCCCGCCCGCACACTGGGGCGACATGCGGCACCACGTCTTCTACGGGGCGCTTTACCACTGGTTCGTGATGTTCCGGAACCGCGCCTACCGCAATTTCGCCAGCCACCGCGAACTGACGGTCGCGCATGAAGCCGCACTCTACACCAAGCGCCTGCTGTTGATGCCCTTCATCGCGCTGGACCGCCGGATCGCCACGGCCCGCATCCGGCTGAGCGGGTTTCCCTACCACCTTGTGCTGATGCAGCTGGAACATGACGCCAGTTTCCAGACCCATTCGCCCTTTACGCGGATGTCCGAATTCCTGACCGTCGTGCTCGAAGGCTTCGCCGCCGGGGCACCCAAACACCACCACCTCGTGTTCAAGGCGCACCCGCTCGAAAACGACCGCTCTCCCACCAAACGGATCATCCGTGAACTGGCCAAGGCCCATGGCGTGACCGACAGGGTCCACTATGTCCGCGGCGGCAAGCTTGCCAAGCTTCTGGATCACGCCCGCACGGCCGTCACCGTGAATTCGACCGCCGGCCAGCAGGTGCTCTGGCGCGGCATCCCGCTGAGGGTTTTCGGCGACGCCGTCTACTCCAAGCCGGAATTCGTGTCAGAGCAGCCGCTGCCGGAATTCTTCGCCTCGCCCAGCCGTCCCGACAGCCGTGCCTACAAGGACTACCGGCGCTTCCTGCTGGAAACCAGCCAAGTGCCCGGCGGGTTCTATTCCGCACGCGGTCGGCGGCAGTTGATGCGTCAGGTCGTCGACATGATGCTGGCGGACGAAGACCCCTACGACGCATTGGCAGCAGGACGAAACCCGCCACGCCAACCCTTGCGCGTGGTGCAATAAAGACGCAGCGACGACTGCTGGACAGGCGGCAAGACACCGCCACAACACTTGGTGTCCCTTTCGCGCGCTCGCGGCAAAGCTGCCACACCTGACCTCCTCAATTCCGCGCCCTATTTCTGCCCAACTATCTTTTCCGGTGTGATTCCCTTAACTTGAAAAGAAAAAGACCGAGGCAGACAATAACAGGTCGAGGAGACCGAGCAGTGCTATCCCTTACATTGCGCCTTGCAAAAGGCGCGGCCCTCGTGGTGACCCTTGGCCTTGTGGCCGCCTGTGGTCTGCCGCGCTCCGGGCCGAACAAGGCCGAAATCTATGCGGGCTCTGTCCTGCGCGACGGTGACAGCTTCATTCTTGTCGTCGATGACCGCGTGAACGCGATTGCAGCAGTGACCCCGTCGCTTGGTTTCAGCCAGGCATTCCGCAACGCCGCCGAACTGGGGGCAGACACCATCCGCCCCGGCGATACGCTGGGCCTGACGGTCTGGGAAAACGTCGACGACGGTCTTCTGGTGCCGACGGGGCAGAACGCGACCATCCTCGAAGAGGTCCAGGTCGACGGCTCCGGCTTTATCTTCGTGCCCTACGCAGGCCGACTGCGGGCCGCGGGCAACACGCCCGAAGCGATCCGTCGCGTCATCAGCGAAAGGCTGGCCGACCAGACCCCCGACCCGCAGGTGCAGGTGCGCCGGCTGGCCGGTGACGGGGCGACCGTCAGCGTCGCCGGTGTCGTTGGCGCCCCCGGCGTCCTTGCCATCGAACGTCCGACCCGCACGCTGGCCGCCATGCTGGCCGCCGCCGGTGGCCCGACCATCGACGCCGCTGTCGCGCGTGTCACGGTCGTGCGTGGCGACCACCGTGGAAGTGTCTGGTACGAGGATCTCTACAAGCATCCCAATCAGGACATTGCCCTGCGCGACGGCGACGAGATCATCGTGGAGCAAGACAACCGCTACTTCACCGCCCTCGGTGCGACCGGCGCGCAAGAGCGTGTCCAGTTCTTCGATCAGTCGATCTCGGCCATCGAGGCCATCGCACAGGTCGGAGGCTTGCAGACGAACGCGGCCGATCCCACGGGTGTGTTCATCTTCCGTAACGAGCCCGAGCAGATCGCCGAGCAGCTGGTGGGCGAGGACCTCGTCGGGACGCAGCGTGTCGTCTACGTGCTGGACCTGACGCGGCCCAACGGCTTGTTCTTTGCCCGCGACTTTGCCGTTCGCGACGGAGACACCGTCTATGTGACCGAAGCGCCGTTCAACCAGTTCAACAAGGTGATCGCGGCAGCGACCGGCACGCTGAACTCGGTCAATGCACTGGGCGCGGCAGCCGAGAACTGACGCCGATGGCACCAGATGCGCCGACCACCGCCGCGGGGGACACTCCGCGGCGGCTTTACGTCTATAACGGCGGGTTCCTGACGCAGTCCCGCGTGCGCCGCATCCTGTCGCTGGCAGGCTACGATATCCATCTTGGCAAGCCGGGGCCGCAGGACGCCGTTGGGGTCTGGGGCCAGTCGCCCACCGCCCCGCGCGGCGAAAAGGTGGCAGACCTGACCGACAGCCCCGTCGTACGGATCGAGGACGCCTTTCTACGCTCGGTCCTGACCGGCCGCGACGGAGAGCCGGGGCTGGGCCTGCATATCGACACCAAGGGTGTACACTTCGATCCCGCCCAGCCGTCCGACCTTGAAGAGCTGCTGCGCGACCACCCGTTGGACGACACCAGTGCCGGTCTCGCCCTACGCGCTGTTCGAAGGCGCCGTCGCCGTCTATACCGTGTCGTCCCAGATGGGGTTCGAGGCGATCCTGTCCGGGCACAAACCTGTCGTCTTCGGCCAACCCTTCTACATGGGCTGGGGCCTGACCGACGACCGCAAGCCACTCGACCGGCGTCAGCGCAGCCTGACCCGCGCGCAACTGTTTGCCGCCGCGATGATCCTCTATCCGACGTGGTACGATCCGTTTCGCGACCGGCTCTGCACGCTTGAGGACGTGATCCATATCCTTCACGCACAGGCCCGCAGCTGGCACGACGACCATCAAGGCTGGGCCGCCCTGCATATGCGCCTGTGGAAACGCGCAGCCTTGCAACAGGTCTTCGGACGCTACCGCAAGATGACCTTTCCCAAGGGCGGGGCCCCCGCCACCGACCGCCCCACGATGGTCTGGGCGGGCAAGACCACGCCCGCGCTGGACGCCTCCGGTGTCGTTCGTGTCGAAGACGGCTTCCTGCGCTCGCGGGGCCTTGGCGCCGATCTGATCCCGCCGCTGTCACTGGTGCTGGACCGAAGCGGCATCTACTACGACCCCAGCCGCGCCAGCGATCTGGAACGGCTGATCGAAGCCGCGCCCGCCCTGCCGGATCATGCCCTGCGCCGGGCCGAGGCGCTGATCCGTGCGCTCACCCTATCCCGCCTGACCAAGTACAATCTGGATCGCGACAGCGCCATCACCGGCCTGCCGGGTGGCCGCCGCATTCTTGTTCCCGGGCAGGTCGAGGATGATGCCAGCATCCGGCTGGGCGCGGGCGAGGTGAACACCAACGCAGCCCTGCTGGCCGCCTGCCGCGCGGCGAACCCTGCCGCCGTCGTGCTTTACAAACCGCACCCGGATGTCGAGGCGGGCCTGCGCGACGGCACCGTCACCGACGCCGACCGCTGGGCCGACCGGGTGCTGACCGAAACCGACCCGATCGCCGCCATCGGCGCGGTCGACGAGGTCTGGACCATGACATCGACGCTGGGGTTCGAGGCGCTTTTGCGGGGCAAACGCGTCACCTGCACAGGTCAGCCCTTTTACGCGGGCTGGGGCCTGACCGACGACCGCGCCGCGCCCATCCCGCGCCGTGCGGCCCTGCCCTCGCTGGCGGCACTCGTGCATGCGACGCTGATCGACTATCCACGCTACTTCGACCCCCTGACCGGTCTTCCCTGCCCTGTCGAAGTCGTGGTCGACAGGCTGGCCCGCGACCAGATCCCTGCCCCTGGCCCTTTCAACCGCTCACTTGCAAAGCTGCAGGGCGCTTTCGCAAGCTACGCCCACCTCTGGCGCTAGACCGGACGCCAGACCTGCAGCATGTCGTTGCCGATGCGGTGGCTTTCGCACAGAGTAAATCGCGGTGCATCCGCCAGACGGTCCAGCCCAAGCGGTCCAAGTCCCGACCGGCCATCATGCCCCAACGCCACGCCGCCGGTGAAGACGGCAAGCTCATCCACCAGACCGGCCCGCAGGATCGATGCGGCCAGCTGCCCACCGCCCTCGCAGAACACCCGCGTGATCCCTGCCCCCGCCAGCCTGCTCAACAGGTCACGCGGGTCGAGACCGGATGCGTCCTCTTCGCACCGAAGCGTCGTCGCGCCTGCAGCAGTCCACGGGGCCGGATCGGCGCCCGCCCCGTGCATCAGCCAGACCGGCAGACGGCCCGCCATCCGCATCAGCTTGCTGTCGCGCGGCAGGTCCAGCCCCCGCGATGCCACCACGCGAACCGTCCGATGGACCAGCCCCAAGCCCCGCACATCGAGCGACGGATCGTCCGCCCGCGCCGTGCCACCGCCGATCAGCACCGCATCGTGCCGCGCCCGCATACCGTGGACGACGCGCCGTGCCTCTGGGCCGGTGATCCACTGGCTGTCGCCTGCCGCTGTCGCGATGCGCCCGTCCACCGACAGCGCCAGCTTGAGCGTGACGAAAGGCAGCCCCTGCGTCTGGACCTTCAGAAACCCTTCATGCGCTCGCGTGCCCGCCTCTGCCATGACCCCGGTCTCGACCGTGATCCCCGCGTCGCGCAGGATCGCGTAGCCTTTCCCGGCCACCAGCGGATTGGGATCGTCACAGGCACAGACAACCCGTGCGACGCCCGCCCGCACCAAGGCATCGGCACAGGGCGGCGTGGTTCCGTGGTGGGCGCAGGGCTCCAGGGTGACGTAAACGGTGGCACCGCGCGCTGCATCCCCGGCCTGATCCAGCGCCACGACCTCGGCATGCCGCTTGGTGACACGATCGGATACACCGCGCCCCACGATCCGCCCGTCCCGAACGATCACACAGCCCACGGATGGCCACGGCCAGACATGCCCCAACCCGCGCCGTCCCAGCGACAGGGCCAGCGCCATGAACCGGACGTCGCTTGCGGCAGTCACTCTGGCTTGGCGAGGGGCCGCAATTCACTGACGAACTTGTCGAAATCGTCGGCGGCCTGGAAGTTCTTGTAAACGCTGGCAAAGCGCACGTAGGCCACGGTATCGATCCGGGCAAGGCTTTCCATCACGATCTCGCCGATGGTCTTGGACGGGATATCCGTCTCGCCCATGCTTTCCAGCCGGCGCACGATCCCCGAGATCATCTGGTCCATCCGCTCGGGCTCGACCGGGCGCTTTTGCAACGAAATGCGGATCGAGCGTTCCAGCTTGTCACGGTCGAAATCCTCGCGGCGTCCGTTGGTCTTGATGACGACCAGATCGCGCAGCTGCACCCGTTCGTAAGTCGTGAAACGACCGCCACAGGCGGGGCAAAACCGTCGGCGCCGGATTGCCACATGATCCTCGGCCGGGCGACTGTCCTTCACCTGGGTGTCGACGTTTCCGCAAAAGGGGCAACGCATGATCCTGTCCTCGTCATCTGCCGTCTAGGGGTTGGCCCCCAGTTATCCACAGGCACTATAGGCAGACCGGCAAGGCTTGGGTAGTCCCGATTTCCCGCCCCCAGATACGGTGGCAGCGGTGCTACGCCAGATGCGCCGCGACGTATCTGCGGTGCGGACGGTCCCGATGTTCGAAAAGGTAGATTCCCTGCCATGTCCCCAGCGCAGGCCGTCCGTCCATGACAGGAATAGACAAGCTGACCGGCAGGATCGCGGCCTTGATATGCGCAGGCATGTCGTCCGGCCCTTCGATGGTATGGGTCAGGTAGGACATCGCCGGATCGGTCGTCCGTGGCACCAGCCGCGCGAAATATGCCTGCAGGTCGACCTGAACATCGGGGTCCGCATTTTCCTGTACCAGCAGCGAGGCCGAGGTGTGCTGCACGAAAAGCGTCAACAGGCCTTCGCCCTTTCGCTGACCGCTGGTCCAGCGGATCACCTGATCGGTGAAGTCGTAAAGGCCGGGGCCATCTGTGGAAATCTCGAAGGTATGCATGCCCTCAGACTTGCCTCTGTGCCGTCCGGCTTCAAGCCCTGCCGCGACGTTTCTGCACGCATCAGCAACCAGTATGGCGTTCAGGCGTTGGGGTGCCGAACACGAGAAAGGAAATTACATGTCCAAGACACTTTTCATCACGGGCGCATCCAGCGGAATTGGTGCCGCGACCGCGCGGGCCGCCGCCGAAACCGGCTGGAACGTCGGCCTGTTCGCCCGCAGCGAGGACAAGCTGAACGCGCTGGCCGACGAAATCGGTGACCAGGCACTCGCCTTTCCGGGCGACGTGATGGACTTTGACGCCCAGAAGGACGCATTGGCCAAGCTGAAAGACAAGTTCGGCGAGGTGAACGCAGCCTACGCCAACGCGGGCAAGGGCACGGATACCTTCGGTGCGGAAGAGGGCGACCTCGACGAATGGGACAGCGTCGTCGATCTCAACATCAAGGGGCTGCTGCGCACCGTCAAGGCCGCCCTGCCGCATCTGCATGCCAGCAAGGGCCACATGGTGCTGACCGGTTCTGCCGCCGGTCGCGTGCATTTGCCCGGCTCGGTCTATGGTGCCACCAAGTGGTTCGTGCACGGCTACGGCGGCAACCTTGCCGAGGAGATGAAGGAATGGGGCGGTCGCTGCACCGTCATCGCGCCCGGAATGGTGAACACGCCCTTCTTCGACGAAGAAAAGCCGGACAAGTTGCAACCCGAAGACGTGGCCAGCGCCGTCATGCACGCGCTCAATGCATCGGAACAAAACGACGTGCGCGAGGTTTTTCTTATGCCGCGTGGATAAAAGCGCCGGCACCTCACCCTAAAATGGAGGATGACATCATGAGCATCGCCCGCGTCACCGAAATCACCGCCACTTCGCCCAGCAGCTTTGACGACGCCGTCAAGGTGGGGGTGGAACGTGCCGGAAAGACCCTGCGCAATGTGACCTCGGCTTGGGTCAAAGAGCAGAGCGTGCGCGTCGAGGACGGTTCGATCAAGCACTATCAGGTCAACCT
>JAIVHI010000304.1 GCA_020201155.1 Loktanella sp. | reverse complement strand
GATCATGAAATACCCGAAATACTGTGTCCCGGTCAAAGTGACGCTTGAAAATGGCAGCCAGCACTTCGGCGGCGTCCATGTCAGCCAGAACCAAAGGGTTCTGGACGTGCTCTGCGACGACCGTCCTTTCATTCCGTTCCAGCTGCGCGACGGAACCATCCTTTTGAACAAGTCCAAGCTGGTGCAGGTCGATCTGCTGGAAATGTCCGAGATCTCGCAGCTGGAAGACATCCTGCCCGAGGTGAACATCGATTACCTGAAAGCGAACGCGTGGTGACCCTGACGAACCGACACGCGTTTACCCTCTTCAAGATGGGAGCTTTAACAAACCATGAACATGCAGCATCATAAACTTCACGATGAAACCGGTCGAATTCAGGCACTAAAGCACTTGGACGCGCAGACAATCACCTCCGAAGCGAGCTTTGATCACATCACCGCATTGCTGAAACTCATTCTCGGCATGGAGATGGTGACGGTCAGCCTGATCACCGAGGACACCCAACTGCTCAAGGCCCGCCAAGGCCTTGACCTAAAGGAATGCTCGAGAGAAGCGGCCTTTTGCGATATCGCGATCCGCAGATACGAGCCGCTGATCATCGAGGACACGCACCGGGATGCCCGCGTGCGGGATAATCCATTCGTGACGGGGCCGCCCTACCTGCGCTGCTACATCGGATCACCTTTGACGACTGCGGACGGATATAATCTTGGCACAATCTGTGCTTTCGATACCGAACCCCGGCGCTTTACCGCGCAAGAGGCCCAGATCGTGACCAAATGCGCCGAACTTGTCATGAACCAGTTGGAATTGCGCAGCGAAGCCAATCTGGATTTTCTGACCCAGCTTCCGAACCGGCGCAGCTTCGAGACCGGTCTTGAGCGTGAGCTGGCGCGTCTGCGCCGGACTGACGGTGTCGCGACTGTTGCCTTTATCGATATCGATCACTTCAAGCGGGTGAACGATACGCTGGGTCACCCATGCGGAGACAGGGTGCTGCGTGATTTCGCGTCACTTCTGTTTTCGCAATGTCGCGGCAACGATGTTGTCGCGCGTCTTGGGGGCGAGGAATTCGCGGTGCTTTTGCCCGACACCGACATAGAGGCGGCCCAGATCTGGGCCGACCGGATGCGGCGGAAGGTAGCCGAAACGTTTTTCGATGGTGCCAATGCGGTAAACGTAACTGTAAGCGTCGGGCTGGCAGCGCTTGATCCGACGCAGGCAGCGGGCGTTGCCATCACGACGCTGGCTGACGACGCGCTCTACAGCGCCAAGCGCCAAGGCCGTAATTGCGTGGTCGCGGCCTGACCATGGATGGTTCATATGAAATGCCTAATGGCGACCGGTGGAGCGCGCCCGCGCTTATGAGTTCCAACAAGAGGACGAACGCAATGAGTGTTTTGCCTGCGGTCCCTCTTGAGGTCGCGGACCTGACAAGAGCCTTCGAGACAGGTGACTTGTTGCTGCACTATCAGCCGCAGGTGGATGTCTCGCAGCCTTGGCCCAAGATCGTCGGCTACGAAGCGCTGGCGCGCTGGCCCTTGTCGGACGGCAGTTTCATTCCGCCGGACCAGTTCATTCCGGTGGCCGAAGATTGCGGCTTCGTGCTGACACTGGATATCTGGGTGATCGAAACGGTCTGCAAGGAATTGGCCCGGATGAAGAAAGCCGGTGCCTTGCAGTGCCTTGGCATGGCCGCCAATGTCAGTCCGCAGCAGTTCGGCCAACGGCACTTTCCGCAATCCGTGGCCGACATCCTGACCTACACAGGGGTCGATCCGGGCTGCCTGACGCTCGAAATCACGGAAAGAACCGTGCTGGACGAGGATGAAACGACGCTCGAAAACATCCACGCCCTTCGCGAAATGGGCGTGACGCTGTCGCTGGATGATTTCGGCACGGGCTATTCGTCGCTGTTTCAACTGCGGACGCTTCCGATTCACGAAGTCAAACTGGACCGCAGTTTCGTGTCTGGACTGCCGCATCGGCATCAGGACGCAGCGATCCTTGGGGCTACCATCGACCTTGCCTCAGAGCTTGGCCTGAGGGTCGTCGCCGAGGGTGTGGAACAGGCCGATCAGGTCACATGGCTGCGCGAGAGGGGATGCAACGCGATGCAGGGGTTTCTCTTTGGCCGACCGGCTGCCCGAAAGCCCGATGCCATTCTGCTCTGACCCGCGTCCGGGACCGTGATGTCGCCGGTCGTGGCCCGCCATGCGGGTCACGCGTGACCGGCTTAATTTGGTGGGCTGCGCCCCGTGTTCCGGTCTGATAGATCGGTGTGACGGGCATCGACGGGGGCAGCGACCTGCATGAAACGGATTACCATTCTCGGCGCCACCGGGTCGATCGGCCAGAATACCATCGACCTGATCGACCGGTCGCCGGATGATTTTCAGACCGTCGCCCTGACGGGTGGGCACAACGTCGAACAACTGGCGGCTGACGCGCGACGGCTGGGGGCGCAGCTTGCGGTCACGGCCCATGAGGACAGGCTGCAGGACCTGCGCGATCTGTTGGCCGGGACCGGCGTCGAAGCCGCGGCCGGACACAAGGCGCTGCTGGAAGCCGCGTCGCGCCCTGCCGACCTTGTCATGTCCGGCATCGTCGGGGCTGCAGGGCTCGAACCGGGGTTGGAGGCGGTGCGCACCGGTGCGACACTGGCGCTGGCCAACAAGGAAAGCCTTGTCTGCGCCGGGCCGCTCTTGCTGGCGCGCGCGCGCGCCTCGGGGGCCACGATCCTGCCGGTGGACAGCGAACATTCCGCGATTTTCCAAGCGCTTGTCGGGGAAGACACCGCGGATATCGAGCGGGTCATCATCACCGCGTCGGGCGGCGCTTTCCGTGACTGGCCGCTCGACAAACTCAAGACCGCGTCCCTGGCCGAGGCATCGGCACACCCCAACTGGGATATGGGACAGCGGATCACGATCGACAGTGCGACGCTGTTCAACAAGGCGATGGAGCTGATCGAGGCCAAGGAGTTGTTCGGCCTGTCCTCGGCCCAGATCGAGGTGGTGATACATCCTGAATCGTTGATTCATGCCTTGGTCGGGTTCAGGGATGGCGGCTTGATGGCCCACGTCGGCCCCCCCGACATGCGTCACGCCATCGGCTATGCGCTGAACTGGCCGGATCGGCGTCACTTGCCGGTCGAACGGCTGGACCTCGTGAAGATCGGTCGGATGACCTTTCGCGACCCCGACGAGGCGCGTCACCCCGCCCTGCGCCTGTCACGGGACGTGATCGACGCTGGCGGTCTGGCGGGCGCCGTCTTCAATGCAGCCAAGGAGAGGGCGCTGGACGGGTTCATCGACGGCGGGTTGGGGTTCTTGCAAATGGCCGAGGTGGTCGAGGAAACGCTCGACCGCCTGATGCCCGAAGCGGCCCCCATGGTCGACATGTCGCTGGACGATGTGCTGGCGATGGACGCCAAGGCGCGGCGGGTCGCGGGAGAGATCATCGCAGCGCTTTGATCGCAATGCAGCTCCGGCAGATGGGCGGGTTTCGGTAGACGACGGTATACATTGCCGGTATTTGAAATTCAAAGGAACAGTTCAAAGGGACGGACCGATGGCCAAGATCATATACACAAAGGTCGATGAAGGTGCGCGAGCTTCAGGCGCAGGGCTATGCCTTGCCGGATTACCCCGAAGACCCGCAGACCGATGCCGAAAAGGATGCCCGCACGCGCTACGACGCGATCAAGGGGTCGGCGGTGAACCCCGTCCTGCGCGAAGGCAATTCCGACCGCCGCGCGCCCGCCGCCGTCAAGGCCTTTGCCAAGGCGCACCCGCACAGCATGGGCGAGTGGAAATCGGACAGCAAAACGCGCGTCACCACGATGGGGCGCAACGACTTCCGGTCGAACGAACAATCCGTGACGCTGGACGGTGACGCGACGCTGCGCATCGAACTGGACACCGGATCGGGCGTGACGGTGCTGAAAGAGGGGCTGAAGATGCCCGCAGGCACCATCGTCGATAGCACGTTCATGTCCGTCCGTGCCCTGCGCGAATTCTACGAACAGACGATCAGCGATGTGGCCGATGACGGCACGCTGTTTTCGTTGCACTTGAAGGCCACGATGATGAAGGTCTCTGACCCGATCATCTTCGGGCACGGCGTCCGCGCCTATCTGGCGCCCGTCTTCGCCAAGCATGGCGACACCTTCCGCGAGAACGGCATCGACCCCAACGGTGGTCTGGGTGCCATGAAGGCGCGGATCGCCGAACTGCCCGAAGGGGATGCGATCCTGCGGGAAATCGACGAGGCGCTGGCAAACCGTCCACCGCTTTACATGGTGAACTCGGACAAGGGCATCACCAACCTGCACGTGCCGTCCGATGTCATCATCGACGCCTCGATGCCTGCCGTGATCCGCGCGGGCGGCAAGGGCTGGGGGCCGGAAGGTGAGGAAGCAGATACGACCTGCGTCATCCCCGATAGCTCCTACGCGGGCGTCTATGCGGAAAGCATCGACTACTTCAAGGAAACCGGCGCGCTCGACCCGTCGACGGCAGGCTCGGTGCAGAACGTGGGCCTGATGGCGCAAAAGGCCGAGGAATACGGCTCGCACCCGACCACCTTCGAAATCGCGGAGACCGGCACCGTGCGCGTGATGGACGGCGACACCGTCCTGATGTCGCACGAGGTCGAAGCGGGCGACATCTGGCGTCTGGCCTCTGCCAGGAAGGCGCCGATCGAGAACTGGATCGAACTGGCGATTGAACGGCAGGCCGCCGAAAACTGCCGTGCCATTTTCTGGCTGGATGCGGACCGTGCCCACGACCGCGAGCTGCTGGCTTACGTCAAACCCGCGCTTGAGGCCAAGGGCGTGGCCGACAAGTTCGAGATCATGGCCCCGACGCCTGCCACCCGCGCATCCTTCGAGGAAATCCGCGAAGGCCGGACCTGCATCGCGGTCACCGGCAATGTGCTGCGCGACTACCTGACCGACCTGTTCCCGATCCTCGAAGTCGGCACCTCGGCCAAGATGCTGTCGGTCGTCAAGCTGATGCAGGGCGGCGGGCTGTTCGAGACCGGCGCTGGCGGCTCGGCCCCCAAGCATGTCCAGCAACTGATGGAGCAAAACCATCTGCGCTGGGACAGCCTTGGCGAGTTCTGCGCGCTGGGCGAATCCCTGCGCTTTGTCGGCACGGCGAAGGCCAAGGTTTTGGGCAACGCCGTGGACGTCGCGACCGAAAAGCTGCTGTCCGAGGGGAAAAGCCCGGGCCGCAAGGTCGGTCAGGACGACAATCGCGCCAGCCACTTCCACTTTGCGCTTTACTGGGCCGAGGCCTTGGCGAACCAGTCCGATGATGCCGAACTGGCCACCGCGTTCGAACCTGTCGCCAAGGCGCTGGCCGACAACGCCGACACCATCCTGTCCGAGCTGAAGGCAGGGGCTGGCAAACCCGTCGAGCTGGGCGGCTATTTCCATGGCGATCCGGACAAGACGGCTGCGGTGATGCGGCCTTCCCCCACGCTGAACGAGATCATCGGCTGATGTAAGGCTGGC
>JAIVHI010000018.1 GCA_020201155.1 Loktanella sp. | reverse complement strand
GACCGCCTGCTGCGACCTTTTGAAGCCCGGCGGGCTGCACCTGTGTTCGACCATCAACCGCAACCCCAAGAGCTTTGCGATGGCGATCGTGGGCGCGGAATACGTCATGCGCTGGCTGCCCAAAGGCACGCATGAATGGAACAAGTTCATCACCCCCGACGAGTTGTTCGACCTGATCGAGAAGGCCGGCATGCAGCCTGTGGACCGCAAGGGCTACGTCTTCGACTTCCTGCGCTTTACATGGTCGATCTCGGACCGCGACCTGTCGGTCAACTATGTCACGGCAGCGCTGAAACCCGGAGCATAGGCCCCGTTGACTGCCGAGGTCAGCTTTTCGACCAATGCAAACCCGGCGCGACGGTAAATCCGCCCCGCCGGTCCATCTGCATCAGCGACGATCACCACCTTGGCATCAGGTGCCCGTCCCATCGCCCAAGCCCCGGCGTGACCCAGCAAAGCCGCGCAGATACCCCCGCGGCGGTGGGTCGCACGGGTTTCCACCTGTTGATAGCGAATCAATTTTCCGTCGTGAAACACGCCCATTTGTGCCACCAATAGATCACCGGCGAAGACACCGAACCAAGCCCCACGCCCATCCCGTATCCGTCGACGCTGACCTTCGACACTTTGCGCAAGGTAGGGTCGATGCAAGACAGGATCGTAGCCATCCTCGACCGCAATCTCCATGCCCAGCGCAAGGGACTGCGCCCAATCGTTTTCGGTCGCAAGCGCAGCGACGCGCAATCCGTCTGGCAAAGCGGGGCGTGCCAAAGGCTCGTTCAGAACGAGCGTATCGCTCACATCGACATCAAAGCCCTGCAGAGTGAGGTCAGCCACGATTTCCTGCGGCAGTGACATATCCGGCACGTCCCATTGCAGACAGACATGGGCGGCATTCGGAAAGGCAGCGCGCGACAAAGCGATCAGATCATCCGCCGTTTCACTCTTGGGTGGCAAATGCAAAAGAATGGCGTTACCGAACCAGAAATCGGGCTCTTGCGGGGTCCTCAGGATCGTGTAGTGCCCCTTTGAAACAAGCTCACCGGATCAAAGCCCGGTCTCTGCCAGTTTCGTGCGCAACTCTCGCAGGACGGGAAGGATCGAACGCACCTTTTCGACGCCGATTTCCTTGACCACCTCGGCGATCAGCGGGGCGATCACGGCGACGCCGGCGTCCCGTGCCGCGATGCCGGCGGGCGAGATCGAAACAAGCTTGCGCCGCCCGTCCTCCCAGTCGGGGCGGATGTGGATCCATCCCTGCCATTCCAGCTTGTGCAGCGTGTTCGTCATCGCCCCGCGCGTCAGGTGAAAGGTCTGCGCCAGTTGCGCGGGGGTCCGTTCGATCTGCACATGCGCAAGATGGTTGAGCACCGAGAACTGCGACAGCTCCATCCCCTTCGGCATTGCCCGCGCCACCCTGTTCCGCGCCAGCTGATCGACCGTCAGGATCTCGCTGAACAGCGACACCGCGATGGGATCGGCGGGATCAGGTTTGGACTCAGGGCGCGTCATAGGGTCTGAAATGGCCTAGGGATGGGATGCGTCTGCGGGTTTGTGCCACCTGTTCCATATCCAGATCAAGGACATGAACGCCCGGACCGGTCCCGGCATCCAGCAACACCTCGCCCCAGGGGCTGACGATCAGGCTGTGACCGTGGGTGCGGCGCTGCTTGCCTGCCGTCGCCGGATGCGTGCCGGTCTGGGCCGCAGCGACGACGAAACACCCGGTCTCGATGGCCCGCGCACGCAGCAACGTCTCCCAATGCGCGGCACCTGTGTCGGGCGCAAACGCCGACGGATAGAGCAACATGTCCGCCCCGGCCCGCGCCAGATCAAGGGCCAAGGGTGCAAAGCGCATATCGTAGCAGATGCACAGGCCCAGCGCCGCTTGGGGCGTTTTCGCCAGAACCGCCCTGTCACCGGGGCGGTAACCTGCAGATTCGCGGTAGGTTTCCGTTTCGGATATCTGCACGTCGAACATATGTATCTTGTCGTAGCGCGCGGCGACAGCACCATCGGGGCCGATCAGAAGGGACCGGTTCGCAAAGCGGCCATCCGCATCATCCGTCTTCAGAGCCAGCGACCCCAGCGCGATCCAGATGCCCAGCGTCTGCGCGTCCTGCTGCAACGCTTCCAGCGTCGGATCGTCACCTTCATGATGCAGCACCTCGGCCTGCCGCCCCCGGTTCATGCTGACGCAGTTCGTCACCTCGGGGGTGCAGATCAGCGTCGCGCCCTGCCCCGCCGCGTCGCGCACCATGGCGCGCGTGACGGCCAGATTTGCCGCCGGGTCGTCCGACGCGGTCAGTTGCAGGACGCCGACCTTCATGCGGTCAGAAGCGGATCAAGCTTTCCTGCACGTTCCAGCGCGAACAGATCGTCGCAGCCACCGACATGCGTCCCGTCGATGAAAATCTGCGGCACGGTCGATCCACCGTTGGCGCGCTGGATCATCTCGGCCCGTTTCTCGGGCTGGGCGGTGATGTTCACTTCGGAGAAACTGATGCCCTTGTCGGTCAAGAGACGTTTGGCCATGTGGCAAAACCCGCAGGTCGGGCGGCTGTAAAGTTCGACGGTCGCCATGGTAAGGCTCCTTTATGCAATGACCCTCTCTATCTAGGTATCTTTGCCGACGCGGGCCAGTGCGGCAACGCACACCGACAGCGCACCCGCGGCAAGGCAAGCCTCGGTCGCGGCGGCGAAGGTGGCGCCCGAGGTCATCACGTCGTCGACCAGCAGCACCGGTTTGCCCTGCATCGCCTTGCCCCGTTTCGGGTGGGGTGCGATGGCGTCCTGCAAGGTTTCGAACCGCGCAGTGCGGCTGCGGCCTTCCAGCGGCGGTGTCGCCTTGCGGCGTATCAGCGCGTCCGGCACCACGGTCAGGCCGGTCTGACGGCCCATCGCATGCGCCAGCAACGCGGACTGATTGTAGCGCCGTTTCAGAAGACGCCGCCAGTGAAGCGGCACAGGCACGATCACGGTGTCTTGTGACAAAGCCGCATCCGCCGCCCGCGCAAGCCACTGGCCCAGCGCCGGGGCGAGGTCGGTCCGGTCCGCGTGCTTCAGCCCCAGCACCAGTTTGCGCCCCACCCCCTCGTATCGCAGGGCCGCAACGCCCCGCGCCCATGGTCTGGCGATGGTCAGGCAATCGTCGCATTGCAGGACGGTCCCGTCGCTTTCGCCCATCAAGGGTTGCCCGCAAGACCCGCAGGCCAGCCCGCGAATAAAGGCCGTTTCCCGCCAACACGCAGGGCACAACCCCAGCTCTTCCGCCGTCTGTTCCTCGCAAGACAGGCACTGCGGCGGGTAAATCGCCCTTATGACGCTTTGCAATACCAGTTCAGCCCCCTACATCAGCCCTCATGAACCAACAGCCCGCCCTGACAGACCGCGCAACCCTGACGCGGCACCGCCGCCGCGCTATGTCGGACGCCCTGTTTCTGCATGCCGCCCTTGCAGACGAGGTCGATGAAAGACTGAGAGAGATTAACAGGACGTTTACAGACGTGGCGATCGTCACCGGACACCCGGCCTTCTGGCAGAACCGGTTTCCGGATGCGATGGTGGTCGAAGACGCCGAGACCCTCGCGCTCGAGACGCAATCCCGCGATCTGGTGATCCACGCAATGGCGCTGCACTGGGCCAACGACCCGGTCGGCCAGCTTGTGCAGTGCCGTCGTGCGCTGCGGCCCGACGGGTTGCTGCTGGCCGGGTGTTTCGGGGGGCAAACCCTGCAGGAAGAATAAGATGAACAGCATGTCAGATACGCCGACCCGCGCCCCGCAATGCCCCGTCCACGCGCCAGCGGATCATCCCGCCATCGCGCCGGACCGTGTGGGCATCCTGCTGGCCAACCTCGGCACGCCTGACGGGACAGACTATTGGTCGATGCGGCGCTATCTCAACGAATTCCTGTCGGACAAGCGCGTGGTCGATTATTCCGCATGGTTGTGGCAACCCCTGCTGCAGGGTGTCATCCTGTCCAAGCGCCCCTTCACCAGCGGCGCGGCCTACAAGTCGATCTGGAACGAAGAGGCCGACGAAAGCCCGCTGCTGACGATCACCAAATCCCAGACCGAAGCGATCCGCGCCAATATGGCCGAACGCTACGGCGACAGCGTGATGGTCGATTTCTGCATGCGCTACGGCAACCCGTCCACCGTGTCCAAGGTGCGCGAGATGGTCGAGGCCGGCTGCCGCCGCATCCTGTTCTTCCCGCTCTATCCGCACTATGCCGGTGCCACCTCGGCCACCGCGAACGACCAGTTCTTCCGCGCGCTGATGAAGGAAAAGTGGCAGCCCATCGCCCGCGTCGTAGAGCCCTATTTCGAAGATCCCGCCTATATCGACGCACTGGCCCAGTCCATCGAACGGGCCTATGCCGCGGCGGAGACCAAGCCGGAGATCCTTGTGTGTTCCTACCACGGTGTCCCGGAACGCTATCTGCGCGAAGGCGATCCCTACCACTGCCAGTGCCAGAAAACGACGCGCTTGCTGAAAGAACGGCTGGGCTGGGACGACACCCAGATCAAGACCACCTTCCAAAGCCGCTTTGGCCCCGAGGAATGGCTGAAACCCTACACCGTGGAAGAGGTCGCGCGACTGGCCAAGGAAGACGGCAAGACCAACATCGCCGTCTGCGCCCCCGCCTTTTCCGCCGACTGCATCGAGACGCTGGAAGAGATCAACGAAGAGATCAAGGAAAGCTTCGAGGAAGCCGGTGGCGAACATTTCACCTATATTCCCTGCCTCAACGACGACGCGGCACATATTCACGCACTGTGCGGCGTGATCGACCGCAATCTGACCGGCTGGGTTCATACAGAGTGACCTTCCCCATGGGGAAGATAAGTCTTTAAAAACAGTTAACTACACGTCTCTCCCCGAGTGTCCAACGGGCGCGTTTCAGTCCTGAAACGCGATGATGGCGGGCATTGGCCTTCCCCGGCAACCGTGGTTATGTGCCGCGATCACAAGCAAGGCCTTTTCCATGTCGTCGTCATTCTTTCTTCTTCCGCACCGGCGGGTCTTTGCGGCTTTCGCAATCTACTCCTTTATCCTTGGACAACTGTTCACCCGGTTGCCTGCCGTGAAGGCCGAGATGGGGATCGGCGAAGGCGCGCTGGGCCTCGCACTGGTCGGCGCACCGGTCGGGACGATGATCTCGCTGACATTGGGCGCCCCTGTGATCGAACGTCTGGGGAACCGGCTGGCGCTGTTGATCGCCCTGCCGGTGATGGCCCTGATCTATGCCATCGCCATTCACGCCACCGGCCCGCTGGCGCTGTTCCTGATGCTGATTCCCGCCGGTGTCATGATCGGTGCGATCGAAATCGTCGTGAATATCGAAGCCGACCGGACCGAGGCGGCGATGGGCCGCCGCATCATGAACCGGTCTCACGCGTTCTGGAGCATCGGATTCTTCGGCGCAGGGTTGTTCGGGGCGCTCATGGCGCAGCTGGGCGTTTCGCCACAGTGGCAGCTTGGACTGGTGCTTCCCATTACCCTTGTGGCGGTCTGGTACTTTCTCAGGGACTTCGAGCCTGCCGCCAAACGCGGCACCGACAACACGGACAAGGCGCCCTTGGTCGCAAGGCCAAGCTTGGGCATTCTGGCGCTGGTGGGGGTGTCCCTGTCGGCGATGCTGCTCGAAGGCGGGTCCTTCGACTGGTCGGCCGTCTACATGTCGGAAGAGTTCGACACACTGGCGATCATGGGGGGTCTGGCCGTCGCCGTGACCGCCGGAAGTCAGGCGCTTGTCCGGTTTTTCGCGGATACCTACGTGGAACGTTTCAACCCCGTGCGAATCGCCCGTTTCATGCAAGGCGCGATGGCCCTTGGGGTTCTTTTCGTTTTTCTTGCGCCAACGCCTTTGGTCGGGCTTCTGGGCTTTGCCCTCATCGGGGGCGGCACCGGCGTCATGTTCCCGCTGGCCATGTCGGCGGCAGCACAACGGACGGACCGCCCGTCGGCGATCAATGTGGCGGCGCTGGCCCAGTTTTCCTTTATCGCGTTCCTGCTGGGCCCGCCGCTGCTGGGTTTCGTGGCGGAATATGCAGGCCTGCGCTGGACCTTCGGTGTCATCCTGCCGCTGGTCGTGTTGAGTTTCCTGTTGTCCGGCAAATTGGAATCCGACCAGGAGAAACTGGCCAAAAGCGCGTAACAGCAGAAGTTCGTTGGCAAATGTTTCACACTTCGGTCAACACGGCGGCCTTCCGCCCGGTTGTATTTGAAACGTCCCGGGTTTGAGACTAAGACCCCTTGATAACTTGACAAGTGAGTAGAGATGGACCGACGCAACATTCTTTTGGGGCTGGGCGCCTTGGCTGTGGCAGGCTGTGCCGCGGACGTATCCAACCGGATCGGACCGGACGGGCTGCCACTGCCGCAACGCTACAATATCGGGCCGGATGATGCTGACGACATCAAGTTCAGGATGCTGGACAGCGTCAACACGCTGCGGCAGGCGGCGGGCGTGACACCGGTGCAGCTTGACCCGCAACTGACAGCCGCCGCCGCGACACATTCACTGGACATGGCGAACCAGAACAGACCCTGGATGTTCGGGTCGGACGGATCGTCACCGCTGGACCGTGCGCGGCGCGCCGGGTTCCGTGGGCGGATGCTTGGCGAGAACATCTCGGAAAGCTACGAGACCGAACTGCAGACGCTGGCCGCATGGATGGAAAACACCAGCACGCGCACCGTGATCCTTGATCCCGACGCGCGCCGCATGGGCTTTTCCTGGCACCAGGAGGACGCGGGCAAACTGTGGTGGACGCTCAATATGGGAACCGATCAGGCGATCCAGTCGCCGATGCCGGTGCCGGGTACGATTTAAGGCTGTTCGCCGCGCTCAGTCGAAAATGGCGATGGGCGTGCCGTTTTTGACCATTGCGTAGATATCTTCCATCTCGTGGTTCTTGACCGCGATACAGCCCCATGTCCAATCGCGCTGGCCCAGCTTTTCGCGCGGCGTGCCGTGGATGAAGATATCGCCCCCGGGATTCACACCCAATGCAGCGGCGCGCGCACGATCTTCGACATCGGGATAGGAAATGCCGATGGACAGGTGATAGGCGCTTTCGGGATTGCGGCGGTCGATCTTGTAAAGCCCGATGGGGGTCTTGCCATCGCCGCGCTGGATCTTGTGACCCGCAGGCGCGAAGCCGAGTTCGAACTTGTAGGATTTCAACTGCACGTTCTGGTGCAGCAGTTGCATCGTCCGCGCGCCTTTGAAGACCTGAATCTTCGTGACGTCAGGGCCGTTGTAGGTTTTGAATTTGTCGGAACAGGCCGTCAGAAACGCCCCGATACCGCCTATTAGGAAAAGCCTGCGCGAAAGTCCCATGTCCCCACCCGTCGGTCTAGAGCCGCCTTTCAACATCTCTACGGCATAGCGGGGCGCTTCACCAAGATACTTAATGCAGCTGGGATCACGACCGTGTGAAGGAAGCCACCACTTCCACGTGAGCGGCCCAGCGAAACTGGTCCACGACCTGCACCCAGTCCAGCGTGTAGCCAGCCTGCGTCAGCGTTCTGGCGTCGCGCGCAAAAGTGACGGGATTGCAGGACACCATTGAAATGAAGGGGATATCGGACGCGGCAAGCCTGTTGATCTGTGCCTCGGCACCCGCACGCGGCGGGTCGATCACAGCGGCGTCATAGCGCAATTCATCCGGTTCGAGAGGCCGGCGATACGCTGTCGGTGACCGTCATGGCCACTTCGGACTTGCGCGAGGCCGCCAGCACGGTCAGCGCCTCGCAGGCCGGGATCGCCGCCATCAGACCCGGCGTCAGCAAGTGGCAGTCGGGGATCGCGATAACCGTGCCAGAGCCGCGCGCATGAAAGCCGACCAGCGCACCGCCCTTCGTGCGCTTGCCCGAGAACTTCGCCCGCCTGCGTGATTGCGGCGGCGAGGTATAGATCGGGCGGAACGGCGGAGCGAGGCCCTGCGCCGACAGTGCCCGCACCACGACATCCTGTTTCCAGCCCGCGACGAAGCCGTCCGAGGCATGCTGCATGGCACAGCCCCCGCAGCTTTTGAAATGGCGGCAGGGCGGTTTCACACGATCGGTCGACGGTGTGACGATGCGCGGCGGATCGGCGGGTTCGACCGTTTCGCCGGGCAGCACACGGGGCAGAAAGTCGCCCTCGGCGGTGCGGCCAAGGCCGGTGTGTGTCAGTCCAACGATCTGGGTCGTCATTCGGCAGCTTCCTGAACGTCGATGAAGCCCCCTGACTGCCGGTTCCAGTAGCGCGCGTAAAGCCCGTCCTGCCGCAGCAGGTCGTGGTGCGCGCCCTGTTCGACGATCTGGCCGTCTTCCAGAACGATGATCCGGTCCATCCGTGCCAGCGTGGACAGACGGTGAGCGATGGCAATGACCGTCTTGCCCTCCATGATCGTCTCGAGAGCCTGTTGAATCGCCGCTTCCACCTCGGAATCGAGCGCCGATGTCGCTTCGTCCAGAACGAGGATCGGTGCGTCTTTCAGGATGGTCCGCGCGATGGCGATGCGCTGGCGTTGGCCGCCCGACAGCTTGACCCCGCGTTCACCAAGGTGCGCGTCATAGCCTTCGCGGCCGGCAAAGTCGGACAGGTCACCGATGAAGTCGTCCGCTTCCGCACGGCGGGCCGCTTCGTAGATGTCGTGATCGTCAGCATCGGGCTTGCCATAGCGGATGTTGGCCATGGCCGAGCGGTTGAACATCGCGGTTTCCTGCGTGACCATTCCGATCTGCCGGCGCAGGCTTTCCTGCGTGACGGCCTGAATGTCCTGACCGTCGATCTCGATCGTGCCGCCTTCGGGTTCGTAGAGCCGCAGCAACAGCGACAGCAGCGTGGATTTGCCCGCACCCGACGCACCCACGATGCCGATCTTTTCGCCACCGGCGATGGTCAGGTTCAGGTCGGTGATGCCGCCCTTTCCGCCCCCGTAGGTGAAGGTCAGATCGGTCATCCGGATTTCGGCATTCGAAACCACCAGCTCTTTTGCGTTCGGCTGGTCGACCAGGGTGTGATGCGGCGACAGCGTGCGGATCGCATCCTCAAGCTCGCCCACGTTGGCATACATCGTCATCAGCGTGAAACTGACCCAGCCGGTCATCTGCGCCAGCCGCAGCGAGATCGCCCCCGTCGCGGCGATGGCGCCTGCTGTCGTGGCGCCGTTGGTCCACATGACCAGTGTCGCACCCACCAGCAGCAGCGGCAGAATGCCCGCCAGCGCCATCAGCCAGAACCGGAAGCTCGCCGCGGTCCAGCCATAGTCGATGGCGGCGACGCGGAACTTGTCCATCGCTTCAAGCGCCGTGCGATCCTCGTATGAATCGTGGGCGAACAGCTTGACCGTCTTGATGTTGGTGATCGTATCCACGACCTGCCCGGTCACCATGGCGCGGGTGCTGGCCTTGGCTTTCGACCACTTGCGAATCCTGGGCATGAAATAGCGGATCAGCAGAACGTAGGCCGCAACCCAGACCGCCATCAGCGCCGCCAGCCAGATATCGAGCGTGAAGACAAGGAAGATCGACCCCACCAGCGAGGCGAGCGCGAAGACGATGGTATGGACGAATTCGACCACCAGCTGTGTGCCCGCGCGGGCCGCCTGCATTTGCTTCTGACTGATACGGCCTGCGAAATCGTCGTCGAAATAACTGACCGACTGCCCCAGCGTGTGCCGGTAAAGCCGCGACAGGATCAGCGTGAAGATCGGCGGTTCGATCATCACCGATTGCAGCACCCCCGCGATGCCAAGGGTCACGGGACGCAACAGCAGGAAAAAGGCGCAGACCCCCGCGATCAGCCACAGGTTTTCGTTGAAGAAGCCACCCGCCTCGCCCGCCAGTGCCGCATCGATCACAAGCCCGAGGATCAGGGCCGTCACGACCTCGAGCACCCCGGCGAAGACAGAGATCAGCGCACCCAGCGAAATGACGCGAAACCCACCCCGAAACGCCCAGCGCAGAAAGGCCAGAAGCGTGTCGGGTGGCGGCGTGTCCGCGTGGGCGAATGGCGGGATCGGGTTCATCAATTTCATTCAGCGGCATCCTGTCCGATAAAACCGCCCGACTGGCGGGTCCAGAAGCGGGCGTACTGGCCGTTGGCCGCCAACAGATCATCGTGACTGCCGTCTTCGATGATCCGACCGTCATCCATGACGATGATGCGGTCCATGTGGCTGATGGTCGACAGGCGGTGTGCAATGGCGATCACGGTCTTTCCTTCCATCATGCCTTCCAGCGTGGTTTGAATTGCGGCTTCGACCTCGGAATCCAGTGCCGATGTCGCTTCGTCCAGAAGCAGGATCGGCGCATCCTTGAGGATGACCCGTGCCAGCGCGATCCGCTGGCGTTGCCCGCCCGACAGCTTGACGCCCCTTTCGCCAACCTTTGCCTCGTAGCCTTTGTTCCCTTCGGAATCCTCAAGTTCGAGGATGAAGTCGTGCGCCTGCGCCTGGCGCGCGGCGGCGACCATCCGGTCGTCGGTGGCATCGGGATTGCCGTAAAGGATATTGTCGCGCACGGACCGGTGCAAGAGCGCGGAGTCCTGCTGCACCATGCCGATGGCACGCCTCAGGCTGTCCTGCGTCACATCCGCGATGTCCTGACCGTCGATCGTGATGCGACCGCCTTCGGCATCATAAAACCGCAAAAGAAGCTTGATCAGGGTCGATTTTCCTGCCCCGGACTTCCCGACAAGGCCGACCTTTTCGCCCGGTTTGACCTGCAGGGTGATCCCGTCGATTCCGCCTTTCGACTTGCCGTAGTGGTGGGTCAGGTTTTCGATCCCGACCGCGCCGTCCTGCACGACAAGCGGCACGGCATCGGGCTTGTCCTTCAGGCGGATCGGCTGGGCGATGGTTTCCATGCCCTCCGCCACGATCCCCAAGTTCTGGAAAAAGTTCGACACGGCCCACATGATCCAGCCGCTCATGGCGTTCAGACGCAGCGTCAGCGCGGTGGCCGCCGCGACCACACCGATCGTGGCCAAGCCGCCCTGCCACAGAAACAGCGCGTAGCCCACGACACCGACGATCAACACGCCGTTCAGCACCACCAACCCGAGGTCCATGTAGGAAAAGAGCCGCATCTCGACCTGAAAGGTCTGGCGCGCCCGTTCGATGGCCGTCCTGGCATAGCCGACTTCAAGGTCGTGATGCGCGAACATCTTGACCGAATGGATGTTGGTATAGCTGTCCACGACGCGCCCGGTGACGGCCGACCGCGCATCCGACGCCCGCTTCGACGCGGGCCCGATGCGCCGGATGACCCAGCGCAGCAGCACCATGTAGGGCAGGAACCACACCAGAAGCGGGATCAGCAGGCGTGGATCGGCGTCGATCAGCAAGACAGCCGCTCCGATGATATAGGCGATGGCAAAGGTGATCGCGTCGAAGACCTGAAACACCACCTCGCCTGCGGCGGGGGGCGTCTGCATGATGCGGTTGGCAATGCGGCCCGCGAAATCATCCTCGAACCAGCCGACGGACTGGCGCAGCACCTGCCGGTGCGCCCGCCAGCGGACCAGCGTGCCGAAGTTCGGCAGGATCGCGTTGTTGAGAAGCGCGACCTGATAGATCTGGATCGCAGGACGCACCAGCAGGATGAACAGCGCGACCACCAAAAGCTCGATCCCCTGGTCGCCCCAGAAGGTCGCGCGATCCGCCTCGCCCATCTTGTCGACCAGCGCGCCCATGTAGGCGATCAGCCAGACCTCGACGGCGGCGACCACGATGGACATGCCGCCGGTGATCCAGAAGATACGCTTGAAGGGTGTCGAATACGCCAAAAGGAACGGCAAAAGCCGCGTCGGTGGCGTGTCGGTTTCCTTATACGGCGTATAGGGATCGACCATATTTTCGAAATAACGCAGCACGGACCTGTCGCCTTGGCTGAGTCGGGCGGGCCTGCCCGAGCCGGTCAGATGAACACGAGACCCGAGAAAATGACAAGGGCGGCGGCCATCACTTTCGTAAAGATCTGCCATGCCAGTGGCGTGTTCAGCAGGAACGCCAGCACGGCACCCGCGCCGGTCCAGAACAGGCAGACGCCAAGGTTGATACCGCTGAAGGACAGCGCAAGCTGCGTGGCCTGCGTCGCGGGCGGCAACGTCGCGACAAAGGCGGTGGCCGACAGGGCAACGGCCCAGACCTTGGGGTTCACCCACTGGAACAACACCGCCTCGACAAAGGTGAACGGGCGGTCGTGCGACCGGCGACCGGCAGGGCCAGAGGTCCACAGCTTGTAGGCCATCCACAGCAGCCAGCCGCAGGCCAGCAGCTTGAGAACCAGCGTGAAGCGCGGCTGCGCCAGAAGCAACGTGCCAATACCCAAACCGGTGAGGCCGGAAGTGACGCCGACCCCGAAGGCGACGCCGAAAATATGCGGGAGGGTGGCACGAAACCCGAAGCGGGCACCGGACGCCGTAAGCAGGATGACGTTCGGCCCCGGTGAAAAGAGGCCGACGAAGACGAACGCCAGAAGCGTCACCTCAGGCAAGCAGGTCGTCCTTGGTCAGTGTGAAATCAGACTCTAACCAACGGTTTTCCGCCTCGTTCAGCGCCTTGCCCAGCGCGGGTCCTTGGTAACGATCCATCAGGTCTGCCGCCTTGAGCGGAAAGATCTGCGCTGCGCCATGCTTCGCCGCCGCGATATCGTCGGGGGGGAGCGTTTGACCAAGCACAGCGGATAACACCAATAGCCGGTCCCGCGCAGTATCGGCACCGAAACGGTAGCCAAGCATTGCGGGAGAAGCATCTGTGTCCCTCAGCTTTTCTAGCCGCCTGTCATCAGCCTTGGATAGGCGCAAGCGCTCTGTCACGTCTTGGCCGCCCAGCGCGGCAAGGCGGCGGATGGGGTCAGGCAAAACGCCCACCCCGCCTTCAAGGTGAACCAGCACCGCGACAGGGACGGCATCGGCCCCCGGCAAGACACGGTGCAGCACGCCACTGGCCTGCATCGCGGCAAGGGCCGGCGCGGGGTCGGGGGCGGACAGCAGTTTCAGCATTTCCTGCCCGACGCGTTCGCGCGAAAGAGACTCTATTCCAGCAGAATTCATCGCGCAGGCCGACAACCCGTCCGCATCGATATCGTCGCGACCGTACCACGCGTGAAACCGAAAGAACCGCAGGATGCGCAGGTAATCTTCCTTGATACGACGGTCGGCGTCTTCGATGAACCGGACCTGCCGCGCCATCAGGTCAGGTAAGCCGCCCAACGGGTCGGCCACCTGCCCCGTGCGGTCCGCGTAGAGCGCGTTCATGGTAAAGTCGCGCCTGCGCGCGTCGTCATCCATTGTATCGGCAAAGGCCACGACGGCGCGGCGACCGTCGGTCTCAACGTCCTTGCGGAAGGTCGTCACCTCGAAAGGGTGGCCATCGACCACCACCGTGATGGTCCCATGATCGATGCCCGTCGGCACCGGTTTCAGGCCTGCCGCCTTTGCCAGCGCGATCACCCGCGCGGGGTGGGCGTCGGTCGAGATATCGAGATCGGACACCGGTTCGCCCAACAGCGCGTTGCGCACGCAGCCACCCACGAACCACGCCTGGTGACCTGCGTCTGTCAGCATGGCGCAAACCTGCTGCGCTGCGGCGTCCGTCAACCACGGCGCATCAATCCGGGTCATCGGGCGATCCGGTCGGACAGGGCGGCAAGAATGCGGGCGGTCGCGCCCCAGATGTAATAAGGGCCGTAGGTCACGGTATAATAACGCCGTTCCGTTCCGCGCCAGTGGCGGCGTTCGATATGAAAACGCGACGGGTCGATGACATGGTGAAACGGGACTTCGAACGCTTCGGACACTTCACCAACCTCGATCACGGGTGTGAAATCACCCCGCAGCACGCCCAGAACGGGCGTCATGGCGTAGCTGGTCACCGTCTCGTGGGGGGGCAGCGTGCCCAGAACCTCGACCTGGCTTTCGGGCAGACCGATCTCTTCGCGCGCCTCGCGCAGGGCCGCATCCACGGGGCCATCATCGCCGGGATCGATCTTGCCACCCGGAAAGGCCACCTGCCCCGGATGATGCTTGAGCGCGGTGGACCGTTTCGTCAGCAGCAACGTCTGCGTTTCCTCGCGCACCGCGATCAGCACGGCAGCGGGCCTGAGAACACGGTCTGCAGGCAGCGTCACATTCTGATTGAGGTCGTAGTCGGACGAGGCGCGGCCCGGTGCGGACAGCGCCTTGATCAGTGTCTGTTTCAGGTCAGGACGACGATCCGGCATCGGTTTCGGCCTCGAACCCCAGTGTCTTGGGGTCGAATTCGTAGTGCGCACCGCAGAACTGGCAGTCGGCGGTGACGGTGCCTTCATCGGTCGTCATGGTGCCGATGTCCTTGGCTGAATAGATCGACAGCGACTGCCGCACGCGGTCTGCAGAGCAGGTGCAGCCGAACTTGACCGGCTGTGCGTCGTAGACCCGCGGCTGTTCCTCGTGAAAGAGGCGCACCAAAAGCTCGGTCGGCTGCACGGCGGGACCGATCAGCTCCAGCTCTTCGACGGTGTCCAGCAGGGTATTCGCCCGCCGCCAGTTCTCGTGTTCGTCATCGTCGAGAATATCGGCGGCCTGCATCAGCCCGTCTTCACGCGTGGCGCCTTCGTCCTTGGCCATCAGGGGTGACGCCTTGGGCATGTGCTGTAACATGACCCCGCCTGCCCGCCAGTGTTCGGCCCCGCCGGCCTGCGTCGACCGGCCATAGGTCAGCGCGAAACGGGTCGGGATCTGTTCGGACTGGGCAAAGTAGGTCTCGGCACAGGAAGAAAGCGAGTCGCCCGCAATCGGTGTGATCCCCTGATAGGGGGCCATATCCTGACCCTGATCGATCAGGATCGCGAAATAACCGTCACCGATCTGCCGGAAGCCGGGACCGGTCAGGTCGACTGCGTCCTTGTCATAGCTGGCATAAGCGCGGATGCGCGCCGGTTCTCCATCGTCGGTCGGGCCGTAGTAGTCGGTGGCGATCAGGCGCACGGCACCGGACCCACGCACCTGCAGCGACAGCTTCCAGCGCAGGTTGATGGTCTGCCCGATCAAGGCGGTCAGCAAGGCCATTTCGGCCACCAGCGCCTCGACCACGGGCGGGTAGTCGTGCTGCTTGAGCACGTTTTCCAGCACGCCATCCAGCCGCGCGACGCGGCCCCGGATATCGGAGGCGTCAAGCTGGAATGGCAGGACGGTATCGTCCCAGGCAATCATCGAGCCTGTGGTCATGGGCTTTCCTTACATCTGCGGATTGGGCATACCGCGCCCATATAGGCACGGCAAGCGATGGTCCAAGGGGCGTGGCATGATCAGACGATATGGCAAGGCACCGAACGGCGACCAGCGCTACAGGGTGCGGCATGGTGCCTACGCGGTTCTGCTGCGCGGGCGATCGATGTTGCTGACATGGCAGGGCGGCATCCACGACGAGATGCAATTGCCCGGCGGCGGGATCGACCCCGGCGAAAGCGCCCTGCGCGCCCTGCACCGCGAAGTCTACGAGGAAACGGGCTGGCATATCACAGCACCGCGCCGGCTGGGCACCTATCGCCGTTTCACCTGGATGCCCGAATACCAGCGACACGCGGAAAAGGTCTGTCATATCTATCTCGCGCGCCCGACGATGCGGATGGGTCCGCCTACGGAACCCGACCACAGCGCGGTCTGGATGGATCTGGGTCAGGCCGTATCGCGGCTGGACAACACCGGGGATGCGGCCTTTGCTGCCGGTGTGGCCCGCTGGCTTGCCTTGTAGACGCTGCGGAAACCCTTTATCGCCACGCCCGAGAAACCTGAAAGGCCAGCATCCATGTCCGCTCCCAAGAAAGTCGTCCTTGCCTACTCTGGCGGTCTCGATACCTCGATCATCCTGAAGTGGCTGCAAACGGAATACGGCTGCGAGGTCGTGACCTTTACCGCCGATCTGGGTCAGGGCGAAGAACTGGAGCCGGCGCGCAAGAAGGCCGAGATGATGGGCGCCTCGTCCATCCACATCGAAGACCTGCGCGAAGAATTCACCCGCGACTTCGTCTTCCCGATGTTCCGCGCCAACGCGCTTTACGAAGGGCTTTATCTGTTGGGCACCTCTATCGCCCGCCCGCTGATTTCCAAGCGGCTGGTCGAGATCGCCGCCGAAGAAGGTGCCGATGCCGTGGCCCATGGCGCGACCGGCAAGGGCAACGATCAGGTGCGGTTCGAACTGGCCGCCTATGCGCTGAACCCCGACATCAGGGTCATAGCACCCTGGCGCGAATGGGATCTTTCGTCGCGCACCAAGTTGCTGGATTTCGCGGAAAAGAACCAGATTCCCATCGCCAAGGACAAGCGCGGCGAAGCACCGTTCTCGGTCGATGCGAACCTGCTTCACACCTCGTCCGAAGGCAAGGTGCTGGAAGACCCGGCAGAGGTGGCACCCGACTACGTTCTGCAACGCACCACCCGCCCCGAGGATGCGCCTGATACCCCCGAAGAGGTCGAAATCGGCTTCGAGCGCGGCGACGCAGTGTCGATCAACGGCGAAACACTGTCGCCTGCCACCATCCTGACCCGGCTGAACGAGTTGGGCGGGAAGCACGGTATCGGCATACTCGATCTGGTCGAGAACCGCTTTGTCGGTATGAAGTCCCGCGGCATCTACGAAACCCCCGGCGGCACGATCCTGTTGGAAGCGCATCGTGGCATCGAACAGATCACGCTGGATTCAGGTGCGGGTCACCTCAAGGACAGCATCATGCCGCGCTACGCGGAACTGATCTACAACGGCTTCTGGTTCTCGCCCGAACGCGAAATGCTGCAGGCCCTCATCGACAAGAGCCAGGAACACGTGACGGGCACCGTCCGGTTGAAGCTGTACAAGGGGTCGGCCCGGACGATCGCCCGCTGGTCGGATCATTCGCTGTATTCCGAGGCGCATGTGACCTTCGAAGACGACGCGGGCGCCTACGATCAGAAGGACGCGGCGGGCTTCATCCAGTTGAACGCCCTGCGGCTCAAGCTGCTTGCGGCACGCAACCGGCGGCTGAAGTAAGAATTGCCCCGCCGGTACCACACCGGCGGGGCAGATTTCTTTGTATGCGTACTCTGGAAAGCGCGACTTGGAAACGCTGCCTATTGAGCCGATTCTTGTAACAGTTTTTAGGTGTCGATGCGTAATTTACGTGCTGCCATCGCGTCGTAATGGGGCAAGGCGGCGGCCAGCAGGCCCTTGGCATCGGCATCCAGCTCCGGCAGCGGACCTTCGTCACCGGCGAAACCGGTGCTTTGCCGAACGGCGCCGTACCAGTGTTCCGCCCAGACACCGTCAAAGGTGCGTGGACCGGCGCGCCATGCCAGCATGTCGGCATCGAAAGGCAGGCCCAGTGCCGCGCACAGCATGATCAGTGCCCGTTCGGGGTTTGCACGGATGTCATGACTGTCGATGACGATACCGCCGAAACGGTCATAAATCGCGGTTTGTTGCTGAAAACCCAGATCCTCCAGCGTCGGATTCTCACGCTTGACACTGTAGCTGGCGATGACCCGTGCCGGATGGCGGATCAGGTGGACGTGGTGACAGCTTTCGGCCCAGTGCATCGGAAAGCCGTCGATCATGTGATGCGGCATGTGCTTCATGTAGAAATGCGGTTTCTGGCCGGGAATCGGACCGATGCACCGGGCAGCAACGACAAGCGGCGACGGCTCGTGTGCCTCTATGATGCGGTCACGCATGGGATGGTCGATGCCGGTGGCCTGTAGATAGGGGGCGTAGAACGGTTCGTCCCAAGCCGCAAAGTCGCGCCGGTTGCCGAAGGCATACATCATCGCGGTGGACAGGTTCCGGGGCCCGGACCAGACGGCCAGCCTCATGTCTGGGCCGCAATCAGGTCGGCGTAGGCCGCGCGGATGCGTTTTGTGACCGGCCCCATCTCTGCACTGCCGATCTGCCGTCCATCGATGGCGCTGACAGGCGTCTGCGCGCCGAAGGTGCCTGTCAGGAACGCTTCGTCCGCGCCATAGGTGTCGACCAGCGAATAGTTGCGTTCGAAGACGGGGATTCCTTCCGCCCGGCAAATGTCGATGACCTTTTGTCGGGTAATCCCGTTCATGCAATAGTCGCCGGTCGAGGTCCAGACGGCGCCCTTGCGCACGATGAAGAAGTTGCAGGCATTGGTCGTGTTCACGAAGCCATGCACGTCCAGCATCAGCGCCTCGTCCGCGCCTGCCTTCTGCGCGGCGATACAGGCAAGGATGCAATTCAGCTTGGAATGGGAGTTGAGTTTCGGGTCCTGCGTCATCGGCAGCCCGCGCTGGTGCGGCACGGTGGCCAGCGTGATCGGGCGAGGGATGCTGGGCTTGGAGTGTTCCATGATGATCACGAAGGTCGGACCGGATTGCGACAGCGACGGGTGCTGGAACGGCCGCACCTTGACCCCGCGGGTCACCATCAGCCGTGCATGGGCGTCCGTGGTCATCCCATTGGCCTTTTGCGTCTCTAACAGGGCCTTTTTGACACCATCGCGGTCCATGCCGATATCAAGATCGATGGCCTTGGCCGCTTCGAACAACCGGTCGAGGTGTTCGTCCATGAAGGGCCAGACGTTGTCGTGCAGGCGCAGACCTTCCCATACGCCGTCGCCCAGCATGAAGCCGCTGTCGTAGACGCTGACCACCGCCTCTGCCTTCGGTTTCAGAACGCCATCGACATAGATCAGGATATCCTGATTGCGGGCATCCTCTTGGGCCTGATGGGTGGTCACATGTTCGGTCATGGCGGTCTCCTTTTCGCGGACGCTAGCCAGCCTGCGAAAAGGTGCCAAGTGGTAAAGACCGCGTGACCCGGACAGAAAAGGGTGGAACTGCGCCCCCTGCATCGCGTGTTGTGCAAAAAAGGAGTTTTTCATGAAACGCACCATCACCGCACTCGCCGCGACCGCCGCCCTTGCGGCCGGCCCGGCCTTCTCACAGGACATGCAATCCGCCTATGTGGCCGGAGGATGTTTCTGGTGCGTCGAAGCCGACTTCGAAAAGCTGACCGGCGTGGAAGAGGTCGTTTCGGGTTATATGGGGGGTGATGTGGCCGACCCCACCTACAATCAGGTCGTTGCAGGCGGAACCGGTCACTACGAGGCCGTCGAGATCATCTACGACGCCGAGGTGGTCAGCTACGCCCAACTGATGAACGCCTTCTTCCGGTCGGTCGATCCGCTTGATGCGGGCGGCCAGTTCTGCGACCGCGGCGAAAGCTACCGGACGGCGATCTTCGTGGAAAATGCAGAACAGCGACAAACCGCAGAGGCCGCCAAGTCCGAAGCAGAGAGCGTTCTGGGGCAGGATGTGGTGACACCCATTCTGGACGCTGAACCCTTCTACGTGGCCGAGGAATATCATCAGGATTACTACATCAAGGACGAGATTATCCTGACCCGTCGCGGACCCAAGACCAAGGCAGACGCTTATGACTTTTACCGCGATGCCTGCCAGCGCGACGAACGCGTCCGCGAGCTTTGGGGGCAGGAGGCCCTGTTCGCCGGCTAATGCCGGGCCTTGCGGACCTCTGACAGGTCGGGAATGACATCGGCGGTGCCGTGGCGCGTGACCATCAGCGCCGCGGCCTGCATGGCCTGATTGATAGCCTGCGCCATGGGCATCCCCTGATCCAGTCCGGCCAGAACGTAGCCGGTAAAGGTGTCGCCTGCCCCCGTGGTATCGATGGGCGTCACCGGAATCGCGTCGAAGTGCTGGCGCCCGCCAGCCCCGTACCAATCGGCCCCGTCACCGCCCAGC
>JAIVHI010000303.1 GCA_020201155.1 Loktanella sp. | reverse complement strand
CCAGAAACGCGATCACGAATTCCGCCGCGAGCGGCGGCACGATCGCATTGCCGTAGCCCCGCACGAGCCCCATTCGGCCGGATACCCCATCAGCCAGCGGGAATGTTCCGGGTTCGATGGGCCTTACCCTTTTCCTCGCGCTGCAAGCGGTGACATGCTGCGATGCGCGGGCAAGGCGGGTATGGTTGTGATTCGGGCGGGCCAAAAACTAAGAGGCGCACCCAGAAGGGCGCGCCTCACGCGATAGCTGAAAAAAGCCGATCAGCCGACCAGAGCGTTGTCGTCGCGCTTGACCGCGATGATGGACGAGCGCGGCAACCCGTCGGCGGTCGGGAAGCCCGCGCCGGGGTGCTGGATGCCCACGAACATCGTGCGGCGGTCGGCGGACCAGCACAGGCCTGTGACCTCGCAGCCGTAAGGCCCGGTCAGGAAGCGCTCGATCTGGCCGGTGGCCGGATCGCCCACAAGCATCTGGTTGTTGCCCATGCCGACGAACTCGCCTTCGTCATCGCCGTCGGTCTGGATCCACAGCATCCCGGCGCTGTCGAACATCATTCCGTCGGGCGAGTTAAAAAGGTTGCCCTCGTTGATGTTGTCGGACCCGGCATAGACGTTGTCGTAGACTTGCGGATTACCGGCCAACACGTAAAGATCCCAGGAAAACGTCTTTGAAGCGTGATCATGCCCGTCGGGATACCAGCGCACGATCTGGCCGAAGTTATTTTCTGCGCGGGGGTTGGGGCCGCCCACTTCCTGCCAATCGCCGCCCGGGTTGTTCTTGACGCCCCGTTCGCGATTGTTGGTGAGAGCGCAGTAACCTTCGGTCGCCATTGGGTTGACGGCGATCCATTCGGGCCTGTCCATGGTGGTTGCCCCCGCCTGCGATGCCGCGATGCGGCTGAAGATGGCGATCTCCGCCTTGCTCATCCCGGTCACTTCGGGTGTCAGCGCCAGCCATTCGCCGGTGCCGTCATCGTGGAACTTTGCGGCGTAGAGCTGACCTTCTTCAAGCAACGTGGAGGTGTCGCCGCCCGGCACGTAGACGTCACGCGATACCCATTTGTACATGAACTCGCCGCGCTCATCATCGCCCATGTAGGCCACGAAGCGGCCGTCGGGGGCGATGGTGTTGGCGGCGTTCTCATGCTTGAAGCGGCCCAGCGCGGTGCGCTTGATCGGGGTGCTGTCGGGATCGGTCGGGTCGATCTCGACAATATAGCCCACGCGGTGCGGCTCATTGGGGTTCTTGGAAATGTCGAAGCGCGCGTCCCACTTGTGGTAATCATAGCCCCAGCCGTCGACACCGACGCCGTAGCGCTGCTGCTCGGCGGTCATCGAGATCGGCTTCTGGTCCTGCCTTTCCTCGGTCGAGCCAAAGTAGCCGTTCCAGTTTTCCTCGCAGGTCAGGTAGGTGCCCCAGGGCGTGCGGTCGGAGCCGCAGTTGTTCATCGTGCCGAGGCTTTCGGTGCCGGTCGGGTCGGCTTCGGTCTTGAGCAGGTCATGCCCGGCGGCGGGGCCCGAGATCCGCATCGGCGTGTTGTGGGTGAGGCGGCGGTTGTAGGGACTGTCGACCACCACGGCCCAGCCATTTTCATTCTCGGCCACTTCGAAGATCGACACGCCCTACAGGTTCTGCAGCTTGAGCACGTCGTCGGCATCGCGCGGCGTGCCGGCTTCGGCCTGCGGCAGGTTCACCTCACGGTTGGTGTATTCATGGTTCACGGCGATGATCTGGCGGTCACCATCGGTGAACAGCCACATCCCGTCGGTGTTTTCGCCGAATACCTTGTCCGACATCTCGACGCTGCCACCGGTCTCATGGTCGAAATCGCCCTCGGCCTCGGAGAACAGCGGATCGCCCCAGCTGATCAGCTGCTGCCAGCTGTAGCCGTCGGGCACATGCACGGTGGAGTCGGTGGCAATCGGAATCGGGGTGAAGGCAAAGCGGTTGGCCTGCTGGGCCATCGCGGTTGTGCCCTTCAGCATCGCGGTGCCCATCACGGCGGCGCCGGACCCGAAGGCCAGCACGCCACCGAGGAAGCCGCGGCGCGACACGGCGCGTTCGACCACGCGGTCGAAGTCGTTTTCCATGGGACGGGGGAAATTGACCTCGTCCCAATCGTCGGCGGACATGTTCGGATCGACTTTGTTCATACCTGGCTCCTGTTAGCTCGGTCGGTGAAGTTACCGACGCTACATATGACAGCGGTTCATAACACTGGGATGACGTGCGGCGTGATCCGGGCCTGTCCAAGGCGTGCAATTTACATGGCAAAGAGGCGGTAGACGCAGGCCGTGGGATCGGCATCATTGTAGTAGACGGCCATCAGGCGGCCGCATCTCCCAACCGCTCGGTTCTCACTTCGGCGAAAGTCCGGCCGACGCTGTCGAGGACCGCCGTTTCGCCGGTAAAGTCCTGCCAGCGCTGAATCGCAACATCAACATAAGCCGGGTTCAGCTCGATCCCGAAACAGATGCGCCCAGACATCTCAGCGGCAATCAGCGTGGTGCCCGATCCCATGAACGGCTCGTAGATCGCCTGTCCGGGGTTCGAGTTGTTCTCGATCGGGCGACGCATGCATTCCACGGGTTTCTGGATCCCGTGGACGGTCTTCGCATCCTGATCCTTGCTGGGGATCTGCCACAGCGTGGTCTGCTTGCGATCGCCAGCCCAGTGGCCCTTGTCGATCAGGATGATCGAGGGGATCTGGCGCAGCTTGGCAGTGACGCGCTTGCGCCATTCCTCGTCGTCGCGCCCTTCGGTCATGACACTGGCGCCGGTGCCCGTGAGGATTGTGGCGATTGCATCCACCATCAGCGTGGCACCGGTGCCGGGCGTGGGCTTTTCGATCAGGTGCAGCGGGGTTGGCCCGTCGATCATGGCCCGCATGAAGCCGAGCAACAGCAGCGCCACAACATGTGCGCGTTCGGCCTCGCCGGTGAAGGGGAAGTCGCCAAAGAGGTCGTCGCAGATCAGCCTGCGCGCAGCAGCAATGTCCTCTGCGCTCGGGCGCTTCGGGATATCCGGCACGGTGAACCCCGGTGCGGGCACATAGAGCAACCGTGCATCCGGGTGATAGCCCGGCGTGGTGATCAGCGTCCCAGTCCGGCCAAACACCGGCGTGTTGACGATGCCGGTGAGCACTGGCAACGCCGGATCGGGCGTGGCCAGCACGGATTTGACGACTGCGATCGGCGGTGGCGCGGGCAGTAGCTCACCTTTGGCATTCTCGCGCACCCAGCGGGCGAGCCGCGCCAGCATGTGGCGCAGGCGCTCCTCATTGAGCATGGTGGCCACCGGGCGGCCTTCATCGTCAGGGACCACCCATGTGGGCTGGCCCGCAAAGCGGTAAACCCATGGCGTGCGGTTCGAGGCCATGATCACGCTCCAGGCCTGGGAGACCGAACGGCCCAGATCGCCCTCGTCGGCGCGCAGGGTCGGCATGGCCTCGCCGCTGCCCTGATAATTGACCGGCCGGTGCTGACCGATCTGCAGAACCGCCTCGGCCTCAGTCACGGCCTCCGCGTCCTCAATAAGTGCAGCGATGGCCTTGGCCCCATCGCGCTGGAGCAGGTCATTGAAGTCTTGCCCTTCCTCTGGTGGGATGGCGATGGCCACATCGCGGCCC
>JAIVHI010000302.1 GCA_020201155.1 Loktanella sp. | reverse complement strand
CCGTGAGTATAGCTATGTCATCAGGAAAGCTCAAAGCTTCGGGCAACCATCCCGGCCGGGCCTCTTCTGCGTGCAACAGCAGCTTACCCGGCAATGCCAGAACAGCAGCAAGCACGATTATGCCCAAAAACACACGCATTCTTGGCATATATGCCTGGAGCCGTCCGACAGCTTCGTCAGGGCGTGGAAAATCTGCAAAAGTGGGTGCTGGCGTGATTACGTGCATGGGCGGCTTTTCCAATTTTCTGAAGGACCCTGATCAGCATCGGCAATCGAATGAAGATAGTAAAGCATTGAAAATGACCACGGATGAAAGCCGCACAGTGATTGCCGTTTGGGCGGTGCAGGCGTCTATGAGCTCGGGGCTATGAGGCGCGTGTGTAACAGGAGCACTTATAGACTGGGCTGCGACCGGCGTATCAAGACCGGTAAATTTGGGACGCAACGAGACGAACTGTTTTACAATGGAGCCACGAGTTGTTGAAGGAACAGAAATATGGCCGGTCAGGACCATGCGATCGACGCTGAAGTGATGGCAATCATGCAGCGTTATCCAGACCTCTTCGAAACAGGGCCGTGGATCCAAAACCGCGGCGTTGGCTACGGGTTTGAATGCGACCTGGGCTGGTATCCGCTCCTCGAGCGACTGTTCAGCGACGTCGATGCCATCCGCCGCGAAGATGACCTGACCGGCATTAAGGTATTACAGGTCAAGCAGAAGCTCGGTGGGCTGAGGATCTATGTTCAGCGCGGCAATGACCGGGTCCATGAGCGGCTTCGGCAGGCGGAAGCCGAAGCCCTCGAGACTTGTGAGAGTTGTGGTGGAACCAGACGTCCGGACGATACAGCTCGATCTCGGCCTCGAGATCGGACGCGAAACAAGGGCTGAGCGGCGTCAGTGTGCCGGCTGCCGTCGGAGACGGGGCATGATGGGTGACGACGACAGTCTTGCCGTCCCATGGGGCGGCAAGCTCCGAGATCAGCCAGGCCCGCTGCTTTGCCTGCTCTTCGGCCGTGTCTTCCGGACGGAGCTGACGTTCCGGGGCGTCGACCATCGAAGGCGTCACATTCACCGATGGTGTCGCCGCGAACGGCACCGAAAACCGCGCCGCTTGATCAGACCGCGTCACCCAAATTCGGGCATAGCTCCTTCGCCATTGGCGGGGCCGATTTTGCTGAGAAGCCGCGATTCAGTGAAATGTCCCAGATCGAAGCTCTGAAGCGAGGCCCTGAAGGATGTTCCGCTCGTCCACCATGAGGATTTCGGCGAACCATGCGTGTCTATCACTTGTGACCTTCAGGGCAGCTACTTCATTCCGGGTTCTCTTGTGAAGCGAATGATACACCGTCATGCGAGAGACCCCGAGGTCGCGCGCAATGCGTGCTTTCGGGACACCGTCAGCAGCGAGCCGTCTGATTTCGATATCATCGACGGTCTTCTGACGCCCTTTGTCGACCAGGCCCTCTGGCGTCACAACAAAAAATAGTTTTCCACAGGCTTGTGGAGCGCCCTGCTGATTCACGCTGCCGATTTTCGTCTGTTTGAGTTATAGTCATGTCAAGCGGCATCTGATGCCTTTGCTAAAAACAAATCGATAGAACGCCCCGGATGTGATGTCGGCGGCGACCGGAGGACCACGTCATGGCGCGTGAACAGAAGAGGCTTGCCGACAGTCAGGCGGGTGCGAAGAAGACCGGAGCGCGGGATCAGGACCTGTCAGATTTGACAGCCGACCTTGCAAACGGGTCTGGGCACGCCACTTCCCCTCTCATCGCGCTCGTCAAACTCCTGGCACGGCAGGCGGCTCGGGAAGAAGCCGAAGTTGAGCATCGCGACACTCAGAACACCCCTCCAGAATGAGGCCCCACGCATGACCACACCGAAGCCCCAACCCCGTGCCGCCATCTACGCCCGCTATTCGTCGGACATGCAGAGTGCAGCCTCGATCGTGGATCAGGTGCGCCTGTGTCGCGACTTCTGCGCCCAGCAAGGCTACGCGCCTGCCGAGGTGTTCTCCGATGAAGCGATCAGTGGCGCGACTAACCTGCGTCCCGGCTATCAAGACATGATCCAAGCCGCCATTCTCGGACGCGTCGATGTGGTCGTGACCGAGGCACTCGACCGCTTGAGCCGGGATCAGGAACACATCGCGTCCTTCTACAAGCAGATGCAGTTCGCGAACGTGGACATCGTGACCAAATCGGAGGGCCTCATCAGCGAGCTACACATCGGCGTCGGCGGCATGATGAACGCGCTCTTTCTCAAGAACCTCGCGCAAAAGACCCATCGCGGCCTCGAGGGGCGGATCCAGAACGGCAAATCGGCGGGCGGTATCAGCTATGGGTATCGCGTGGTCCGCACCCCCCTTCCTGACGGCACCTTCACCACCGGCGATGTGGCAATCGATCCTGAAGAGGCCGCCATCGTTCGCCGGATTCACTCCGACTACGCAAAGGGCATCAGCAGCCGCAAGATCGCCATGGCGCTGAACGCCGAAGGCGTAAAGGCCCCGCGGGGCAACGCCTGGTCGTTCTCCACGATTTCGGGAAACTGGAAGCGCGGGACGGGCATCCTGAACAACGAGCTCTACATCGGCCGGCGGGTCTGGAACCGTCAGCGGTTCGTCAAAGATCCGACGACCGGTAAGCGGCAGGCCATGCCCAACCCACCCGACGCCCGGGTCAGCGATGACGTGCCCGACCTGCGGATCATCGACCAAGACCTCTGGGACACGGTCAAGGAACGGCAGGGCGCCATCCGGACAGACATCATCGAAGCGCGAGGCAGTGGACCCGACGCCCCGCGGAACGAACGCGGGCGCCGGGCGCGCTACCTGTTTTCGGGTGTGATGGGCTGCGCCGACTGCGGCGGCAACTACATCATCATCTCCCAGACGCACTACGGCTGCTCTGCCGCCCGCAACAAGGGAACCTGTGACAACAGGCGGGCAATCAGTCGGGCAGAGGTGGAAGAGCGCGTCCTGGGTGGCCTGCGCAAGCACCTGATGGCCCCCGACATGGTGGAGACCTTCATCAAGACCTACCACGACGAGATCCAGACCGAACGCAACGCGGCGATCCAGTCGCGAGGCAGGCTGGACCGCGAGCTCAAGCAGATTGAGGGCAAGATCGCCAACATGATTGATGCCATCGCGAACGGGATGTTTCACGCATCAATGAAGACGCAGATGGATGATCTGGAGGCACGCAAGGCAGAGCTGACGGCTCAGCTTGCGGCAACTCCGGATACATCGCCCATCGCGCTGCATCCCGGTATCGCCGATGTATACGCCCGGAAAGTCACCAGCCTGATCGACTGCCTCAACGATCCGTCGGAACGGACGGAAGCGGGAGAGATCCTGCGCAGCCTGATCGACAGGATCGTCATCACCCCGACGAACGGCGGCAATATGATCACCTTACACGGTGCGATGGCGGGAATTTTATCGTTGTGTGCCAGTGGCATGGATAAACATGCCAACGCCCGCTGGAGTGGCGGGCGTTCTGGGCAAGTAACGATGGTTGCGGGAGTAGGATTTGAACCTACGACCTTCAGGTTATGAGCCTGACGAGCTACCGGGCTGCTCCATCCCGCGCCAATTGGCGCCTCATTTTGATTATGAGGCGATATCGTTAGAGAGA
>JAIVHI010000301.1 GCA_020201155.1 Loktanella sp. | reverse complement strand
CGAGACGAGGACACGCAGGAATCTTGGGTCTATGACTGGCGCGCACCGGTGTCCTCACTGTTTTACGATTTCGAGACCGGTCCTGCCCATTACGAGGCGCCGTCGGGCACCATTCCGGGCGATCTGGTGCTCAAACGACAGTTCCGTATCCGAGACAGTAAGATGGACTTCATGCTCGATGTCAGCGTGAACATTGTGGACGACATGTTGCAGGATGAATTGTCCCGCGCCAGCGACGAAGGGATGAAGAATATCGTCGCCACGATCCAGCGCGACCAGAATGCGATCATCCGCGATGCGGAGGCGCAAACGCTGATCATCCAGGGCGTCGCGGGGTCCGGCAAGACCTCGATCGCGCTGCACCGCATCGCTTTTCTGCTGTATCGGTTCAAGGACACGCTGACCTCGTCGGACATCCTGATCATCTCGCCCAACAGGGTCTTTGCGGATTACATCGGCAACGTGCTGCCCGAGCTGGGCGAGGAATCAGTGCCCGAAATCGGGATGGAAACGCTGGCGGCGCAGCTTCTGGGCGACAAGTTGCGGTTCCAGACGTTCTTCGAGCAGACGGCACTATTGCTGGACACCGATGACGCAGCGATGAAAGACCGGATCAGGGCAAAGGCCGCACCTGAATTCCTGCGCCAGATCGAAGCCTACGCGCAGCATCTGGAAAAAACCTCGTTCCAGCCCGAGGACATCGTGATCCGCAAACGCCCGCTGCCCGGTTTCGTCTTCGAGACGACGTGGGACCGGTTGAAACGACTGGATCTTGCCGAACGCATCGTCGCGGCAGGCAATTCGGTGATCGAACAGTTCGAAGCCCAATACAATATTGAGCTTCGTAAGGAAGAACGCGCCGTGATCCGCAAGGCCGTGAGAGGCATGGTCAAGCGCACCACGCTGCGCAAGGCCTACAAGGAGTTCTTTGACTGGATCGAGCAGCCGGATCTGTTCAAGCCCACAAGCGGCAAGCTGGAATATGCCGATGTCTTCCCGCTGATCTATCTCAGGATGCTGACCGAAGGCGTGGAAAATCCCTACGAGAATGTGAAGCACCTGCTGGTCGACGAGATGCAGGACTATACCCCGGTGCAATACGCGGTGCTGTCGCGACTGTTCAGTTGCCGCAAGACGATACTGGGCGATTCCACGCAATCTGTGAACCCCTACAGCGCTTCGACACCCGAACGGATTGAAGAGGTTCTGGAAGGTGCGTGGCGGGTGACGCTGAATAAGAGCTACCGGTCGAGCTGGGAGATCATGCAGTTCGCGCTGAAGATCTCGCCAAACCCCGACCTGATCGCGATGGAACGGCACGGACCCGTGCCGGATGTCCATGTGGTCGAGACGCAGAAGGACGCCGTGAAACGGATCGTGGCCGCGGTGGCGGATTTCAAGGCGTCGGACCATACCAGCCTCGCTGTTCTGGCCAAGACGCAGGGGCAGGCGAAACGGCTGCACAAGGCGCTGGAGGAAACGGGTGTCGGGGCGCGGCTGCTGGAGGAAGGCAGTGCCGGTTTCACCACCGGCATTGTCGTCTGCACACCGCATCTGGCCAAGGGACTGGAGTTCGATCGCGTCATCATTCCCGATGCGAGCGCGGCGGTCTTCGCCACCGAGATGGACCGCAACCTGCTTTACGTGGCCTGCACGCGCGCCATGCACCGGCTCAGCCTGATTTCAGTGGGAGCGCCGTCGCAGTTCCTTGCCGACGGCATAGATACCGACAAATGAGCGTTTCCGCACGACCCCAAGCCACTTGGGAATACCAGTTTGTCCGACGCTTTCGGTGGTGAATCGTGCCTTTCGGCGCCGATCGCCCTCAAACTTCGACAACAGGGTGGTCATAGCTTTCCAGTCGCTGCGCAAAAGATATGCGAACTTCGAACTTCAGGCAGTTTTTCTGCACCATTGCCATTTGATGGCTTAACCCTGATTATGATTGAATAATTAAAATTTCGAACGAACCACAAAGCAACAGGGAGACAATCATGTTACGACCCAATCGACGCCGGGCTCTTTCCGGAACATGTGCCGGGGCACTTATTGCTGCGCTGGCCGCAACAACGGCAAGCGCGCAGGACACGACAATTCGCATGTGGTTCAACGGAACGCCCGAGGCGCATGGCGAAGTGTTGGACCGTTTAATCCCCCAATTCGAAGAGGCCAACCCCGGCATTAACGTCGAATATGAAATCACGGCTTGGTCCAGCTATCAGCAGCAAATTGCCACCGCCGCTGCGGGCGGCACGCTGCCCGACATTATTTTCGGATTCTCGAACCTCGTTGCGGGCTTTGCCGAACGTGGATTGCTGGCCGACCATGCGGAGTTTTTCGATCCTGCGCACTTTGTGCCCGCCACGGTCGAGCTGACCAGCTGGAACGGCACCTGGTCGATGCTGCCTACGTGGTTCTCTGCAAATGGGTTGTCATGGCGGACCGACCTGATCGAAGCCGGTGGGCATGATGCATCTGACGCACCTGCTGATTGGGATGAATGGCTGGCTTGGGCCGAAGGTGCCACGATCCGCGACGACGCGGGCAACATCACGCAGCTTGGCTTTTATTCATCGTCTTTCGACTTCAACCGCTCGAACCTGTTCACCCGGATGGTTGAAGGCAACGCCGGCGCGATGTTCTCAGACGACGGCATGATGGCAACAATGAATTCGCCTGAAGCGGTCGAGGCCGCGGCCTTCTTTCAGACACTGGTGGAATGCTGCGACGTGCCGCGCTCGATCGAGGCGGACAACGTCGGTCTGGGCCAGGGCCGCACGGCAATGGTCTATAACAACTTCGCTTTCCGGAACTGGCAGAATGAGTTCCCCGATGTGCTGCAATACGCGGGTCTCGGGCTTGTGCCACCCGGACCGCAGGGCACACCCGAAATGGCGGGCGCGGGACTTGGCGCGAACGTGATCGCCATCACCTCAACCTCGCAAAACCCCGAAGAGGCTGCGGCGCTGCTTCAGTTCTTGATCGTAGAGCCTGATAACATCGTCCAGCTTGCCGGTCTTGGTGGCTCGATCCCCGGCGCAGTTCTTCCCGACGGTCATCCCTATTTGGAGGGGAATCCGCTGGCGCAAGAGTATCTGGAACTGGCGTTGGAAGGGGGCTCCGCTGATCCCAAGCACCCCAACTTCTCGGAATACGAGTCGATCCTGAACGTCTGGCTCGATGAGTTGCTCTTGAACGGAATGGACCCGCAAGAGGCGATGGACAGCGCCGCTGCTGAAATCCAGGCCGAGATCATCGACCGGTCCGGCATCGGTTTCAACTGATCGACTTACATGAATAAGGCGAGGGGCGGTATGACGCCCCTCGTCGGGCCGGAAATCGACCGGGGATATTTACCAACATGGCACGATCAAAACGGTCTTGGTTTCAGCGCGACTGGGTGACACCAGCCGAAGCGCGTTGGGGCCTGATCCTTGTGCTGCCCGTGATGGCGCTGTTTCTTGCGCTCAAGATCGCACCGCTGATGTATGGTGGGTATCTCAGCCTGACGCAGTATTCACTGCTGCAACCGCCCCGCTTCATCGGGCTCGATAACTACGAACGCTTGTTCAGCGATGCCCGTGCGCTGCAAGCCTTTCGTGTGACCCTTTATTACACCGTCGGCACGGTTGTGCCCGCCACC
>JAIVHI010000127.1 GCA_020201155.1 Loktanella sp. | reverse complement strand
ACTCGAAGATGGCACACAGCATTATGGCGGCATCCACGTCATTCAGAGTCAACGAGTACTGGATGTGCTATGCGATGACCGACCGTTCATTCCGTTCAAACTCCGCGAGAAGACGATTCTGGTAAACAAGTCCAAGCTTGTGCAGATAGATCTGCTGGAATTGGACGAAATCAAGGAAAAGCAAGACATGCTACCCGAAGTCAACCTTGAATACCTGAGCGTGAACAATTGGTGATTATATCCCAGGGCGATTCGTAACTCCCAAGCACCCTCTCCGATAATGGGTGCAGGGGTACCTGCCGTCAGAGCCGAGCGATGATCTGAAATGGGGTGACAGGGTCAGGATTTCCAGGATATTGAACCCGTATTTTCTGGCCGTCGAGATGACGGACCTGATGTCGGCGAATGCCTGCGCACCCTCAACTGTGCGGAAGGTGCCCGAGATTTTCGTGCGCAGCTTCATCATGCGCAGGGTAACCGCCCGATTTGACTTTCAATTACCCACAAGTTGACGAAGGGTGGGTACAGTACCATGCCATCCGTCCCCCCTACTGTTCCGGCGCAAGTTCGAACACGAGTATCGCACCCGCGTCAATCGGAATGGGCACCAGCCATTCGGCGCTGGCCCCGTTTGCGAGTTCGCGGGCGAAACCCTCACCATAATTCGTCTCGCGGCACAGCATCAGATGCGTGGCACCAGTCTGACGCATATAGGCCTGCATCTCGGCCTCGGCCATGAGGAAGGGCAAATGGCCATTGGCAAAAGCATCGGGACTGCGGTGATAGGGCCCTGAAACCGTCGCATGATGCGTGCCCAGCAGGATCGCCGGTCCAAGATTCAGCGACGATAAAAACACGACGGGCGGAATTGCATTGATCTTTGACAGATCCTCGATCTTGCGGCAGGCCCCGTCGAGAATGCCCAGAGGCGGTGCCTTTTCGACCAGACCGAATTGGGTGATCGGTCCTTTGACCAGCATCGGCTGGACCAACAGGATGAACAGCACCATCATGACAGTCGCATCGCCCAGACCCCGGCTGCGCAGATACCGCTGCACCATGACCACCATGACGACCCCTACTAGCACAGGGGCTGCGGGCACGCTCATCAACAAAAGACGTATCTGGGAAAAGGACGCCAAAAAGCCAACGCTGCCAAGAATGATCAGCATGCCGATCACGTCGCGGCGGGCCGCATCTTGCGGGTTGTCCTTGGGCATCCGCCACCAGATTGCACCACCCACGATCAATCCACCCACAACCGGCAACACCAGTTGCAGATACAACAGCAAGTCATGCTCGGCATAGAACAGCGCGGGGCGGGCCTCGATGATCGATCCGCTGATGATCTCTTGCACCTCGGGGGGCAGGTTGCCATAGGGACCGGCAAGACAGGGGCCCAGCAAAGGCCATGCCAGCAGACACCCCAAGGCGATGATTGCCAGCCCCAGCGCCAGACGCGCGCCGGTCCGGGCCCGCAACAGCAGCATCGGCACCACACTGGCTAGGGCCGCGATCCCCGTCAGCGTGACCACGGGCAGGCCCAACTGGTCACAGACCTGTGCGGTCAACCGCTCAGGCGGTGTCTGGCCCAGCCAGAACGCAACAGAAGCCACGAACAGGACCAGCGAAAATCCCAACAGCAACGGATCTGCGTCGCGCGCGATGCGCATATTGGCGCGCACAAACAGGATCATGCCCAGCACCAGAATATAGGCCAGCGTCTCAAGCCCGATGGCCAACGCGAAGGCACCGCAAAACCCCGCCACAATACCTGCCCGCAACGGCGCACGGGGCATCATGACCGAAAGGGTCATGATCACGATCAGGACAATCTGAATGTTATGGTGGTCGATACGCATCGGCAGAAAATAAAACTGCTGCGATATGGGCCAGATCGATGCCATCAGTGCGGCAAAGCCGCCCGCCACAGGGCCGAACAGGCGCCGCGTGCCGGTTGCGATCACAAGGATCAGCACAACAGACAGAAAGACAGGCCAGATCGTGACGGTCCAGAACTCGGCCTGCGCGACACTCATGAAACACGACAAAAGCAGGATCATGCCGCCCAGAATGGCGTCGATATACCGTGACCAATGCATCAGGACACCGTCCGGCGGAACCAGACCATACTGGACCATATCGAACCACGGCTGCCCCGCCAGCCAGTTGCGCACCGACAAAAGCCGCATCACGCTGTCATTGTCCGCCGAGACCAGATCGCCGTCGAGGAAGACCGCGAAGAAGACCGCCTTGGTCAGGACAAGCAGCATCGCCAACACAAGGCAGAGATAGCCCAGGCGCGCCCTTGGTGACTGGCTGTCGAAATTCATTCCCGAACCTCCGGTTTCTACCTGTGAGCGCGGAACGCATAATAGCGCGCCCCGATAAAATTAAGGATCGACCCAATTGCCGACCCAAGTGCAAAGCCTGTCAGAACCGTGACCTGTGCCGTGCCCAAAGATGCGATCCAGAGGGCATATACCGCGTAATTGGTCAGGCTGCCCAGCACTTGCACGCTGAAATAGCGGCGGAATTGCCCCCGCCTGCTGGACAGACGCGCCAAACGAAAGCTCCATGCGCGGTTCAGCAACCACGTCACTACCACGGCAACAGGAAAAGAGATTGCGCGCGCCAGATAAGGGTTCACGCTTTGCGCCGTCAAAAGCCACAAAAGCCCACCGTCAACGACGAATCCGATGCCCCCGACACACGCGAATCTGACAAGCTGAGCCCACACACCATGCCGCGGGCATCTACCGGCGCGCAACGGCAGGCAGGGACAGATAGGCCATCCGCTTCATCTCGCGGCGGCCCAAGGTCACGCTGTCAAGGATCAGCCCCGCCATCACTGACAGGACCGCGATCACCATAACCGCCGAGACAAGGATCGCCGTCGGGAACCGTGGCACCAGACCGGTTGCCACGAATTCGGCCACGATCGGCAGGCCAAGGACGAGCGAGACCATCGCAAGCAAGGCACCTATGCCTCCGAACATCAATAACGGGCGTTCCTCTTTCACCAAAAGCAGGATCATCTTCAGGATACGGATACCATCGCGAATCGTGTTCAGCTTGCTGTCCGATCCCGGCAGGCGGTAGAAATAAGCCGTGTCCATATCGGCAATAGGCATGCGCAACTCAAGCGCGTGGACGATCAGTTCCGTCTCGATCTCGAAGCCGCGTGACAGCGCGGGAAAGCTCTTGACGAAACGGCGCGAAAATACGCGATATCCCGTCAGCATGTCCTTGGTCCGCTTGCCAAAGATATTGGCGACAAGGGCGGTCAGCATCCAATTGCCGAAACGGTGGCCCGGACGGTAAGCATCTTGAATATCGGTCACGCGGCAACCGCTGACCATATCCAGCGCCTCATCCTGCAAATTGGCGATCAGGCGCGGGGCAGCGGCGGCCTCATAGGTGTTGTCGCCGTCGACCATCACATAGATATCGGCCTCGACATCGGCGAACATGCGGCGCACGACGTTGCCCTTGCCCTGCTGCGTCTCGACCCGCACAATCGCACCGGCATCATGGGCGATGGCGGCGGTGTCATCGGTGGAATTGTTGTCATAGACATAGATATCGGCATCCGGCAGGCTGGCGCGGAAATCGCCGACCACATGGGCGATCGGCGTCGCCTCATTGTAGCACGGGAT
>JAIVHI010000126.1 GCA_020201155.1 Loktanella sp. | reverse complement strand
ATCTGGATTTTCACGCTTGGTCTGCCGTGGCGGCTGGGGGCGGATTTCTTCTACCGGCACTTGCTGGACGGCGATGCCGCATCCAATACGCTGGGCTGGCGTTGGGCGGCGGGGTTGCACACGCGGGGCAGGCCCTATCCTGCCGACGCGCAGAACATCGCCAGATTCACAGCCGGGAGGTTCACGCCGCGACCGGGCGATCTGGCCGAGGTCACGCAGGGGCTGGAAGCGACCGAACCCGACGGCCTGCCCCCTGTGCAGCCCCTGCGCGAGATCGCGCCGCCTCGGGCGCAGGCCCCCACCGCCCTGCTGATCACGGACGAGGATTGCAGGGTCGAGGACTTCGATCTTGCAGCGCTGGACATCCGCACGGCAGCCACGCTGACAGCCAGCCACCTGCGATCCCCCCTGCCCGTCTCAGACGACGTCAAGCGGTTCGAAACGGCTGCACTTGCGGATACCGCGAGGCGCACAGGGTTGAGCACCGTGTCGTTGACAGCAGACGATCCGCGCAGGCTGGCCCAATGGGCGACAGAGGCCGGAGCCACGCAGATCGTCACGCCCTATGTCACCCGCGGCCCGCTGCGCGACTGGCTGGACGCGGCTGCACCGTCGCTTGACGCCGCCGACATCAGCCTTTGCGAATGGCGGCGCGACTGGGACAGCGCGATCTGGCCCCACGCCACCGCCGGTTTTTTCAAGGTCAAAAAGCAGATACCACGCATTCTCGAACAGGCGTTGAACCCATGACCCTGAACGACCCCCGTATCGCCCGGCTGATCACGTTGATCCGCGCGGCCCTTCGCCCCCCACCCGGCGCGGGGCGGATTGTCGTTGCACTGGGGTTCGGCGCGCTGTGCCATCTTCTCTTTGCACTTGGCGTACTTGCCATGGTCGTGGCGATGTTCTTTGGAATGAGCGAAAGCCTCGGCTCGGTGCCGTGGCCTTGGGCGGTCTTGGCGAATGCGGCGCTGATTGTGCAGTTTCCGCTGGCCCATTCGCTGTTGCTGACCGGCCCCGGCGGGCGCTTTCTGGCGCGACTGGTGCCGGGACCGCACGGACGGACGCTGGCCACCACCACCTATGCCATCATCGCATCGGCCCAGCTTCTGGCGCTTTTCGCGTTCTGGACACCCTCGGGGGTCGTCTGGTGGCGGGCCGAAGGCGGTCTGTTCTGGGCCGTCACCACCGCCTATGCCGCAAGCTGGCTGATCCTGTTGAAAGCCAGCTTCGACGCCGGGGCCGAGGTGCAGTCGGGCGCTTTGGGCTGGATGTCGCTTCTGGCACGGAAAACCCCGGTCTTCCCCGACATGCCCACGCAAGGGGTGTTTCGCGTGATCCGCCAGCCGATCTACGCGGCCTTTGCGCTGACGCTGTGGACGGTGCCGGTCTGGACCCCCGACCAGCTGGTTCTGGCGATCAGCTTCACCGCCTATTGCCTGCTTGCCCCGCGTCTGAAGGAACGTCGCTTTGCCGCGCGCTATGGAAACCGGTTCGCCGCGTATCGCGCCGGGGTGCCCTATATGCTGCCGCGCCCGCCCACATCGAAGGACCAGCCTCATGCGCAATGACCTGTCGATCTACGACACAGCGGCCGAACAGTGGTGGTCGGACGAGGTCCGCTGGATCCGCACGCTCAAGAACCTCGTGCCCGGACGGCTGAGTTGGTTCGACCGCCACACGGACTGGCAGGGCCGCGACGTGCTGGATCTGGGCTGTGCAGGGGGCTTCATGGCCGAGGCTTTGGCCAAGCGCGGGGCACAGGTGACGGGGATCGATCCCGCCGCGGACGCAATCGCCGCCGCACGCGCCCATGCCCGGTCCAGTGGCCTGCACATCGGCTATGATGTCGGCGTCGGAGAGTCCCTGCCCTACGACACCGCCCGTTTCGATGCCGTCGTCTGCGTCGACGTGCTGGAACACGTGACAGATCTGGACAAGGTTCTATCCGAGGTCGCGCGCACCCTGCGCCCCGGCGGGGTGTTCCTGTTCGACACCATCAACCGCAACCCGCTGGCCCGGCTGGCGACGATCACCATCGCAGAGGATGTCTTGCGCCTGTTGCCGCGCGGCACCCATGATCCGTCGATGTTCATCAAACCGCGCGAACTGCGGACGGCGATGCAGGGCGCGGGCCTTTTGCCGGGGGCGTTCACGGGCCTTGGGCCGCGCGGGATCAACCGCCGGCTGGACCTGACCTTTGGCCGCCTGCCCCTGCAAACCGTTCTTTACATGGGGGTCGCGCGCAAGCCCGATCCGGCACCGGAGACGATCGCATGACCGAAATGCCCCGCGAAAACGTCCAATCCTACCCCCGCCCACCGGCGGTAGAGTCCGTCCCACAGCGCATCACCGTCCAGCTTGGCGGCAGCCTTGTCGCCGACACGACACGTGCCTTGCGGGTGCTGGAGACACACCACGCCCCCACCTACTATCTGCCGGTCGAGGATGTCCGCGCCACGCTTCGCCCGGTCCAGGGCAGCAGCTTTTGCGAATGGAAAGGGGCGGCCCGCTATTTCGATGTCGCTTCAGGATCTGCGACAGCCCCCCGTGCCGCTTGGGCCTATGACAGCCCCAGCGACCGCTTTGCGGCCCTTGCAGGTCACATCGCTCTTTACGCAGGGCTGATGGACGACGTGCGCGTCGGAGATCTGCGCGTCATTCCCCAGCCGGGGGACTTTTACGGCGGCTGGGTCACGCCCAATCTGGATGGGCAGATCAAGGGCGCACCTGGAACGCGGCACTGGTAGGTTGGCCTGCGACGCAGAAACCCCGATCAGCGCGGTCGGATCCGCCGACTGCGGCGGCGACCGGGTGCGATCTGTGGTCGGTTTGCGGGCACCCTTTCGCGCCAGAACACATAGAGCCCCGACGCAAGGATGATCGCGATGCCGACCCATGTCCAAAGATCGGGGAAGTCTCCGAAAACCAGATAGCCGGCAGCCGTGGCACCGATGATTTCGAGATACTGGAACGGGGCAAGTGTGCCGGCCTCTGCCCTGCGGAAGGCCTCGGCGATCAGGATGAAGCTTCCGGCGGCGAACAGCCCCGCCGCAAGGATCGCGCCCCAGTCCAAGGGCGCCAAGCTGCGGAAGGAGGGCACGATCGCCCCGGTCCCGGCCAGAACGGCAAAAAGCACAGCCATGCCAAGGCAGGCGTAGAAGGTCGCGCCGCATTGCACCGTCAGGGCGGACCTGACCTGCGACGCCCGGCGCAGGACGATCATGTTCAAGGCATAGGCAAAGGCGGCCAGAAGCGGCAAAAGCGCCGCGGCCCCAAAGCCGCCACCGGGCCGGATCACGATCAGCGCGCCGACAAGCCCGACACCCACCGCCGCCATGCGGCGCGGCCCAACCTTTTCGCCCAGAAGCGGGCCGACAAGGGCCGTCAGGATCAGCGGTTCGACGAAGAAGATGGCGATGGCAGTCGCAATCGGCATGACCGAGAACGCCCAGATCAGAGCCGTCAGCGTGACCATGACCAGCGCGCCCGAAAGGGCGATGACGGGCGAGAACATCGCCCCCTTCAGGCGGTGACGCAGCAGTAGCGCTGCAGGGACGAAGAAAAGGCCCTGTGCGATGAGCCGCGCAAAGGTCACTTCGATCGGATGCAGGCTTCCGGTCAGGTATTTGGCGAAGGTGTCCCCGATCGGAAGCATCAGCATGGC
>JAIVHI010000300.1 GCA_020201155.1 Loktanella sp. | reverse complement strand
ACAGGTGCTGACCGGCACCTATGCCGACGGTCTGGGCGAGGTCAAACAGGTGCCCGACCGGATCGATTTCGACCCATTCCCCTGGCACTCCATGGGGGTGTGGATCCTGACCCAGATGAAACGCTGGGGCTATATAGAGGGCGATGTCGATTATCGCGGCGTGGCCGAGCAGGTGTACCTCGCCGCCGATGCGAAAAAGGTGATGGAGGATCTGGGATATGAGGCGCCTGATGCGACCTACAAGTCGCACATGATCATGGGCAAGACCTTCGATCCCGCCGATCCCGAAGGCTACGTGTCCAGCTTCGCGATCGGGCGGGACTGAGCCATGGCGGGCGTCACACTCAGCGACAACAAGCGCGCGGCGATCCTGTCGATCGTCATGCTCGCGGTCGGCCTTCTGATATGGGAACTGGCCATCCCGGGTCAGAAAGCGGTCGGGGAACTGACCGAATACGAACGGCTAAGCGGTGCCGGATCCCAGAAGGCCGGCGTGCCGCCACCATCGCAGGTTCTGGCCAAGGCGTGGGAGGAATTGTCGAACCCGTTCTATGTCAACGGGCCGAACGACAAGGGCATCGGCATCCAGATCGGGCATTCGATCTACAGGGTGCTGACAGGCTATGCCCTCGCGGCGGTGGTCGCGATCCCGTTCGGGTTCCTGATCGGCATGTCGGCAGTGGCCTACAAGGCGTTCAACCCGTTCATCCAGGTGCTGCGCCCGATCTCGCCGCTGGCCTGGATGCCGCTGGCGCTGTTCATCATCCAAGACAGCGACGCGAGCGCGATCTTCGTGATCTTCATCTGCTCGATCTGGCCGATGCTGCTCAACACCGCGTTCGGCGTGGCGGGCGTACGGCAGGACTGGGTGAATGTCGCGCGTACGCACGAGTTGGGGCATCTGAAGACGGCCTTCACGGTGATCCTGCCAGCGGCGGCCCCGACCATCGTGACCGGCATGCGGATCTCGATCGGGATTGCCTGGCTGGTGATCGTTGCCGCCGAAATGCTCGTCGGGGGGACCGGGATCGGCTATTACGTCTGGAACGAGTGGAACAATCTGGACCTGACCTCGGTCATCTTCTCGATCCTCATGATCGGCATTGTCGGCATGATGCTGGACGCGGCCTTCGCAACGCTCCAGCGCGCTGTCGCCTACGCGGAATAAGAAAGGCAAATCCATGGCGTCCAAACCATTCCTGTCCATCGAAGGTCTGACACAAAGGTTTCCCGACGGGCAAGGCGACACGCTGACGGTATTCGAGGATGCGAGTTTCGGCATCGAGAAAGGCGAGTTCGTCTGTATCATCGGTCATTCCGGGTGCGGAAAATCCACCATCATGAACATTCTCGCCGGCCTGGCGGAACCGACCTCCGGGGTCATAAAAATGGATGGGTTCGAAGTCTCCGGCCCGTCCCTCGACCGTGGCGTGGTGTTTCAGAATTACTCGCTGCTGCCCTGGCTTTCAGCGCTCAAGAATGTGACCTTTGGTGTGAAAGCGCGTCATCCCGACTGGAACAAGAAAAAAGTCGAACAACATGCCCGCGAATTTCTCGCCAAGGTCGGGCTCGACGGTGATGTAGTCCATCGCAAGCCCAGCCAGTTATCCGGCGGCATGCGACAGCGCGTTTCCATTGCGCGCGCCTTCGCCAATCAGTCCGAGCTTCTGCTGCTGGATGAACCATTCGGCGCGCTGGATGCCCTGACGCGGGGCACGATCCAGGACGAACTTCTCAAGGTCTGGGGGGACTCCGAACAGACGGTTTTCATGATCACCCATGACATTGACGAAGCGATCCTGCTGGCTGATCGCATCCTGCTCATGACCAACGGGCCGTTCGCCCGCGTTGCCGAATCCGTCGAGATCACGATCCCCCGCCCCCGGAGCCGGACCGAAATCGTGGAGCATGCGAACTATTACGCGATCCGCAACCACCTCGTGCAATTCCTCGGCCACCGATCGAAGGAACTTGCCGGCCAGCAGGTGGTCGAGGCTGATGACCGGAGCCCGCAAACGGTGCGTATCGACAAGTCGGGCGAGTTGCCGGACGCCAGGTCCGCGGACACATCCGGTGGCGCGCCTCATCTTCTGGCCGTGAATGATTGAAGGGTCTGGATCGATGACTGTTCAGGACGCGCCGCGCCCCCCCTTGCCGCCCTTCACCCACGATGAAGCGGTGCAGAAGGTGCGCATGGCAGAAGATTCATGGAACAGCCGCGATCCCGCGCAGGTCGCACTTGCCTACACGCCGGACACGCGCTGGCGCAACCGGTCGGAATTTCTGAACGGGCGCGCCGAGGTGAGGGATTTTCTTGCGCGTAAGTGGGCGCGCGAAAATGGCTATCGCCTGATCAAGGAGATCTGGGGCAATGCGGGCGACAGGATCGCCGTGCGCTTCTGCTACGAATGGCATGATGACGACGGTCAGTGGTTCCGCGCCCATGGCAACGAAAACTGGGCATTTGCCGAAAACGGCCTGATGGCCGTACGCCACGCATCGATCAACGATGTGCCGATCACCGACGAACAGCGCCTGTTTCACTGGCCGCAGGGACGCCGGCCGAACGATCACCCGGGTCTCAACGACCTCGGACTTTAACCCAGCACCTGAAAACAAGGAGGAAAAACTGATGAAAGACAACTTCGAGGTTCCCACCATGATGACCAAAGAAGACGTGACCATGATGATTCTCGCGGCCAAGAAGCGGGCAGGCATGACCTGGGAAGGTATCGCCGAAAAGATCGACATGTCGCCGGTCTGGACGCATTCCGTCTGCATGGGCATGAACAGCATGCCCCACGCCGAGGCCATCAAACTCGTCGAGCTGTTCGATCTGCCCGCGGAGGCGGTCGGCGTGCTCGAGGAATATCCCACGAAGATCTGGGATCAGAAGGTTCCGACCGATCCCTGCATCTACCGCCTTTACGAGATCGTCGGCGTCTATGGCCCCACGATGAAGGCGCTGATCCAGGAAAAATTCGGTGACGGCATCATGTCGGCGATAGATTTCGACATGCACATCTCTCGCGTCGAACACCCCAAGGGCGACCGCGTCAAGGTCGAGATGTCGGGTAAGTTTCTGGCCTACAGTTCCTGGTGACTGCTTTTCTTGCGAAAGCAATAGCCTTGTTTCAACCGCACTAAACGGAATACAGGTTCTCATGAAGACGAGAGCCTGTATCTCATTCTGTCATTTCGTTGGAATATCTGTACATCACAGCGCCGTTGGAGACGCATACGTTTAAAAAACTTTTTACGAAACGAAAACTATAGGCATTCGCTGCGATGATCTCCAATGTCCGGTAACGGTGAATTTGTCTTGTCGAACCCACTTGTCGTCCCGATATTTGCAAATGGTGCTTTCTGCGCACAACTGCCGGTCGTCGGTGGCGCGGCGGCCGACGGCTTTCAAAAGATGCTGAGGGTGCAATGGCGCGGCGCCGTCAGGCACCTCCACACCCAAATCGACCGTTCTACGACCGTCCCTCGGATTCGCATCGGATTGCGCTACCGGTCGCACTTTCGAAAAGGGCGCTCGGCCAAAAAAACCAAGGCCCTGAATTTACGTTACTTTTTGAAAGCGCCCTTCCAGAGCACTAGGGCGGTCGGTTAGAGACAAATGGTGTTCAGAGACAGATTTCGGGCATTTTCCCAGTCTCTGAAGGGCGGT
>JAIVHI010000299.1 GCA_020201155.1 Loktanella sp. | reverse complement strand
CCTTCATCGCCAAATAGGCTGCTATCGCCCTGTCGATGCGCTGGCTTCGCGATGCGAGCTACACACCGTTTTTATTATACCGCATTGTTACAGACTTGGTGCTGCACGCGTTTGTATACGTCGTCGGATCGCGTTGAAGCCGGGTTTTTAGTGGCGTCCCGACGCCCGTCAAAGGGTTTGGACCCCGCCATCAAAGGCACGCGAATGGGTGCGTCGAGGTCGCTCGAAAGCGTGGTTGCCTTTTTTTTAACGCTATCGCTTCATTTTTTTGCATCGCAGCAACCGCGATAACGTAAGTCCGGGCTGGACCACGTCACGATGACTTCATAATGTGCCTGTATACAGGAGTTAAACCCAAGCCGATTGGACACCCATGACAAAAGTGCTGGAGTTCTGGTGGATTAAGATGCGCCATACAGATGCGAGATGACTTCGAGGCAGATGGCCCGAGCGGCGTTCTCCGGCAGGTCGTGCTGGCCGAGGCCACGCAGGGGAGGCTCTGGTTGACCGGCTTGCCAAACACCAGCACCCGGTTGGCGGATTTTCTGGCAGCCGCACGGGCATTCGGGGTAGTGCGGGTGTTAGTTCTGACAGAACACGACGAGATGGCGGCGCTGGCACCGTCCTATGCCGCGGCAACGGAATCCTCCAGTTTTCCCCTTATCATTGACCGTTTTCCGATACGGGATTTCGGCGTGCCAAGAAATTCGGCGGATTTCCTGAATTGTGCCGGGCAAATCGCGGCGGCGCTGCGCGACGGTGAGCGGATCGTTGTTCATTGCCGCGGTGGAGTCGGGAGGAGCGGCATGATGGCGCAGGCGGTTTTGGTTGCGCTGGGGATGACTCCACGGACAGCAGGGTGCCGTGTGGCTGATGCGGGGTCGCATTGCGAAACCGCCGAGCAGATCGATTTTCTTCGAGAGGCGTTTGCGCATGCTCAGGATTGAGGGGTTGGGACGCCGCTTCGGGGATGTGAGCGCGCTGCAGGATGTCAGCCTGTCGATTGATACGGGCGAATTCATCGGGGTGATCGGCCGCTCGGGGGCCGGGAAATCCACGCTTCTGCGCCTGCTCAACCGCCTGATTGAACCGAGTTCGGGCCTGATCACTTTCGATGATGAGGACGTGACGGCCAAGCGCGGACGCGCCTTGCAGGACTGGCGCCGTCGTGCCGCGATGATCTTTCAACAGTTCAACCTGATCGATCGTCTCAGCGTGCTGGACAATGTGCTGGTCGGCCGCGTCGCCGCGGTGCCGCGGTGGCGAAGTTGGTCGATGGCTTGGCCGCTGGCGGATCGCGCGATGGCGATCGAGGCGCTGGACCGGCTCGACATGACCGACCACGCGCTTAAACGCGCCGACCAACTGTCGGGCGGGCAACAACAGCGCGTCGCCATTGCCCGTGCGCTGGTGCAGAAACCGCAACTGATCCTTGCCGATGAGCCGGTGGCATCGCTTGACCCGCGCAGCACCGAGGCAGTGATGGATGCGCTGGCCCAGATCAACCGCGAAGACGGGCTGACCGTGCTTTGCAACCTGCATCACATCGGTCTGGCGCGGCAGTATTGCCGACGGATCATCGGCATCAGTGCCGGGTGCGTCGTGTTTGACGGTCCGGTGGAGGCGTTGGACGACGCCGCGATCCGGCTGATCTACGGAAGCCAGCCCGAATGAGTGATCGGTCCGAGATCGTCGCCCTCGTCGAGGAACGTCGCCGCGTGCTCCAGCAGGGCAAACGGCGCCAGACCTTGCTGTTTCTCGTAGTGCTGCTGATCGTGACGCTGGTGGCGGGCCATCTGGGGGAAGTGTCTTGGAGGAAGTTTGTCGACGGCTTGCCGCGCTTCGGAAATTACGTCTGGCGCACCATGCCAGAGATGTCACTGAGCACGCTCTGGGCCGATCTTTCGCATTGGATGTGGGATTTCAAGCGTTGGGTCGGCTTGTTGTTCGACACCGTGCTGATCGCGTTCGTGTCTACCACGCTGGGGGTGATCGGCGGGTTTTTCCTGTCGTTCCCGGCGGCGCGCAATCTGGCACGGGGGCGTGTCGCCTATCAGGTATCGCGCCGCTTTCTGGAGCTTATGCGCACGGTGCCGGAGCTCGTCTTTGCGCTTCTGTTCGTCTTTGCCTTCGGGCTGGGGCCAATGGCGGGCGTGCTGGCGATTGCGCTGCACACGATGGGCGTTTTGGGCAAGCTTTTTTCCGAGATCAACGAGACGATCACCGAAAAATCGCTGGAAGGCGTGGTGGCCGCCGGGGCCGCGCATGATCAGGTGATTCGGCTGGGCGTCGTGCCGCAGGTGTTGCCGGCCTTCGTGAGCTACACGCTGCTGCGGTTCGAGATCAATTGACGTGCTGTCGGAAAAGATTCGCCACCGGATACTCGACGGGGAGCAGAAGTCATGAGCATCGCCGCCGATCGCCTGAACGGGGTTGCCACAAAGCATCCCGGCCTTCTTTACCCGAACCCGAAAACGCTTTGGCAGCGGCGGGCGGCGTGGATGGTTTTCGCGGTTGCGTTTTTCTGGGCGTCGAGCTATCTCGGGCTCTCGCCGGCGAAGTTCTGGGACGGATTCACCGATCTCTGGATAATAGTGGGGCAGATGTTTCCGCCCACGCATAAGGGCTTCTGGCCGGAATATCTTGCGGCATTGCTGGAAACCGTGGCGATTGCCTTTCTGGGCACGATCATGGCCAGCCTGATCTCAATTCCTTTGGGATTTCTAGGTGCGCGCAATGTAGTGCCGAACTTCACCATCCATTTCGGTCTGCGCCGCGTGCTGGATGTGGTGCGCGGGGTCGATACGCTGATCTGGGCGCTGATCTTCGTGTCGGTGGTTGGGCTGGGGCCGTTTGCGGGCATTTTGGCCATTGCGCTGAACGACACCGGCGTTCTGGCAAAGATCTATGCCGAAGCGATAGAGAATGCCGACCGCAAGTCCGGTGAAGGGGTGCGCTCGGCCGGGGGCAGCGGCGCGGATGTGGCGCGGCTGGCGATCTGGCCGCAGGTCTTTCCTGTGTTTCTGTCCAACAGCCTGTATTTCTTCGAGGCGAACACCCGATCCGCCACGATCCTCGGCGTGGTCGGCGCGGGCGGGATCGGCTATTTTCTGGCCGATCGTATCCGCGTCAATGCCTGGAGCGATGTGGCCTTCATCATCCTGTTGATCCTGCCGACAGTGGCCGCCATCGACTACCTATCGCGCTGGTTGCGAATGCGCGCCATCGGCGTCCAGACCGAGGCCCAGCCACATACCTGAACCATCCGGCAGCGAGCCTAGGTCGCCAAATGGCAAAAGGCCCCGCAATTCGGTCTGCGGGGCCTTCGTGTATTGTCTTGGCGTCGTCGCGCAGTCTTCAGTTGCCACGCTCTTTCAGCATGGCGTCGCGCATCGCGATGCTGTCTTCGAAGGCGTCATGTCCCACAGGGACGATCTCTGTCCATGAACCGCCCGAGCTGACGACGTCAAAGCGTTCGGGATCGGCCTCGTGGAAGGTTGTCAGCGCCTCCAGCAAGTCGTCTTTCAGATCGTCCGGCATCGAGGCGCGCACCGACCACGCATCGGACGGGATCAGCGGGCTTTCCCAGATCACCCGCACGGCACCCTCTTCAATCTCGCCCCGGTCGGTCATGCGCTGAACGGCGCCGTTGTCTTCGGTGTAGTGCCACGTGGCCGCCGCATCATAGGTGCCGCGCACCACCGCAAGGATGCCATTATCATGGCTGCCCGCGAAGCCGGTGGAGGCAAAATGATCTTTACCAAGACCCATCTCAGCGAGGTAGAAATTCGGAACCAGATAGCCGGAAGCCGAGTTGGGATCGGCAAATGCCAGCGTAGTGCCTTCGAGGCCCTCCAGCGACTGCGCCTCGCTGTCGGCCGGAACGATGATGACGGCATGGTAGCCACGATCACCTGTACGCGATACCGCGTGCCCGAGCGGTTGCAGATCGCCATCCAGCACATCATGGGCCGAGGCATAGGCCGCCGCTCCGAACATTGCCATGTCGGCCTCGCCTGCATCCATCGCCTGGATGATGCCGCTATACGCGCTGGCCATGCGCAGTGTGACGGGCACGCCGAGGGTCTCGCTCAGGTATTCTGCCAAAGGCCCGTAACGAAGCTGGCCCTCTTCGGCGTTCTCGATGGGCGGTATGCCCACGGTCAGGCTGTCATATTCCGCGCGCCAGTCAGCGGCGGCGGGCAATGCCACGGTCAAGGCAAGAGTCGCGCCACTGGCGGCAAGAAGAAATCTCCGGTTCATTGCAGTCTCCATCTCTGTTGCAGGCTCTTCTCCATGCAGTCGGCCTGTATACAGGCGATTATCCCACCAATACGACAAATGTAAGACATAAGCCCTCGCAATGGCATGTCTGCTCAAAGTTTCCCCAGATCCGTCACGGCAAGCGAGATAAGCAGCAAGATCGCGCGCGCATCTTGCTGCGACACCAGTGATTCACACAATTTGTCAAGAATGTGGCGCTGCGCGTCTACGCTCTGTTGGTCCTGTTGCAGTAAACGTCTCAAGAGGCGCCAATGCAAAGCCGCACTCGCATCCGCAACGATCGGTTCGGACACAAGGTGGCCTGCATAAAATATCAGCGCGGAATGAATCGCAAACAGCCCCACCGCGTTTCCTTTCGGGGCAGGTGCGCGCCCGGCAATGAGGCCCTCCAGATCCGTGAGGTGGTGCTTGGCGCGCGGTTCTATCCTGCTTGTGGCGGTTTGCGCGGCCAGATCCAACAACCCGGCAAGCAGGTGGATCTCGCTAGCCATCCGATCCTGCGCAAGTTGCGGCACGACAGTTCCGACCCCGGTGCGCGTCTCAACCTGATGTTCATAGGCCAGCCGCTGCAACACCTGCCGCACCGGGGTGCGGCTCACGCCAAACTCTTCGGCAAGTCTGTTTTCGAAAAGAATATGGGTCTCGTTGGGATCCATAAGACAGATGCGCAGGCGCAACCGTTGGGTCATGTCATCAAGTCGAGACTGTGGTGCCTCATTCTGTGTGGGTATATCTATGGCCACGCCAAGCACCTTGTCGGAAAAGTCGATCTAAAGTTGTATAGCTGGTCTTGCTGTGTGCTTTCAATCATCCAGGCTGGCGATTTGGGGAAAACGATGTGACCGACACCCTCGATAGGATCCGTTCTGTGCTGCCGATCGGGCAGGGGCAGATCGTCTTGGCGGGATGGCCGGGTTTGCGCGTTGCCAGTTCGGGGGTTTCCTGGATCGACCCGGAGGCGGTAGAGGCCGCGCTATCGGCCTTTGCGGCCCTCGATGCGGCGTATGTGATCGGCCTGTGTGAGACCGCAGACCTGCCTACGGGTGCGACCAGCCAGTTGCGCAGGACGGCCCGCGAGAGACACGTTCGCTTGGTGCATGCGCCCATTCGCGACTACGCGGCACCGGACGCGGGGTTCCTGCGGGTGTGGCATAGCCTCGCCCCGATCTTGCACCAACGGATCGAATCGGGTGGTGCCGTCGCGCTGTGCTGCTCCTTTGGGGCGGGCCGAAGCGGCACGGTGGCAGCGCTGATGCTGCATGAGCAGGGCTGCGCGATGCCCGAGGCAATTCGTCGCGTGCGCGCCGGCTTTTACCTAGCGATCGAAAGCCCGGCGCAGGAAAGATGGTTGATGGAACGTTTCTGAGGGTCCGGTGCCGGATGGACCGCACGATTCTCAGGGGCCTTGTTTCAGGACCTTTCGACAGGCCGCCGTGTCTTCGCGCGCTCGATTGTGCCTTGGCCTTTCATTTCCTGACGCTTGCCGGTTGGTGGCAGCGGCTGCTTGCGGCATGGCGCGGCTGCGACCGCGATGAGGGCCGATCGCTGACATAGCCGACCGCCCAATAGCCCCCCTCTGTCAGGGTTGTTGCCGCCTGGTTTCAAAAGTGAATGATACCATGAGGCGGGCGGAAGAGAGGACGACCGGTGGCATATTCAGAGGAGCGGAAGGCATCTGTGATTGCGAAGATGCTTCCTCCGCACAACATTCCGTTGCGGCGGCTGTCGCAGGAAGAAGGCA
>JAIVHI010000298.1 GCA_020201155.1 Loktanella sp. | reverse complement strand
GGGCGCGTCCGAGTGAATTGGCGGCCCTGACCACCGACCAGATCAGGCTGACCGACACCGTGCCGCATATCTCGATCGAGCCGGTCGGGCGGCAACTGAAAAGTGCCAACGCCCGGCGCGTCATTCCCCTGTGTGGCGTCAGCCTCGAGGCTGTGAGGGTGCATCCGGACGGCTTCCCGAGGTATCGCAACAGCGCGGCCGGCCTGTCGGCGACGGTCAACAAATACCTGCGCGGAGCCGGCCTTCTGGAGACGCCACAGCACACGCTCTACGGCCTGCGCCACAGCTTCGAGGATCGGATGCTGGCTGCCGGTGTGGATGAACGGATCAGGCGCGACCTCATGGGGCATGCCCTTAACCGGGAGCGCTATGGCAAGGGCGCCACCCTGTCGAACTTGCACGCCCTGATTCAGGCCACCGCCTTGTGACGGGCGGCAACGGCACGGGCGCGGCTGATCACGTCGCCCTTGGCCTCCATTGCCGCGATCTCGCGCTCGATGCGCTCGAAGATCGGCAGATACACCGGGTCCTGCAGCACAAGTGCTGCGACCTTGCGATAGGCCGATTGGAGGGATTTCAGGTCAGTGCTCATGCCTTGGCTATAGCGGCGCGCGCTTCGGGTGACGCAGATTTTTGAGAAGGGCCATTTATGTTGCATTAGCGCAACACTGCATTGGGCTTGGTGCATATGACGCGATGCCGGATGCCGCCAGCTTTCACTGTCGGGTCGCCCCCTTGGACCGATCCTACGCTCAGGAACATCATCACCGCTGCCGCGTCGCCGCAAGGCCGCTTGATCCCGCATTTCTGGCGGTCGCGACCGCATCGCTGGGGGCGCGGGAACCTTTCGTCAGGTGGCGAACACTAGACTGGGCGCAATTCCCGGTCTAAGCATCTCAGCATTCGAGAAATGGCGAACACAGGGGAAAGTCGTGTCAAAGAAGAAATTGAACGCTCCCTTGCGCGATCTGTCCGAAAGTGTCTTCAATTTCGGGGGCTAATCCGTGTCGAAGCTGATCAGGGCGAGACCTTGAGTATCAGAAACCGCCAATCGTTGCCATCGTTTCTCCAGTGAAATGTATAGTCGTGCCTGAGCGTTATTGGCGGACCATAGGAACTACTGGTCCGATATGTCAACTCCCGCTGTGCTTGATAGATGTGCCCTTCTCTCAAGGAAAAGTCAGCGGTGCTGGGCATGTGATCGCCAAATTCGGGGTCATAGTAGTGCGGGTGATCAGTGAGCAGCACGAAGAAACCAACGTCGCAATGCTGTTCAAGATAGATTTCCAAGTTTGCCAAGTCGGCATAGGAGTCGTATCGGTTGTTGGGTTCTCTTTGATTGATCCGTTTGAAGAGTTTGAGTTCAACTGCGCACCGCGTTTCGTCTTCGCCAATGGTAAAGAAAACGTCGATTTCAGCGTTGTTGCTCCCCTTCTTCGGAAAAACGCCGCCATTAGCGCGCTGAATTCGCCTTTCCATAATGATTGAGAAAGGCAAGCCTACCTGTCTAGCCAACAGGTGCAGGCTAAGGGCCAAGTGGTGCTGAACGGTCGCCTCGTTTGTCTCTCCCAATTCCCCTCGGTTTGCCTGACCGATTACCTCTTGCAAGGCGCGCAAAAACAATTCTTCTGCGGCCTCGATAGTCACGTTATGCCCAGCCTTTTGACGCGGGGTATCTCGTGCCCAGCATGTAAAGGCCCGAGTGAACGTCGATCATGCTCCATCCCGGTCTGCCTTTGAGAAGTTCAGCCATCAAGGCGTTGTTCTCGTAAATCGAGCCGGGTTCGAAGGCTTCATCGTCCAGTTCGTTCCCGGACGGCGGCGTCTTCAGAATCTTGGCTTTGTGCAGGATTTTCAGACCGTTGAAGATCGGGCCACCCGGAGGCAGCATGACTTCGCGATTGGTCAAGGTTGCTGACAGCGCGGGCTTGGAAAACAGGGCCACCATGAACATCGCGGTCGCATTCCAACTGCCGATATACTTGGGCCGGTCCATTGATGTCGACAAGAGAGGTGAAAGCCACCGTTCCTGCGCACGGCCAATCATTCTCAAGTCGACGGGCAAATCCGCAGGCAAATTAACCCGTTGAAACATCAGGTATCCGCCCCGAAGTGACTGTTCGATTGGGGTCGGGCCGCGCTCAAGGTGGAATGTCTTTGCAACGCTCAGTGCGGCGGGGTCGAGGTCGGTCAGAACCTCGATAGCGGCGGCGGTAAAGTCGTCTTCGATCTTCGCCAGATGTCCCCAGCCCAAGCCCACGGCAAAGCAGACCTGCCACGGATTTGCAGTCGGAAAGGTCTTCAGATGATGCGAGATTTCGCCGAATGCCATCGTGTTCAGTTTCTTGCTGCCTTGGTGCAACAATTCCTGAACCTTGGTTCGCGCTGGGCCACCACCCGCGCCGCCACCTTTGGCGCAAAGTTCGTTGAATTCGACCTGTACGGGATTCAAAGGGTTTGCGATTTTCATTTCGTTGCCCTGTCTGAGGTTCTGGCTGAACGCTTTGAACTCTTCGGGCGTCCTGCATGTGAGGGTACCTTTTCAGACGATATCCTACGGTGACCGACCACGCCACACTGTCGAGCAACTATTCGGCCCCGTAGGTCCTGATGGGACGCCGATAAGGGGTGAGTTTTGCGTGCCGATTGATACGGAGGCTTTGGAATAAGCGATTGTCATCGCTGCTCATACAAGCGCCAGACCAGAAAATCTAGGCTACGTATGACCGCTCCCGTGTATTCAAATAATGAATGTTGTATCTGCGACGAAAGTCCACCCTGTGGGTCGATAATGCCGCAAGCGCAAGCGGTTTTTTCGATGTGCAGCGAACGAGCGCAAGGTCCCGGCATCAGCGACATTGGCCTGCAAGAAACGCTGCGGCAATTCTGAGTGACCGGTTCGGGGAAGCTTCGCCGCGCGGCAGCGTGGTCGTTCCGACCGGCCGCTGTGGGCCGGGCATGCCGGAAACTGCCGCCATGACGTGCGACTTTGCAAACTCCGCTTCCTGCGCACCGCTGCCGCTCGGGTCAGCCCATGCTGCAGCGGCAGCGAACGACAGCAAGGTCCCGCACTGTTGTCGGTCGGGCGTGAATCAGCATGCCGCACCACCGCAAGGCGGCTTGGAGCCCGGACCGGGCATCTCTTTGAGAGCCGCGATCTTCTACGAAAGCACTGCGTCGGGCAGATCGATCCAAATGGCGGCGTGGTCGCTGGCATGGGGGCGCGGCGATCCGACTTCCGAAAGGGGGTAGGCGGCGCCGTGGGCCGCGGTGCTTTCCATACCGCGCCTTTCGATGCCTGGCACGACGTGGTTTGCGAGGTCCGCTAAGGCAGGTGATGCCAGCATCCCGTCGGGCCTCAGATATTCCCCGCTGCCCGGCATAACGTAGGTCCATGATTCGCCTTCAGGCATCCGGGCCATCAGGTCCAAACCGAAGGCGTCTAAAAGTGGTCTCAGTGCGTCGTCCTTGCCTGCATCCGTGCCTACCGGCGTGTTAAAATCGCCTAAGATCATCCAAAGCTGTTCGGACGGGTGTTCCAAGCTGGCTTCAATCACCTTCCGAATTGCCTGCGCTTCCAGACCCCGGATCTTCGCTGCGCGGCTCCAGTCAGGGTAAGGCGCCTTCAGGTGGCAGAGAAACAGCGTAAGCGCGCCAAAGCGAACCTGGAGACAGTCACGGCGAAAGACGGGCCCGCCGCGCAAC
>JAIVHI010000125.1 GCA_020201155.1 Loktanella sp. | reverse complement strand
ACAAAGGCATGTTCGGTCGCCGGCAGGTCCAGCGGCGGGTTCAGCGGGTGAACGCTGACGCGCGTGCCACCGGGGGCGGTCAGCGCGGCCTTGGTCCAAGGCGCGTCGGTCATCAACCGCAGGTGCCCCGCTGCGTCTTCGCGCTGTTCCAGCCGCACCCGCAGACCGTGACCCGAAAAGACCGCGACCGTGGGATCGTCGGCCGGGTAGATCATGTCGAGCCGCATGCGCAGCTCATTTGCGAAAAAGCCGAGGTCGGCGCGCAGGTCGGTCGTGGGCAGCACCACTTCGGCGCGAATGGATGCATCTGTCATGGCGGCAAGGTGTCCGCCCGCAGGGACAAGTGCAACGGTCAAAACGGCGGCGGAACAATTTCCGCGCCAGAACATTAAGGGAACACACAACCAAGGATCACAGCATGACCGACAACCCGAAAACCGCCGACGCGACCGGGGCCTCCAACCTCGAAAAAGACCCCGAGAACTGGACGACGGGGGATGAGCCGATGACCGGCGCGCAGGCGTCTTACCTCAAGACGCTTTGTGAAGAAGCAGGCGAGGATTTCGACGACAGCCTGACCAAGGCCGAGGCCAGCAAACGGATCGATGCCCTGCAAGAACAGACGGGACGCGGCACGGCGTGAATTGCACAGGCCGCGCATTCATGTTTTGAAGACGCCGTGCCGCGACAAATCGTCGGGCTAGATGGTTTAGCATTAAACCACTTTCGGAGGACCGAGGATGAGCGACCCCAAGGACGGCCTGCGCGACGCGGCTTTGCACTATCACCGGTTTCCGAAGCCGGGAAAGCTGGAAATCCGCGCGACCAAGCCGCTGGCCAACGGGCGCGACCTTGCGCGGGCCTATTCGCCGGGCGTGGCCGAGGCCTGCCTTGAGATCAAGGCCAACCCCGACACTGCCCGCGACTATACCACCCGCGGCAACCTCGTGGGCGTCGTCAGCAACGGTTCGGCCGTGCTGGGGCTGGGAAACATCGGCGGCTTGGCGTCCAAGCCCGTGATGGAGGGCAAGGCGGTCCTGTTCAAGAAATTCGCCAATATCGACTGCTTCGATATCGAGTTGAACGAAAGCGATCCCGAACGCCTTGCCGATATCGTCTGCGCGCTGGAACCGACATTCGGCGCGATCAACCTTGAAGACATCAAATCGCCCGACTGCTTCATCGTCGAAAAGCTGTGCCGCGAACGGATGAACATACCTGTCTTTCATGACGACCAGCACGGGACCGCCATCGTTGTCGGGGCGGCGGCCACCAATGCGCTGCGCGTGGCAGGCAAGCGGTTCGAGGATATCAAGATCGTCTCGACCGGTGGCGGGGCCGCCGGGATCGCCTGCCTGAACATGCTGCTGAAACTGGGCGTGAAGCGCGAGAACGTCTGGCTGTGCGATATCGAAGGGCTGGTCTACGCGGGCCGCGCGGCGGACATGACCCCGCAAAAGGCGGAATACGCGCAGGGCACCGAAGCCAGGTCTCTCAAGGACGTGATCGCCGGTGCGGACCTGTTCCTTGGCCTGTCCGGTCCGGGCGTTCTGACCCCCGAGATGGTCGCGGAAATGGCCGAGACGCCGATCATCTTCGCACTGGCCAATCCGAACCCCGAAATCGACCCAGACACGGCCCGCGCCGTGAACCCCAAGGCCATCATCGCCACGGGACGCAGCGACTTTCCCAATCAGGTCAACAACGTGTTGTGCTTTCCCTTCATCTTCCGGGGCGCGCTGGACGTGGGCGCGACCGACATCAACGACGCCATGAAGATCGCCTGCGTCGAAGGCATTGCGGCACTGGCCCGCGCCACCACCTCTGCCGAAGCCGCCGCCGCCTACAAGGGCGAGCAGATGACGTTCGGCGCCGACTACCTGATCCCCAAGCCCTTCGATCCGCGGCTGATGGGGGTCGTTGCGTCCTCGGTCGCGCAAGCCGCCTGCGAAACGGGCGTGGCCACCCGCCCCATCGACGATATCGCAGCCTATAAGGCCCAGCTTGACCATTCGGTGTTCCGCTCGGCTTTCCTGATGCGACCCGTCTTCGAAGCCGCACGCCTGTCGGAACGCACCATCGTCTTTGCGGAAGGCGAGGACGAGCGTGTCTTGCGCAACGCACAGGCCATCATGGAAGAGACGACCGACAAGCCGATCCTGATCGGACGCCCCGAGGTCATCGCAGCACGGTGCGAACGGGCGGGCCTCAAGATCCGGCCTTCGGTGGATTTCTCGATCGTGGAACAGATCGCGCAGACCGTGATTTCGGCGGCCCGCCACGTCCGGCGCTTCGGCCTCGCGCCGAACATCGCGCTGTGTTCGCACAGCCAGTTCGGAAACCTCGACAACGACACGGGGCGCCGGATGCGGGCCGCGATGGATATTCTCGACAGCGCACCCCGCGACTTTGCCTACGAAGGCGAGATGCATATCGACAGCGCACTCGACCCCGAATTGCGCAGCCGCATCTTTCCGGCGGCACATATGGAGGGCGAGGCGAATTGTCTGGTGTTCGCCAATACCGACGCGGCATCGGGCGTGCGCAACATCCTCAAGATGCGCGCGGGCGCGCTCGAGGTGGGACCGATCCTGATGGGAATGGGCAACCGGGCGCATATCGCGACACCGTCGATCACCGCGCGCGGTTTGCTGAACATGACCGCACTGGCCGGAACGCCCGTGACACACTACGGCTGAAACGACGAAGGGGTGGCCTCCTCCCGACGCCACCCCCTCTTGCCCGACATCGCGCCAGGCCCGAACCGTGTTCCCTACTTCTGGGAATTTCCCTGACTGCGGGGGGCCGGCATGGGCGGCGGCGTTGCGGGTTCGCGTTTTTTCTTGAGAGGTCGGCGCTTGTCCATTGAGGATCACCTGTCATGCAGCCAGTGCGAAAGTGCCCGGCTGCGCACCCCTTGTTGCACGGCTTGTGCCGGAAAGCCCGCCTGAAATCGACATTTGCGACGATTTGCTGACGGTTTTGGAAGGACGGGCCCTCACCATCTTGTCAATTTCTTGACCTCGCAGCGAAATCCGGCACCGCCTTGCTCTTGCCTGCCTGTCGCACCGCCCCTACGACTTTCCTCAGGGGAGGATCACATGACATACGCAGAGGTTTACAAAACATGCCGATGGTGCCCGAAGCCATCGTCGCCATGCTGGCCTGCACCCGGATCGGGGCGATCCATTCGGTCGTCTTCGGCGGCTTCGCGGCCAGCGAACTGGCCGTGCGGATCGACGATGCGACACCCAAGGCGATCATCGCCGCCTCTTGCGGGGTCGAGCCGGGGCGCGTGGTCGCCTACAAGCCATTGCTGGACGGGGCCATCGCGCAGTCCAGCCACAAGCCCGAGTTCTGCTTTATCCTGCAGCGCGAACAGCAGACCTGTGACCTGACCGAAGGGCGGGATTTCGACTGGCACGCCGTGCAGGAAGGCGTCACCCCCGCGCCCTGCCTGCCCGTCTCGGGCGATCATCCGGCCTATATCCTCTACACCTCTGGCACCACCGGCGCGCCCAAGGGCGTCGTGCGCCCGACGGCGGGGCATCTGGTGGCGCTGAACTGGACCATGAAGAACGTCTACGGTGTCGACCCGGGCGAGGTTTTCTGGGCCGCGTCCGACGTGGGCTGGGTCGTGGGCCACAGCTATATCTGCTATGCGCCGCTGATCCACGGCAACACCACGGTCGTCTTCGAAGGCAAGCCCGTCGGCACGCCCGACGCGGGCACCTTCTGGCGCGTCATCGCAGAGCATGACGTGAAAAGCTTCTTTACCGCCCCCACCGCATTTCGCGCGATCAAGCGCGAGGACCCGCAGGGCGAAGAGCTCAAGAAATACGATATTTCGGGCCTGCGGGCGCTTTACCTTGCCGGCGAACGGGCCGACCCCGATACGATCAACTGGGCCGCCAAGGTCATGGGCGTGCCGGTCTACGACCACTGGTGGCAGACGGAAAGCGGCTATTGCATCGTCGGCAACCCCGCCGGGATCGAGCCGCTGCCGGTCAAGGTCGGCAGCCCGACCGTGCCGATGCCCGGCTACGACGTCCGCATCCTGTCGCCCGAAGGCGAAGAGCTGCCACCGGGCGAGCTGGGCGCCATCGCCATCAAGCTGCCCCTGCCACCCGGCACCCTGCCGACGCTGTGGAATGCCGAGGACCGGTTCAGGAAAAGCTATCTGGACACCTTTCCGGGCTACTACGAGACGGGCGATGCCGGGCTGCTGGACGAGGACGGCTACCTTTACGTCATGGCGCGCACCGACGACGTGATCAACGTGGCGGGCCACCGCCTGTCCACAGGCGCGATGGAAGAGGTGCTGGCCGATCACCCGGACGTGGCCGAATGTGCCGTGATCGGCGTGGCCGACCCGCTGAAGGGTCAACTGCCCATGGGCTTTGTCTGCACCAACAAGGGCACCGACAAGACCGACGACGAGATCCGCGCCGAATGTGTGCGAATGGTGCGCGACGTGATCGGCCCCGTCGCTGCCTTCAAGCTGGTCGCCGTCGTGGCCCGCCTGCCGAAGACACGGTCGGGCAAGATCCTGCGGCGCACGATGGCGGCGATCGCGGATGGCGAGGCGTTCAAGATGCCCGCCACCATCGACGATCCGGCCATTCTGGACGAGATCAAACAGGCCTTGCAGCCCTTGGGCTACGCGAAGGACTGAACGCGAAAGGCCCCGCCGGTCAGGCGGGGCCTTCGTTGTCTATTCTTCAAAGTGGCTTAGACGTCGTCGCCCAGCGCTCCTTTGACTTCGCCAGTGGCGTCTTGCACATGGCCTTTGGCCTTCTGCGCCTTGCCTTTTGCTTCGAGTTCGGGATTGTCGGTGGCCTCGCCTGCAGCTTCCTTGACGGAGCCTGCAACCTTGTTGCCAGCGGCTTTCATTTTATCGGTCAGTTCACCCATTTTACTCTCCTTGAACACGACGGGACAGATGCGCCAATCGCCCTGCCTACCGTCGCAAATTGAACTCCGGCCATTCGCCGAAGTTCCGACATCACGGGGATGTTACCAAAGGCTAGACGAACTGCTCGCGGATCAGCCGTTCTTCCAGACCGTGCCCCGGATCGAACAGGATCCGGTGCTCGATCGCCGGGTCGGACCGGATTTCCACGCAGGTGACATTGCGCACCGACTTGCTGTCGGCCTCGGCCATCACCGGACGCTTCTTGCTGTCGAGAACGTCGAAGCGCACCACCGCGGACTTGGGCAAAAGCGCCCCGCGCCATCGCCTTGGCCGGAAAGCCGCCATCGCGGTCAGTGCAAGGACATCGGCGCCGATGGGCAGGATCGGACCATGAGCCGAATAGTTGTAGGCGGTGGACCCCGCGGGCGTCGCCACCAGCGCGCCGTCGCAGACCAGTTCGGACATTCGCACCCGCCCGTCGACCGTGATCTTGAGCTTGGCCGCCTGCGGACCGGCGCGCAGCAAGGAGACCTCGTTGATCGCAAGCCCCTCGTGACTGTCGCCTGCCGCATCGAGCGCCGTCATGTGCAGCGGATTGATGATCGCCTGTTCGGCGGCCGCCAGACGTTCGGGCAGATCGTCCTCGCGGTATTCGTTCATCAGGAAGCCCACGGTGCCCCGGTTCATGCCGTAGACGGGCGCGGCAATCTGCTGCGTCGCATGCAGGGTCTGCAGCATGAAGCCGTCGCCGCCCAGCGCCACGATCACCTCTGCTTCGTCAGGGGGAACGTCACCGAAGCGGTCGGCCAGATCACGACGCGCGGACTGCGCGATAGGCATCGGGCTGGCCAGAAAGGCGATCTTGAGTGCAGACATAATCGGATCAAACCTTTGATTTCCCGCGCGATAGTCCGCATTCATGTTCGAAATGGCAAGGACAGCCTGTCGCGCCTGCGACGTTAAGTGACGAATCCGCGCTTTAGTTGGCGACCATAGGAGAGTATGAGGACCCAACGCTGTCACAGATCAGGGACCTGCCCCATGAATGCTTCATTCCGCGACGACAAATTCTTTTCCGAAAAGCTGGAAACCCGCGACCCCGAGATCGCCGCGGCCATCACCGCCGAACTGGGCCGCCAGCGCAAGGAAATCGAGCTGATCGCCTCTGAAAACATCGTCTCTGCCGCCGTCATGGAAGCCCAAGGCTCGGTGATGACGAACAAATACGCCGAAGGCTATCCCGGACGCCGCTACTATGGCGGCTGCGAACATGTGGACGTGGCCGAAAACCTTGCCATCGACCGGGCCAAGCAGTTGTTCGGCTGCGACTTTGCCAACGTCCAACCCAATTCCGGCAGTCAGGCCAACCAGGGCGTGTTCCAGGCGCTGATCAAGCCCGGTGACACCATCCTCGGCATGAGCCTTGATGCCGGCGGGCACCTGACCCACGGCGCCAAGCCGAACCAGTCGGGCAAGATCTACAACGCCGTGCAATACGGCGTGCGCAAGCAGGATAACCTCAGCGTCGGCGCCTACCTGCTGGTGGACATGGCGCATTTTGCCGGTCTGATCGCGGCGGGTGTCTATCCCTCGCCCTTCCCGCATGCCCATGTGGCCACCACGACGACCCACAAGACCCTGCGCGGCCCGCGCGGCGGCATGATCCTCACCAATGACGAGGCACTGGCCAAGAAGTTCAACTCGGCCATCTTCCCCGGCATTCAGGGCGGACCGCTGATGCACGTGATCGCGGGCAAGGCTGTGGCCTTTGGCGAGGCGCTGCGCCCCGGATTCAAGACCTACCAGCAGCAGGTCGTCAAGAACGCGCAGGCGCTGGCGGAGCAGTTGATGAAGGGCGGTCTGGACATCGTCTCGGGCGGCACCGACACCCACGTGATGCTGGTGGACCTGCGGCCCAAGGGCGTCACCGGCGACGTGACCGAAGCCGCGCTGGAGCGCGCGCATATCACCTGCAACAAGAACGGCATCCCCTTCGACCCCGAAAAGCCGACCGTCACCTCGGGTGTGCGTCTGGGCTCGCCCGCCGCCACCACACGCGGCTTTGCCGAGGACGAATTCCGCCAGATCGCGGACTGGATCGTCGAGGTCGTGGACGGGCTGGCCGCGAACGGACCCGACGGCAACGCCGAGGTCGAGGCCAAGGTGAAGGCCGAGGTCGAAGCCCTGTGTGACCGGTTCCCGATCTACTGACCCACAGTGCAGGTCAGCCTGCGATGATCGCTTGTGTCCCCGCCTGCGGCTCTTTCGGAGCCTCCGGCGGGGATATTTTTGGCAAGATGATGCGTATCAGACCACAGTACGGGGCGTGGTGCCGTGTGTGGTCGCAGCCTTCCGCACGCCGGGGTTTCGCGGGGGCTGCGGTCGTGGCACAACACCCCGACGGAGGTGCACATGCTGAACACGACAACCTACGATGGCCCTGCGGGCACACCGCTTGTGATCGCGCATGGGCTGTTCGGGTCGGCGCGCAACTGGGGCGTTCTGGCGAAACGGCTGTCCGATAGCCGGCCCGTCATCGCCGTGGACATGCGCAACCATGGCGATTCGCCCTGGCACGACAGCCATACCTATGACGACATGGCTGCCGATCTGGCAGAGGTGATCGACGGGCGGGCCGACGTGCTGGGCCATTCCATGGGCGGCAAGGCCGCGATGATGCTGGCCCTGCGCCACCCCGACAAGGTGAACCGGCTGATCGTCGCGGACATGGCCCCCGTTCCCTATTCCCACACGCAGATGGGCCCGATCGCGGCCATGCGCGCGGTCGACCTGTCCCGCGTCGAAAGCCGGTCGGACGCCAAGGCGCAGCTGGCGGGCAAGGTGGCACCGGGGGTCGATGACTTCCTGCTGCAATCGCTGGACCTTGGGGAAAAACGCTGGAAGCTGAACCTCGATGTGCTGGCCGCCGAGATGGACAGCATCCTGGACTTTCCACAGGTGGAGGGGACGTTCGACGGGCCGGTCCTGTTCCTGTCGGGGGCCAAGTCCGACTACGTCCGCCGCGCGGACCGTGACCGGACGCTGGCGCTGTTTCCCAATGCGACCTTCGTACAGGTCCCCGACGCGGGCCACTGGCTGCACGCCGAGAAACCGCGCGAGGTCGAAGCGGCCATCCGCGCCTGCCTGGACGGGTGATCCGGCGCTGCATGCGGCCAGCGCCCGTCGCCAATCCGGAACCGGCAGTCCGCCCGTGCGTTTACCTTCAGATTATAACAGGAGACGTGCCATGACCATCCGA
>JAIVHI010000124.1 GCA_020201155.1 Loktanella sp. | reverse complement strand
CGCCCAACCGGTCGTCCGCAATCGCGGCATTCGACAGGTAGACCACGCGCGGATGCGGCGCCTGCTGATGCACCTGTCCTGCGGGCGCGTCACCGTCACGGGACCGGACGATTTCGACACCCAAGGCGAAAGGACCGCGGTCCAGCTTTTCGATGCGGACAAAAACCCGTTCGGCCTGCGGTTCCGTCAAAATACGTTCGGCCACGCGGGCCGCGAGCGTTTCCAGAAGATTGATCCGTTCGGCCTGCAGTTCGGCGCCGATCGCCTCGGTCACGCGGTCGTATGACAGGATGCGGTCGACATCGTCGTCGATGGGTCCGGTCCAGGGCGTCACTTCGACCACGATATTGAAACGCACCCGTTGGAGTGTGCCGCGTTCTTGCTGGAATGCACCGATCTCGACTTCGACGACATAGTCGCGCAGTGAAATGCGGTCATGCGGGCCATCGGCACTGGCTTCCGCCCGTTCCGACGGATGGGCGAATGCCAGCCTCAGATCATCGCTCATGGGTGCCTCCCCCGGATTCTTGGTTCGGGGAATAGGCCAGCAAGCCGGCGCTCACAAGCGCCGCAAGGTCAGTTCGATGCCGAACGGGTGGGCTGACGGTAGAAGAGGTGGACGCCGATACGCGCGGTTTGCGGAAAGCGGCGGGCCCAAGAGGGGCTGACGGCGGTGGTGTGATAGTGCGTCGCACCATCGGTCAGATCGCGGCCGGCGCCGTCGATGAGCAGACGCGCGACCTTGCCGACACGATTGTAGGCCGCCCGATTGCCGACATGGTCGGCGATACCGTCGCAGGTATAGGTGAACTGGCAGGCGTACTTGCGGCCCGTGCCCTGATTGATCACGCCGCAGATCGTGTTGGGATAGGCTCCGCTGTCGACACGGTTCAGAATGACTTCACCCACGCCGAAAAGACCCTGAACCGTTTCGCCACGGGCCTCGAAATACAGGGCCTCGGACAGGCATTCCCATTCGGACCCACCACTGGCAACGGGAACGGTATTCAGGAAGGCGTCGGTGTAAGCTACGCTGGACGGGGCGGTCGCGATGTTGCGGTCTTCGACGGATGGCAGGCTGGTCAAGGCAGCCAGACGAACATCCGGCACGGCCGTCATGGCCCGGCTTTCGCTACCGAGCAAGGCCCCCAAGCGGCTGGCCAGAACTTCATCTGCAGCCACCGAAAGCGGCGCCATTGCCAAAATCGTACCAGTGGCCAAGGCGGCCATTTTCGCAAAAAGCTTCATACCGATGTCCTGTTTTCCCTGACACGACATGTCGCGTCTCGTTAGCGTCGCTGCCTAACGGCGGTTTCCCCGAGGGTAAACCTAGGGTTCCAAGGCATGTCCGGAATGGGCGAAGACTCGCCGAAACGCCTCGCAATAGGCTGATTTTCCTATCTTTTCCGATATCCGCTTTCGACAATCGCAAGTTGTGCGGCGGCTAACCGCGCAGCCGGAACGCGGAACGGAGAGCATGAGACATAGTCGAATCCCTGCGATCTGCAGAAGGCAATCGTCGATTCGTGCCCCCCGTGTTCACCGCAGACCGACAGCATCACGTCGGGCCGCCCCGCACGGCCGCGCGCCGCGCCGATCGCCAAAAGCTCGCCCACGCCTTCGATGTCCAGCGTATGGAACGGGTCCTCGGCATAGACGCCTTTTTGCACGTATTGCGACATGAAGCGCCCGGCGTCGTCGCGTGACAGGCCGTAGGTCATCTGCGTCAGGTCGTTGGTGCCGAATGACAGGAATTCGGCATGCTCGACGATATCCTGCGCGCGCAGGGCCGCGCGGGGCGTTTCGACCATGACGCCAAGCTTGTAGTCAAAGGCCGTGCGGCGCTCGGCCTGCACAGAGGCTGCGACCCCGTCGATGGTGGCGCGCACGATCTCGACCTCTTTCATGGCTGAAATCAACGGGATCATGATCTCGGGCACGATGGTGATCCCGACGGCGGCGGCATCGACCGTCGCCTCGAAGATGGCGCGGGCCTGCATTTCGTAGATTTCGGGCACGGTAATGCCCTGACGGACGCCTCGCATGCCCAGCATCGGGTTGTATTCCGACAAGGCGGCCACGCGCTGGGACAGGTCCGACAGCGGCAGGTTCAGCTGTGCGGCCAGATCGCGCTGCCCTGCCTTGTCATAGGGCAGGAACTCGTGCAGCGGCATGTCGAAAAGACGGATGCAGACGCTGCGCCCCTGCATGATCGTGAACAGCGCCTTGAAATCGGCCCGCTGGATCGGAAGCAGCCGGTCAAGCGACTGGCGGCGATCCTCGGGGGTTTCGGCAAAGATCATTTCCTGCATGACGGACAAACGGTCATCGGCAAAGAACATGTGTTCGGTCCGGCACAGCCCGATCCCTTCCGCCGCAAAGTTGCGGGCGGTTTGGGCATCGGCGGGCGTGTCGGCGTTGGCGCGGATGCCGATGTCGCGATAGGTATCGGCCCAGGACAGCAGCGTCTTGAAGGCATCGTCCAGCGCCGCTTCGAGCATCTTGGGCGCGCCCAAAAGCACCTGCCCGGTCGTTCCGTCGACCGTGATCTCGTCGCCCGCGCGGAAGGTGCGGCCATCCGGTGTCTTCAAGACACCTTTTTGCGTGTCCACCGTCAGCTCTGACGCCCCCACGACGCAAGGCAGGCCAAGGCCACGCCCGATGACGGCGGCGTGGCTGGTGATGCCCCCCCGCATGGTCAGCACCGCCTGTGCGGCGTGCATGCCGCGGATGTCCTCGGGCGAGGTTTCGCGGCGGATCAGCACGCAGGGCTCCATGCGTGCGGCACTTGCCTGCGCTTCGGAGGAGGTGAAGACGATTCGCCCGGTTGCGGCACCGGGACTGGCGGCAATGCCCCGCCCGAGGATGTCACGCGTCGCGGTCGGATCGACCTGACGGTGCAGCATCTCGGACAGCGCGTTGGAATGGACGCGCATGATGGCATCCTGCCGCGAGATCACGTCGTCTTCGGCCAGTGCCGTCGCAATGCGCACGGCGGCCCGCGCCGACCGCTGGACCCGAACCGCATCGATGATCCGCAGCTCGTTGTTTTCGATCGTAAATTCGACCTCCATCTCCTCTCGAAGACGGGTGCGGCACAGCGCGCCGTAATCCACCAGCTTTTGAAACAGCGGCGGGCACAGCTCTTCAAGCGAGGCGCCGCGCGCATCGGCGGTCAGATACATCGCACCTTCGATATCATTGAGCGCATCTCTCCCCTGACTTTGGCTCAGGTAGCGACCGGTGATCTGCGGTTGCCCGCTGTCAGAGGACACATACTGAATCACACCCGACCCGCTTTCGGGCGCGCCGACCCCCAGCGCCATGTCCTGGACGACAAGCCCGAGCCCCGCATCCTTGGGCGCACCCTTTGCCTCGCGCAGGATACGCGCCGAGGTGCCACACATAAAGCGCTGTTGCGGCCTCTTCCCCGGCTTTTTCCGAAAGATGCGCCAGCTTCGCGTCATTCATGCCGATGTTGAGGATCGCGCCCGGACCGCCCCAGTCGGGCGACTGGCTCGAGGGGCGGACAGACAGCAGCGGGGCATCACCGAAGGGGGCCAGCAGCATCGCCATATCGGGCATCTGGCCCTTGGAGATCTTTGCGACCGCGCCAAAGGACAGGGCCACCGTCGTCGGCACGGGCATATCAAGCCGGACAAGACGCTGCAGGCATTTCGCACGCCCGCCGTGCACCGCCGGGGACATGGGGGCGGTGGGCGTGATGAGCGTGACGTCCTGATAGCTCGGCGATTGCTGCACTGCGGCATCCTTTCCACTGCACCATATGGGGCGGGGCGGGCCGCTGGCAACTGCCGCGGTCAGCGTCAGCCTTCGATCCGTGTCAGGTCAGCCACGGCCAGACAGGTTGTCCGGATGCGGGACAGCAAATTCAACCTGTTACGGCGCAGAATTTCACTGTCGGCATTCACCTGCACCTCTTCGAAGAACCGGTCGATGGGGCCGCGCAGGCCGGCCATCGCAGACATCGCGGCGCTGAAATCCTCTTGCGCCATCGCGGGCTCGATGGTGGCCGCAGCTTGATCGAGGGCGTCGAACAGGTCCTTTTCCGCATCGGCATCCGCGAACTTGGCGTCGGCCCCGTAGGAGTATTCGACCCCGTCCTTGGTCTCGGCCTGCGTGAGGATGTTGTTGGCGCGCTTGAAGCCCTGGATCAGGTTTTCCCCGTCGTCGGTGTCCAGCGTCGCCTGCAATGCACGGGCACGCTTGACCAGAAGGGTCAGATCGTCCGAGCCGGGCATGGCAAGGCAGGCGTCGATCACGTCGTGCCTTATGCCCTGTTCCTTCAGGTAGACCTTGAGACGGTCGTGGAGGAAGGAGAGGAGGTCCGACGACCAACCGGCATCATCGAAGGCCTGCAAGAGCCGCAGCGTCATCCCATTCTCCAGCACCAACCGGATCACCCCCAACGCAGCCCGCCGCAGCGCAAAGGGATCCTTCGACCCCGTCGGCTTTTCATCGATCGCCCAGAACCCCGTCAGCGTGTCGATCTTGTCGGCCAGCGCCACGGCGACGGAGACCGGCGCGGTGGGCACGTCGTCGGATGGACCAAGGGGGGAATAATGTTCCTGTGCGGCGGCGGCGATGGCGTCGGACAGACCAGCGGATTTGGCATAATAACGCCCCATAAGCCCCTGTAATTCCGGGAATTCATAGACCATCTCGGACGACAGATCGGCCTTGGCCACGCGGGCGGCCTGTTCGGCTTCATCGGCGTCGGCACCGACCACAGGCGCGATCTCGCGCGCCAGCGCCGCGATTCGGTCGATGCGGTCTTTCTGGCTACCAAGCTTGTTGTGGAAAGTGACGTTTTCAAGCGCATCCAGCCACGGCTGCATGCCCGCTTTCGCGATGCGCAGGTCGTTTTCCCAGAAGAACTTGGCATCGGACAGACGGGCCGACAGCACTTTCTGGTTGCCGGCAAGGATCGTGGCACCGTGATCCGCCGTTTCCATATTGGCGACAGTCACGAACTGCTCGATGCGCCCCGTCTTGGGGTTGCGGACCGAAAAGAATTTTTGATGTTCCTTCATCGAGGTCTGCAACACCTCGGGTGGCAGGTCGAGAAACCCGTCGTCGATGCGGCCCAGCAGGACCACCGGCCATTCGACCAGCCCCGCGACCTCGGACAGAAGCCCCTTGTCCGCGACAACCTCCATCCCCTGCGCGAAGGCCTGGTTGGTGGCGTCGTTCCAGATCATCTCGGCCCGTTCCTCGCTGCGCAGCAGGACCTTGGCGCGCTTGAGCTTTGCCTCGTAATCGTCGAAATTGTTTACCTTAATCGTGCCGGTTGACAGGAAGCGATGCCCCTTTGTTTCCGCACCGGCGACAATCCCGTCGATGTCGAGCGGGACAACCTCGGCCCCGTCCTCGCCCGACAGGATGCACAGGATCGAATGAAGCGGCCGGACCCAGCGCAGGCTGCCGCTGCCCCAGCGCATGGACTTGGGCCAGGGAAAGCCGCGCAGGGTGCTGTCCAGCACCTCGGCCACGATGGCGGCGGCGCTGCGGCCCGGCTTT
>JAIVHI010000123.1 GCA_020201155.1 Loktanella sp. | reverse complement strand
AGGCCGCCTGCCTCCAGCGTCCAATCCGCCTTGAGGGTGAAATCGCCTTGGGACAGCAAGACACGGTCAAGCGTCAGCATTCATGCGCCCTCCCCTGTCGCAGACCCAGAACGCCCCAAGGCTTAGCGCCACCAAAAGCAATGCAACACCTGCTGCCGCGTCCATTCGGTAGCTGCCCATCAGGCGGTACATGACCAGCGGCAGCGTGGCCTGATCCTCGGTCGCGAACAAAGCGATCACACCCAGATCGCCCATAGAAAGCGCCGCCGCCAATCCTGCGGCAAAACCCAGCGGTTGCCGGATGCGGGGCAGGATTACAAGGCGCAGGCGCGCCCAGCCGGTCAGGTTCAATTGATCGGCCAAGCGGCCATAGTCGCTCTCGACCGTTGCCACGGCAGGGGCCAACGCCCGAAGGGCGAAGGGCAGTGCCAAGGCCGCGTTCACCACGATCGTGACTGCCAGCGCGAACTGCGGCGGCGAAGCGAAAGGATAGATCATCACGAAAAGCCCCGTTCCCACGACAAGCGGCGATGCGGCCAGCGGCAGGACACCGACGCCCTGCATGAACCGCCCCCCGCGCAGCGCCATCGCAAGCGCCAGCAGCACCGTCAGTCCGGTCGCAAGGCTTGCCACCCAGATGGACCGCCACGCCGCAGGCCAGACCTGTGAGGGCAGCGTCAGCAGCGCAGGCAACCCGCGCAGCAGGATCATGGTCAAGGGCAACAGCAGGAACAGTGTCACAAGCACCAACACGACAGCGTCGATCCAGACCCGACCATCCCAGCGCGGCACGACCCGGTCGAGCCCCGCGCCGAAGCCTTCGGTCAAAGTCACGCGGAAGGCCAGAACGGCGGCTATGGCGCAAAGCGCGAACTGCACGCAGGACAAAAGCGCGGCGCGGCCAAGGTCGAAATCAAAGCGGACCGCCTGATAGATGGCAAGCTCGACTGTCGTGGCCCTTGGACCCCCGCCCAGCGTCAGCGCGACGGCAAAGCTGGTCAGGCAGATCAGAAAGACGACCAGAAAGATGCCGGGGACCACCCGCCGCAACATGGGCCATTCCAGAAGCAAGAAGACAGGTGCGTTCAGTGTCGCGGCAAGACGGAACCGTTCGGCCGGGATTTCGACCCAGCCTTGCAGGATTAGGCGGGTCGCCAGTGGCAGGTTGAAGAAGACATGCGCCAGAACGATCCCCCAGATGCCGTAGATCGACACCGGATCGACACCGAACTGACCCAGCGCCGTGTTCAGGATGCCGCCGCGACCGAAGACCGCCAGCAAGCCCAGCACAGCCACGATGACGGGCAACAGAAAAGGAGCGCCCAGCAGCGTCACCAGGATCCCACGGCCCGGAAACCGCCGCCGCGCCAGCGCGCGCGCCGTCGGGATCGCCAAGGCGATGCTGAACACCGCCGAAAGCAAGGCCTGCCAGACCGTGAACCGGATGGCCGACAGGTCGGCGGCGGACAATCCGCCGCGCGGAACCGCGCGCCATCCGACGGCGGCAAGGGTCCCAAGCGTCAATACGACGACCAGCAGGGCTGCCGCCCCGCTGGTCAGCCGCAGGACTATTGAGACAGGGCGTTGCGCCATTCGTCCAGCGCCGGGGTCCGTGCGTCGGCTGCATCTTCGGGCGCCAGCAGCAGGGCGGTCTCGGGCGCGATGAGGGTTTCGAACCCGTCGGGCAGTCCGCCCTCGGGGATCGCGGCGGGATACATCCAGTTGGTCGTCGGGATGACCGACTGGAAGCCGTCGGTGACCATGAATTCCATGAACTGGCGGGCCAGTTCCGGCTGATCGGTATTCGCGAGAATGCCCGCGACCTCGACCTGCAGATAGTGACCCTCTTCGAAGGGCCATGCGACCTTGCTGTCGTCGTCTTCCGCAATCAGGTGGTAGGCGGGCGAGGTCGTGTAGGACAGCACCGCGTCGGCTTCACCCTCGGTGAACAGGCCGTAGGCTTCGGACCAGCCGGGCGTGACCGTGACGATGTTATCCGCCAGACCCTCCCAGATGGCGCCAGCTTCGTCACCGTAGGCCGCCTTGACCCACATCAGCAGGCCCAGACCGGGCGTCGACGACCGGGGGTCCTGAATGACGATCTGGATGTCGCTGTCGGCCAGTTCACGGAACGAGCTGGGCGCGGGTTCGCCCGCATTGCCGACAAAGGCGAAGTAACCCCAGTCAAATGGCAGAAAATCGGGATCGTCCCAAGTGACCGGCAGGTCGAGGTCGGCATCGACGTCGTGGGGCATGAAGAAACCGCTTTCGCGTGCGGCGGCGGTCAGGTTGGTGTCCAGCCCCAACACGATATCCGCCTCGCTGCGGCCGCCTTCCAGCATGACCCGCGATAGCAAGGCCGCACCGTCACCGGCGCCGGTGATGACCAGATCGCAGCCGCAGACCTCTTCGAAAGCGGCCTCGATCGCAGGGCCCGGCCCCCACTCGGGCGTAAAGCTGTCGTAGGTCAATACGTTCAGTGTGGGCGTCTGGGCCGCTGCCATCGTGGCAGTCAAAGTGGCCGCAACGCAGATGGGAAGTGTGGTTTTCATATCTCTCTCCAAATGCGACGGGCGGATCGGGGGCAGAGATGTCTGACCTTCCCTCCGCCGGTCTTAACCGGTTCAGGTTCAACGGGTCAGCTTGCGCAATCTCAGCCGGTAAAGGCCCCCCGAGGTGTCGTTAGACCTATCACGCTGTGCGAGGGGGGCAAGGGGGGCGCGAAATTGTCGCCACAAGAGGCTCAGGGCTTTCAAGGTCCGCTGGTTTGCACTATCGACTACTGCGACCAAAGAGAGTGCGCACCCATGTCCTACAATACCTTCGGCCACCTTTTCCGCGTCACGACATGGGGCGAAAGCCATGGTCCGGCGCTGGGGGCGACGGTGGACGGCTGCCCGCCGGGCGTGCCGTTGGACGCGGCGACGATCCAGCAATGGCTGGACAAGCGCAGGCCGGGTCAGAACAAGAACACCACCCAGCGGAACGAAGCCGACGCGGTCGAGATCCTGTCGGGTGTCTTCGACGGCCAGACGACCGGCACGCCGATCCAGCTGATGATCCGCAACACCGACCAGCGGTCCAAGGACTACGGCGAAATCGCGCAGACCTTCCGACCGGGTCATGCCGACATCACCTATCACCAGAAATACGGGCTGCGTGACTATCGCGGGGGCGGTCGGTCCTCGGCCCGTGAAACGGCGGCCCGTGTCGCGGCCTCCGGCGTCGCCCGCGCCGCATTGGGCAAGGTGGCACCCGAGGTCCAGATCACCGGCTACATGGTGCAGATGGGCGAAAAGACGATCGACCGGTCGCGCTTCGACTGGGACCAGATCGGACGCAACGACTTCTGGTGTCCCGACGCGCAGGCCGCGGGCGAGTGGGAAGACTACCTGCAATGGCTGCGCAAGGATGACCACAATTCGGTGGGCGCCGTGATCGAGGTTGTCGCGCGCGGCGTGCCGGCAGGCATCGGCGCGCCGGTCTACGCCAAGCTCGACACCGATCTGGCCGCCGCGATGATGAGCATCAACGCGGTCAAGGGCGTCGAGATCGGCGAGGGCATGGCGGCAGCAGCTCTCACCGGGCGCGACAACGCGGACGAGATCTTCATGGGACCGAACGGGCCGGAGTATTCATCCAACCACGCAGGCGGCATATTGGGCGGCATCAGCACCGGTCAGGACGTCGTGGTGCGCTTCGCCGTCAAGCCGACATC
>JAIVHI010000297.1 GCA_020201155.1 Loktanella sp. | reverse complement strand
GCCTCTTCCGCGTGCATGACTTCGCACGGCACCCCCGCGCGTTCGAGCTTCACCCGCCGCTGGACGCCCACGTCTCCCTTGTCGCCGAAAGCTACAGGGCACACTTCCATTGACTGGACGTGACGACACCCGCCGGTTTCACATCACCATCCGCATCGCTTATTCCGGGGCCGAGACGGTGGATATCCTTCTAACCGGGGGCAGGAATGGCTGGACGTTCGCGCCTCGCCGGATCCCACGCTATGGGTTACGCGAGGTTGCAAAAGGTTTACCTGACTGAAACCATGGGAAATCTGTGTCCCTTCGAAACCGGCCAAAAAAGTCCGAAATCATCGACAAAGGTTTACCAAAGGTTTACCTAAAGTTGACAGATTGAGCTCAAAAAACGTTTTTTCCGGAAACCATGTAAACTTGGGAGCCTACGGACACCTGAAAAACAAGGAGATTCCGCTGAAGGAGCATAGGCGCACGCTGCCAAAAACGCGCCCTGGCTTGCGTGTATCCGGACGCTGTGTCGGCATCGTCTGGAAGTATGGATCGATACCATGGGCCGGCCCAGAGCGCGTGGTGCTCAACCTGCACTGGGGCGATGCCTGGCGCGTGCTGTGAGGCAGGAAGATAGGGATCAGGTGACGCGCTACGTCAGTGGGGATTATGGACGGACCGACAGGGTGATGGCGAGATGGCGACGCTGGCAGGAACGAGAGTGGGAGTGTGGGGTAGCCGCGGCTGATCATGTTTGGCGTTAGGAAACGCTCGGTGCGACTCCGCATGAGAAAACGCGGATGCACGGTCATTAATGCGCGATCACGGCCCGAGCCAGCTGGGTTCTGATAATGATCCGGGTAGGGGTCATCTCTTCAGCACGGAGAATGATCCCTCTCAGGATCAGGCGCGACTATCCGCAAAGCTGCAGAAAGCGGGCATTGCGAAGTGTGATGTTAAAGGAGCAAATGGAACCAATGCCCCAATTGCCAACGGAATGCCCTACGTGTAGGCTCTCTGCCAAAAGGAGTAGCATTTTGGGGGCACAATCTCTTTGGAAGACAAGCTCGATCTGGATGAACGATTCTACGCACAGCACAAGTTTGCCGATGGTATAGGACTTGCTGAATACGAGCTGGCTACTAAGAAGGTAGACGCTGAAGAGAAGGCTTTTCTCTGGGCAGCCAATACCACTTCATTGTTGGCCCCAGCTATTTGGTTTTTCGGATATCGGTTGCATGTTGACTGGACGACAAACAGTGTCCAATCTGATGCGCTACCACTAATCACAACCGCATTCATAGTGTTCTCGATCTTCTTTTCTATCATGTCGATAAAGCATGTTGCAAACGCACGACGAAACCGAGTTTTTTCTGAGAGAAAAATTGTTCTATTACGCCGTTCGATGGGAGTGCGCTACGGAGAAAATTCACTTATTTTACCTTCCTGGAGATTAGAGGGGGCTGATAATCCATTTGGTCTACCCCTTTTCTCTGGATATTTCGCTTATTCATCATTCCCAGTCTTTTTGTTATCGAGCTTCTCAGCCTTCTCAGTCGCTTTGCTCTTCGATAATATTCCGCTTGGGCAAATCTCAACAAAAACGTTTGAACTATTCGAACCGTCACAAACCGCAATCGTCTTCGGGGTAATCTGGTTTTTTTGTGGATTTTTAATATTTCGATACAGTCTCAACGAACAAAATGAGAATTTGTATCTTTGGTTCGCTCGTTTGATCTCGCAATTTACTCGGATCCCTCTGGTCAAAAATGTAGAGTATAACCTTTATCGGTGTAAGCTTGAGATTGCAGAAGCAGCGCGGTTGGGCGCCCAGACGGATCTTATTCGCCCATTTGCCTTGTCAATCGAGGATAAAGAATTCTATCGCCACAGCGGAATTAACTGGAGGGGGCTTATTAGAGCTTTATGGCAGTTAATTTCACGTCAGAGAAGATCCGGAGGCTCATCGATCACACAACAGTGCGCTCGCACAAACTTCCTTGGAAAACTTTCCCCCCCATGGCGTCGTAAACTGGTCGAGTTTGCGCTAGCACGTTGGTTAGAGAGTGTATTGAGCAAGGAAGAGATGATCCGGATTTACTTGACTACCGCACGTTTTGATCTTGGCGTTTATGGATTTCACCGCGCGTTTAAGCACTATTTTCCTAAAGAGAAAACGATGGACCGCGCGATCTCTTTCATTTTGGTCGAGCGTTTGGGCAACGTGCGCTCCCTATTTTTAGGAGGACGTATTGAACAGCTTATGCGAAGACTTCTTGACGAAGGCCTCATTGACCGCAACGATATCAAACGAGTCCGAGCCGATACCTCTGGAGCCGCTTTGCGGCTGACACCAGACCTCTGCTGCTGGCGCACTGAAATATCGATCTGCGAAGTCGACGTCGATGCTCGGTGACCTGATTCAGCCGAACATTACGTGAACTCCTGAGTTTATCCGCGAAGTTATGTCGATGATTTCTCGCCGAGGAATGGCTCGACGTCCCGGTATAGACACCAGCAGAAATGCACGGGACCGGTCGCGAAGTCCTAGGTTTTTTTGCAGATCATGATGGGGATGGGTTCTGGCGCCGTAGCTGCCCCGAGGCGAAAGCTCCCATTGCCTTGGATGCCTTTCCTTAACAGTTTGGCGCGGGCTGGAGGGGCTTCAGGTGGGTGGCAATCCTGCCTGTTTGCTTTACCCTAGGCCGTGAAAATGGAATGGGAGATGTCACATGCCGCTCTCCAGACGTGATCTTCTGTGCGGTGTGTCGGCGGCAACGGCCGGCTTTGCTTTTGGCAGACCCGCCTGGACAGCGACGGCATCGCCTAATGATGTCAGACAGATCCCCTCGACACAGACGCCCGTGCCGGTCATCGGGCTGGGTAGCTGGATCACCTTCAATGTCGGCGACGATCCGGCCCTGCTGGAGCAGTGCGCCGATGTGATCGCGGCCTTCGCCGAAGAGGGCGGCGGCATGATCGACTGCTCGCCAATGTATGGCTCATCGCCGGATACGATCGGCTATGGGCTCGAACGGCTCGAGGATCCTTCGACGATATTCTCCGCCGAGAAGGTTTGGACATCCGCGCCCGGGGAAGGCCCCGACCAGATCGCCCGGAGCGCGGAGAAATGGGGCGTCTCAAACTTCGACCTGTTGCAGGTGCATAACCTGCGCGCATGGGAGGCACATCTCGACCATCTCTTCTCGATGAAGGACGCGGGGCGGCTTGGACATGTTGGCGTCACCACCTCCCACGGGCGCCGCCATGAAACGCTGGAGCGGATCATGCGCGCGCACCCGATCGATGTCGTGCAACTGACCTACAATGCGTTCGACCGCGAGGCCGAGGCGCGGCTTTTGCCGCTGGCGCAGGACCGCGGGATTGCGGTGATCGTGAACCGGCCCTACCGGCGCGGGGCACTTATCGACAGGTTCCGGGGCGCGCCGCTGCCCGGCTGGGCGCCCGAGATCGGCGCAGATAGCTGGGCGCAGGTTCTGCTGAAATTCGCCATCTCGCATCCGGCGGTCACCACGGCCATTCCCGCCACCCGGAAGGTCGCGCATCTGCGCGAGAACAAGGCGGCGGCACGCGGCCCGCTGCCGAATGCGGCGCTTCGGCGGCGCATAGCCGATGACCTGTCGCGGCTCTGATGGGAACATGGCTGACTTACGCCCCGGGCGATTTCCTGATGTTCGGACCGGAGGTCTACTGGCGGCTGTTCGAGCTTCAAAACCGCGCGCTCTGGCCGCTACCGGCGATCGTAGGGTTAGCCGGGGTTGCCTGCCTGCTGCTGGTGGCGACGCGGCGACCGGTGGCGATCCGGTCCGTCCTGATGCTGGCCGCGCTGGCCTGTCTGGGGGCCGCGCATTTCCTCGCCACGCGCTATGCGCCGATCAACGCGCCGATGGTCTACGCCGCCTGGGGCTTCGGTCTGCAAGCACTGGTGATGACGATTGTGGCCGTGATCGGATCGCGAAATCTGTCTGATCGAGATGGTGCCGCCGCAACCGCCACGGGGTGGGCTCTCCTCGGATATGCGACGATCCTGCACCCCTTCGTCGGCCTCGCCTTCGGGCGTCCGCTGGCGCAGGCCGAGCTTGTCGGAATCGCGCCCGACCCGACCGCGCTGGCCTGTCTTGGCGTTCTGAGCCTCGTGTGGCCGGGCCGGTGGGGCATCGCGTGGTCGGCCATCCCGTTTCTGTGGTGTGTCTTCAGCGCGGCAACATTGCGGACATTGGGCGAGCCGCAAGGCTGGGTTCTGATCGCGGCGCTGCTTCTCTGGTTTCTCGGTCGGTCAACATTCGTGTTCATACCGCGCGGTCGCGCGTGAACCTGTGCTGCCGGATCCGGCTCATGCTGAACAGTATGACAGAGGCGATTTTATTTCTCGCCCATCGGTCGACTTGGACCAGTCGAACCGGATGGACCGGAAAAATGCCGCAATTTCAATGCGGTCCAAGCGGTCCAAGCGGTCCAAGCAACGACCAACAAATTCGAGATCCATGACGCGGTCAGAACCAGCGTCGTTTCTGGCAACCGTGCGAGCGAGGTATCGATCCGTGCTTGCCAGGATTTGGCTCAGGTTCTCCTGCCCAAGAATGGCTCGACAACCCGGTATTTACACCAGCTATAATGCACGGGGTCGTTCGCGAAGTCCTAGATTTTTCGGTCGATCTCGAAGGGGATGCATTATGGTGTCGGCACTGTCCCACGACGAAAGCTCCCATAGCCGGCGCCGATCAGATGAACATCGCCAGTGTCGCTGAGAGCGTCGAGGGCGCACGGCCCATTTACGCGCTGTATCGAGTGCTGACAGGCGCTCATCGCAGCCAGCGAGGGGCTCAGCCGGGCGGGTTGCGGTAAAAAGGCGGTATCGTAAAACGGTGCGACGGTCCTGAAAATGACGTTGCAGTTCACTTCGAACTTGCATCAGCGGGTAGATATTCTACGAGCAAAAAGATGGCACGGCGTGATCTCGTAGAAATTCTCCGGTCAGCAAGCGAGTGCAGCATATGAGCCGTAGAAATTCTACGGCAGCTCCCACGATAATAAACGGAAATTCATCCCTCATGGGCCAAACCAAGCAGAAGCGTGACAACAAATACTTTCTGGAACGGCTGCGTGTCGAACATCCTGATGTTCACGCCGATTTCCAAGCTGGCGGTTTCAAGAACCTGCACGAAGCGCTGGTGAAGGCTGGGCTTCGGAAACCGCGATCCAGTCTCGATGCGCTGAAAGCAGCTTGGAAAAAGGCCAGCATGTCCGAGCGCGATGCATTCAAGAAATCCATCGGTTGCGCTACACCAGCCACCACCGGCACACCGGCGTCAACAAGTGCACCTGCGAAACCGTCACACCGCGTGGCATCACCAGGTTCCGGCAAGCGGCACCTGCCCCCCGGACTTGAGACGGCTGTGCGCGAGATCATGGATCGACGTGGTATGAAGAACGGAGACGTGATGAGCGAGATTGGACGAGATCCGTTGGATACTTCTCTTGCGATGGCGTTCAGCCAAGGGTTTCGAATTCAGGAGCGCATGATCGAAGACCTCGAAGCCTGGGTGGTCAAAAATAAAGCACCGTGAACAGCTTGGCACCCGGGCCACAGCATCGGGTGCTTCGACACCTCTAGAACATCCAGCATTGCTCTGCGTCATAGTCGCCTGAATCGTCTTCATGATTTCAATCCTTGCCTAGCCGTTGGCATGTCAGGCATCGCGCAGATCGCCGACCCAGCTTAGCACCCCCGTGAGAGCCGCAACGAGCCCCGTGGAGAGCGTTTGTGCTCGCCGGCACCAAACACGGCCGAAAAGCCGTAGCGCGACTCCAGAGGCCCTTCTAGGCGCTCTGAGGGTGCACGCCGATTCTGCCGGAGTTCGAGCAGGTCCCGCGAACTGATACGCGAAAGGTTACTCGCCCCGACGAGGCCGGAACGTGCAAGGCAGCTTGTGGCTACGTCCGTGAGCTCCTTGAAGTGCATGAAATTGTGTCCGTCCAAAATCATGTGACATCACAGAAACTCTACCTTTTCATATG
>JAIVHI010000296.1 GCA_020201155.1 Loktanella sp. | reverse complement strand
ATACTGACTCCGGGGTGCTGGTCCGTCTCGCCCAAGGCCAGCGTCGCGCGGCGCAGCATGGCGATACCCTCTTCCGAACTGCGGGGCAGAGCTTCGGCGCTGATCGGTTCGCCCATGTGCACCACGAAAGACTGGCGATCCTTGTTCAGCGTCTCGTGAAACAGGGTCACATCGCGCAGCGTCGGGTGCAGCTTGTCGAACAGATAGAACAGCGACGAATTCCGCGCCGAGATATGCACCGGTATCACCGGTAGATCGAATTTTTTGGCCAGCATCGCCGCCGAGGCCATCCAAGGTCGCTCGTGCAGGCTGAGCCCGCGCCGTTTGGCCAGACGGCCAGACGGAAAGATGACGCCCAGCCGTCCCTCGGTCGTGGCCGTCTTTACGAAGGCCAGCGTCTCGCGGGTCTTGGCGTGCGTGCGCTTGTCGAGCCGCCACTCGACGGGGCAGATGATGTCGGACATCTGCGGCATGACTCGCAGCACGTCCGCATTGGTAAAGATATAGGCGTCGGGTCGTTTCCGGGCGATCAGTTGGTGCAGGATGATTCCGTCACCAATGCCAGTCGGATGGTTCGCCACGATCAGTGCCGGGCCGTGTGCCGGAAGGTTGTTGAACCCCGTTGCGGTCACGTGCTTGGCCAGCATCTTGCCCAGAAACCGCATCAGATAAAGGGAATCACGGTCCTTCAGTCTGTTCCCGATCGCGACTGTCCTGTCATAGCCCAATCCAAGATGCATCAAGCCCCTGACCGGTTTGATGCCAGGGGTGTTGTAAAGCCAAGGTGCGCGTTCGGCGATCAAAGGGTCAATGCGGTCTCTCATCGGACCCTTCATTGCTATGGACTGTTGGACCGTAGCACATGGTGATCGGTGCTTCGAAAAGAAGATGGCGTGATGGAAGAAACGGTGAACCAACATGACCATGTCTTTAGGGGCGGTAATCGTCGATCCCAAAAAACGGATCTGGCATGCAGAGTAAAAGGCCCTTGCGACCTGCGAAGGATGTGGCGGATCGACACCGGGCATCCGCGATGTCCGCGGCGACCGGTCCAATGAGTGTGTTATGTGGCTGACGAAAAGTAAGCGTAGGTGACGGCGCGGTGACCTGCCGCCGCATTGGATAATCGCGGAGGATCATGCAGCCCTCTGTATCATCTTGGCATCGGCCTTGTTGATGTCACAGTGACCTCACAGTTTGCCGTCGCTCGACTTCGTCCTGGAAGACACCTTTTGCAGCCTGTCGCATCTCGGAAAGATCAAGCTGAATGCCAAAGTCTTTTTCAAAATTCAGCGCCACGTCCACCACCAAGGCAGCTGCCACTCAAACGGACCGCGCCTATTTTGAGATAAGGCGATCACGTGTGGATGGGTTCGTGGCCAGACACTTCACCTGGCCCGGGACCTTTCGGCTTCACAGCTCAGCGCTTGGCTGGGACATCCTCCGCGCCCCTCTCAACGTCATGCTGTCGCCGGTCCTCGTGCTGACCCGCATGGCTGCGTTTCTCTGCCGCCGGATGGGGTGGCGGGGGAGTGCAGACTGGCTGGCCCGTCGGAGGGTCGTGCTGCGCACTTCGGTGGCGCAGCGGGTCGAGGTGTTGATCGTGACCGATCTGTTGGAACTGCCCCTCGACACAGGGGCAGCCGCTCGCGACCCAACCGCACTTGCACGCGCTGTTCTGGCGGCACCACAGTTCCGCGAGATGATCCGCAGCCGCTCTGATCCTGCCGAGGCCGAAGCCCTTGGCCAGCGTATTGCAGGCGCGCTCGGCGAATATGCGAGCACCCGGTCGGCCGTGGCGGAAATGACCACAGCCCTTTGTGCGCTCATCGTCGGTGCGCTGGTGTTCCAGGCGCTGACGCCGGGCATGATTTCGATGGCGCCAGGAATTGCGGACGCCATGGCTCACACCACTGCAATCGACGGCTTCCCGCTGGGCCGGACGCTCGGGGCGACATGGTATGGCGTATTCGGGATAAATACCCCCGACTGGCTGGTGTGGACGACAATGGCGGGGCTTGTCATGCTGGGGTCACTATTCGCGGCTTTCGCCGGCGTCTTTGCCGATCCCGTGCAAAGCCGTCTTGGTATCCACCGTCGTCGCTTGGGGCGCCTTTTGAATACCCTCGAAGAAGATCTTCTCAAGAGCAGAGACAAGCCCTTTGCTGCGCGCGAACATTTTTATGCCCGTTTCCTCGATTTATGGGACCTCGCCGCGAGCGCTTTCCGCCTGTTCAGGAATTGAACCAAATGTGTCCGCGGCGACGAGAAACCAAAACTACGTCGGCTCTCAAACTGTCAGCTGGGGCTGTATGCGGCGTAGCGGCCAATTCTGACGGATACAATAACGACTGAGTCGCAGCAGTCACACGCACTGGTTGCGCAAGTGCAGCATCTGGAAGGAAAGGCAAATTCTGGACATTCTCTGCGATTGCAGGGCCTGATGGCACCGACAGTCAGAGCTGATGTTCATTTGATCACTCAATCAAAACCCACCTGAACCACAGAAGGCGAAATTAAATGACCAACAAAAATTATCCTACCGGCAATGGCGGTGGTCGCTCGCACCTTGGCGCAGGGTCGCGCATCACAGGCGATCTTTACTTTCCCGGCACCGTCGAGTTGCCCGGGCATATCAAAGGCCGTGTAGAAGCCTCTACCGTCGCCATTGAAGAAACCGGAGATGTTGAAGGCGAAATCCACGCGGCCAGCATATACATTCGTGGGCAGTTCCGTGGAAAAATCGTGGGCGGCACTGTAACTCTCCACTCCACAGCAGAGGTGACCGGTAAATTCACCTATCAAAGCCTTAACATCGAGAGCGGCGCGCGGGCCGAGGTCCAGTTCAGACGCCAAAAAAACATTTAATTCACGACATTGTTGGCCAGCGACTGGATCAGCGCCACCGGGAACCAGTAAAGCGTCCATCCCACAAGTCGGTTTCGCCGGACAGAAAACCATTCCGCAATCCCGAAAGCGCAGATCTCGCCATGATAAAAGCTGATCCCGGGTGAAGCCTTTCTATCTATCTGTTACACGGGTTGATCTCCGTCCAGTTGGACTGAAGGCGCACTTGCACCGCACAGGTGCGCAATGATCATGGGGCAAGTGGTAAAAGTCAGCGATGGGAAACAGCAATTCTGTGCCCATTTTCAGCGACCTTTCAGCACCTTTTCGCGCACCAATTTGCTTCAGCCCAGTTGCTGCCATAACTCTGACGCAACCGCGCAATCAACTATGCCGGTGGAGTGAAACCGAGGAGAAATCCATGACGATTCAAAAGCATATAAGTGCAATCGCTCTTGTCGGTCTGATGGCTGGCACAACCCCTGTGGCAGCATTCGCCCAAGCGCAGCAGCCTGCTCCGCAAATTGAAGAAGTGACGGGCGAAGATGTTGATGCCTTCGTCATCGCCTACCGTGACGTGCAGGCCATCGACGCCGAATATGGGGCGCAGATGGCGCAGACCACGGATGAAGCTGAACTTCAGACTTTGCAGCAAGAGGCCCAGATGAAGGTGTCCGAAGCCGTCGAGGCGGCGCCGGATATCGACATGGAGCGTTTCATCGAAATTCTCACAGTCGCTCAATCCGATCCAGAAGTCGGAACCGAAATTACGGAAAAGCTGGCCCAATAGTTACAGCACTTTGTAAAATGATTTGCCCGCTGTGTCTCACGACTCAGCGGGCATTCATTTTTAAAACAGGCCGATGGATGCTTCGGTGC
>JAIVHI010000122.1 GCA_020201155.1 Loktanella sp. | reverse complement strand
GCGTGGACAGGACACGCTGGATTTCCTGACGCACCAGCTTGCGCACGTTCCGCGTGATCCGTTCGCCCAGCGGGCCCTGCAGTTCCTCGCGCAACACATCCGAGATAATCTCGCGCAGGGCCGTTTCGTCGATGACGGCATCGTCCGACATATAGGCCGCGAGATTGTCGTCCAGCAGATCGGGCTTGTTCGTCGGGTGACGCAGAAACAGCGGTGCTTCGTCCGGAATTTCTTCTTCGTGCTCTGCGAACATGGTCGGTTCGTCGTAGCGCGCGTGAGCCTCCGCATCATCCGCGTCTGCCTGCGAGGCTGTATCAAGCGGACTGGATGGCTCGAGCGTTTGCGCATCCTCGACATCATCCAGCGGCGGAAAGCGCGTCAGCGAAAAGGCGGGCTCGGGTTGGATTTCGCTTCCATCGGGCTCCCACTCCTGATCCTGCGCCGTGACGGCAGCTTCCAGCTCGGCGATCGTCTCTTCCAGACTCGCCCGGTCTGCCGGCTTGAAGGGGGGTCGGTCTGTCCATTCGGCCGTGGTTGCGGACGGCTGCGACGGCCCGTCGGGCACGATGATCGGATCTTCGAGCGTGAGAGGACCTTGGCCGCCTTGTGCCGGCGTATCGGTCTTGGCCTCTTCGCCCCTTGCAGGACGGTGCGAATTGTCACTGGCCACACGCAAAGCGGGGGTCAGAACGAACTTGTCGGGGACCGCAGCCTCTTGCGGGTCCGGCGCAGAAGGCTCGGCCTTGCCCCGCCCCCCTTCCGCGACAAGGCGACGGATCGACGACAGGACGTCTTCGATTTCCACATTGGTTACCGGATCGGACATTTATTGTTCCTGCACTGCGCCCCGAAAAAAGTGTAGCCCCCGCACTCCTGTCAGGCAACCGGCCACTGCCGCATCGATCAGTCGCTTTTTCTTCAATCCCGACCGATCGCGCTCAACACACGATCAAGAGCCTGACCCTGTTCCGAAACGATCGTCGGCGCGTCCTTGACCAGATTGTAGTAGGCTGCCGGATCATACCGTTGCACCGGAAGGCGCAGATGCTCCGCCGTCAACAACCCCATGGTCGACAGAAGCTGGTAGGATGCGATGACTTCATCCGCCTGCGCCGAAATCGTATTGGCGCGGGCATCCAGCAGTTCCTGTTCGGCCGTTAGCACATCGAGGGATGAACGTGCGCCAAGCGTGGCTTCCTCGCGGATCCCGTCGAAGGCGACAGTCGCCGCGCGCACCTGTTCGTCCAGCGACCGACTCGACGCCCGGGTCACCTCGAGGAAGGAATAGGCGTTGCCGACCGACTGTTCGATCTGCTGGCTGGTGATGTGAAGCCCTGCACGGGCCGCATCGCGCCGCGCCATCAGCTGCCGCACCTGCGACGACAGACGCCCGCCATTGTAGATCGGCCCACGCACGTTCACGCCGACCGAGTTGCTGTTGGTCACCCCGTTGTTGGTCCGCGCCGACACCTGCCCGTTCAAGGTGATCGTCGGATTGTACCCCGCCTCGCCACGCCTGATGTTCAGCTCGGCCGCGCTGACGTTGTGGCGGGTTTCCAGAATGGCGGGATGGTTGCGCAACGCAAAGGCCCGCGCTTCGGCTTCCGACCGCGACACGGGTGCAGGCGACACGTCGCTCAGCGCCCCCGGCGACCGTCCGACTGCGACCTCGTAGGCATAGCGTGCCTGATCCAGATTGCCCTCGGCCGCCGCCAGAAGGCTGCGCGCCGAGGCAAGCCGCGCTTCGGCAAGCGAAACGTCGGTTCGCGTGACCTCGCCCACTTCGAACCGGTCACGGGTCGCGCGCAACTCTTCCGAGATCAGCCGCACGTTGTTTTGCCGAAGGGTCAGAAACTCGCTTTCGCGGCGCACATCCATATACGCGGACACGGCATCCAGAAGCACCTGCTGCTCGACCCCGATCAACGACTGCCGGGTGGCCAGCACGATCTCTTTCTGGGCTTCGATGGCAAAGGCCGATGCCCCGCCGTCATAAAGCACCAGTTCGCCGGTGATCGAGGCATTGAACTGGATGAGATCATCCGCCGGTGTCACGATCGTACCCCCGGCGGTCTGCGTCGTCGTCTCGCCACGCCGCGGCGTGGACGAAGTCGCACCGGCCGACCACGCGATCACCGGAAGCGTCGACCCGACGGCCTGTGCCACATCTTCGTCAGCCGCGCGCAGCAAGGCGCGGTTCTGTTCGAGAAGACCCGAGTTCGTGTAGGCGGCCGTCAGGGCGTCTGCCAGCGTCTCGCCATGGGCGACGCTGGCCATCAACAAAGAGGTCGCCGTGAAAAGGCCCGTGATGGTCGCCCTGACTGTCATACCCCGATCCTTTTTTTCAGCGAGCTCTGTTCTAGAGCACGAAAGCCGTTTCTTTTTCGAATCCCGGTAACAGCGGCGCCCCTGCATTGAAGGAAAAGCGCCAGCTGATGTGATCGCCCATCTTGTGGCCGATCCGCACTACGCCCAACTGCCCTTCCAGAAAGACAGCCGCCACACGGCCCCCGTCTTTCAACTGATCCGCCAGTCCCTGCGGGAAGCTCTGCACGCCCCCCTGCACCATGATCGCATCATAAGGGCCCGATTTTGCGGCCCCTTCTGACAGGACGCCTGCCATGATCGCCGCGTTGTCGATGCCGTGTTCCGACAGGATCACCTGCGCTTCCGCGGCACGGTCTTCGTCCTCTTCGACGCCGACGACGAAATCGGCCAGACGCGCGGCAACCGCCGTGGAGTATCCCAGCCCGCAGCCGATATCGAGCACGACATCGTCACGGTCGATATCCAGCGCATCAAGCATCTTGGCCAGCGTCCGCGGCTCCAGCATTACACGACCGCCGCCCAGATCAAGATTTTCGCCCACATAGGCGGCTTCACGTTTGGAAGCCGGCACGAAGGTTTCGCGCGGCAACTTCAGCATCGCGTCGATGATGGGAAACTTTGTCACGTCCGACGGGCGGACCTGCGTGTCGACCATCACGTTTCGGCGGGCGGCATAGTCAGTCACGGTGCTAAACTCGTCTGTTCAGAAATCTCTCTTGTTCATGCCACAGCCCGCCACGCGCGGCAACGCCTCATCCCGGTATTGCAGCCCCAGTGACACTGGTCTATCACACCCGTGGCGGCGAGTTGGCGGAGTGGTGACGCAGCGGATTGCAAATCCGTCCACACCGGTTCGATTCCGGTACTCGCCTCCATTTAACTTCAAGCACTTAAGTGATCTCCAGCGACTGGCGAAGCGGTCGGTTTACAGGCTGGTTTACAAAATCGCTCGAAGTGACGGCTTGTCGGTTTCTTGAAATCCGTGCCCGAGTTACGTCCCATCATTGCTGAGGGAACTTGGATTGATGACGAGAATGACGCGATTGTAGTGGATTATTTCACCATGCTTGCCGAAGATCTGTTCGTCCTCTCTTCCACCAAAGCTGAGTTCAATCGCTCCTTTCAGACCCGTAACCAGACCTTCGCCGCAATTTCACGCGACGCTTCGCAGCTTCACCAGACCAGCCATTCACTGAAGGCGCAATCTCCGCGATAGGCGAGCGGCGAGACTGGGGACCGCCACGGACCTCGGCAGGGGCTCGTCGATGGCCAGCTCCGCTCGATTTTATCCGGCTCGCGGCCTCTTTGTCCGTTGTCGTAAAGGGACGTTAGCAGAGTTCCGGCCAAGCCCCGTACGGTAAAGTCCAAACGGAAGGAGGCGGCACTGTCGATCATATCTTCAAGCGGAAAC
>JAIVHI010000121.1 GCA_020201155.1 Loktanella sp. | reverse complement strand
CTGGACTACCTTTGCCGCGTAGGCGAGCCGCCGGTGTTTCTGGCGATGCCGCGCGTCAACTTCAACGCTTTGGAGCGTGAAAGGGCGTATATCGCACGCATGAAGGAACGCGGGCACACGCCCGTGGTCCTTGGCGTCGATCAGGTAGAGGGCGAAGGGGTCTATGAATGTCACGGACTCGCGGTCATGGACAGCTACTTCAGCCGTGGAGAACTGGTCGACCGGTCGATCCTTTGCGTCAATGACAGGGTCGCCATCGGGGCGCTGCGGGCGGCGGCGCAACATGGGCTGGAACCGGGGGCCCAGCGCAGGGGCGGCCTTCGAATCGCGGGCCACGACGGTTATCCGCTTTGCCCCTTCACCACGCCGCCCCTGACGACGGTCGCCCAGAACGTCGATGGCATCGGGCACGGCGCCGTCGCCCGGTTGGCCAAGAAGATACGCGCGGAAAAAACGACAGGTGACGAGGTTATACAGCTTTTCAACGGCGAAATGTTCATCCGGCAATCTGCCTGAGCAGCTCTTGCTGCACCGCGGCGTAATTGGTTCAGGCTCGCGCTTGACAGAATGGCGTGGGGTTCCCTAAGATTTAACACGCGTAAACTTTCCTTGGGAGGAACTTATGAACATCAAGAGCACACTGACCTCGTCGGTTGCACTGCTTGGCCTGAGCGCTGGTGCAGCCTTCGCCGAAGCGCATGCCACCACGCTGACGATCGCGACCGTGAACAACGGCGATATGATCCGCATGCAGGGCCTGACCGACGATTTCAGCGAACAGCACCCTGACATCCAGCTCGAGTGGGTGACGCTGGAGGAAAACGTTCTGCGTCAGAACGTGACCACCGACATCTCGACCGGTGGTGGCCAATACGACGTCATCACCATCGGCACCTACGAAGTTCCGATCTGGGCCCAGAACGAATGGCTGGTGTCCCTGTCCGACGGCATGTCCGAGGACTGGAACGAAAGCGATCTGCTGCCAGCCATCGCCGATGGCCTCAGCCTCGACGGAGAGCTCTATGCAGCGCCCTTCTACGGCGAGTCCTCGATGGTCATGTATCGCACCGACCTGATGGAAGAGGCCGGGCTGGAAATGCCCGATGCGCCGACGTGGGAATTCATCCGCGAAGCCGCAGCCGCCATGACCGACCGTGAAAACGACATCAACGGCATCTGCCTGCGCGGCAAGGCAGGCTGGGGCGAAAACGCGGCCTTCCTGACCGCAATGGCGAACTCGTTCGGGGCACGCTGGTTCGACGAAGACTGGAACGCCCAGTTCGACACCGACGCATGGTCCGACACTCTGACCTTCTATCTGGACATGATGGAAGAATCCGGCCCCGCCAGTGCCGCCAACAACGGCTTCAACGAGAACCTGACGCTGTTCCAGCAGGGCAAGTGCGGCATGTGGATCGATGCGACCGTGGCTGCTTCTTTCGTGACCAACCCTGACGATTCAGACGTTGCGGATCAGGTCGGCTTTGCGCTGGCGCCCGACAACGGCTTGGGCAAGCGCGGCAACTGGCTCTGGGCATGGTCGCTGGCGATCCCGTCGTCATCCAACGACGTCGACGCCGCCAAGACCTTCATTTCCTGGGCCACGGGTCAGGGATATACGGAACTGGTCGCTGAAAACGAAGGCTGGGCCAACGTCCCGCCGGGCACGCGCACGTCGCTTTACGAAAATGAAGAGTATCTGTCCGCAGCGCCCTTTGCACAGATGACACTGGACAGCATCAACTCGGCTGACCCGAACGATCCGGCAGTCGATCCGGTCCCCTATACCGGCGTCCAGTTCGTTGCGATCCCTGAATTCCAGGGCATCGGCACTCAGGTCGGTCAGGAGTTTTCGGCGGCACTCGCCGGTCAGCAGACCGCCGAGGAAGCGCTGGCGAATGCCCAGCGGCTGACCACCGACGAAATGGAAGCGGCCGGCTACTAAGCCCGTCGGTCCATTGCGCAAGGCGGGGCCAGCCCCCGCCTTGCCACCCCCATTTGACCGGACTTTCCGCAAGCCGCACGGCGGTTTTCGCAAACTTCGGTTTGACTGACGCAATCACGGTTGGGAGGCCCGTTATGGCGACGCAGCACTCAAGATCCGCCGCGCGATGGATGATCGCACCCGCAGTCTTCGTTCTGCTGGTGTGGATGCTCGTCGGACAGGGCATCGTCCGCATACTCGTCATCGCACCCTTCTTCGTGATGCCGACCGTGTCTGCCCTGGTCTGGAAGAACATGTTTTTCAACGTGGACAACGGCCTGTTCTCCTACGCCGCCGTGGCAATGGGGATGCAGCCCTACGACTTTCTCAGTCAGTCGTCGCTGCTTTCCATCATCGTGATCGTGGCATGGCAGTGGCTTCCCTTTTCCACGTTGATCCTGCTGACCGCGGTTCAATCGCTGGACAGCGACCAGCTCGAGGCCGCCGAGATGGACGGCGCACCACCGCTGAGCCGCTTTCGCTATATCATCCTGCCGCATCTGGCCCGTGCCATCACCGTCGTCATCCTGATCCAGACCATCTTTCTGTTGTCGATCTTCGCGGAAATCTTCGTGACGACCAGCGGCTCGTTCGGCACGCGCACACTGACCTATCTGGTCTACGAACGGGTGCTGAACAGCCAGAACATCGGCCTGGGCTCTGCCGGTGGCATCATCGCCGTCATTCTCGCCAATATCGTCGCGATCTTCCTGATGCGGGTCGTCGGCAAGAACCTCGACACATAAGGGAGGCACGGACATGGCGCGCGCTGTATCGACACGTAAAAAGCTGATGTGGACCGGGCTGGCATGGTTCTTTGGCCTGCTGATCTTCTTTCCGATCCTCTGGACCTTCCTCACATCGTTCAAATCAGAAGGGGTGGCGATCGCCGATCCGCCGGTCTGGTTCGCCTTCGACTGGACCCTTGAAAACTACCGCGCCGTGCAGGAACGGTCGAACTATCCGCTCGCGCTGACCAATTCGATCGTCATCGCGCTTGGGTCGACCTTTCTGGGCATCCTGATCGCCGTGCCTGCGGCATGGGCGATGGCCTTCGTGCCCGGCAAGCGGACCAAGGACGTGCTGTTGTGGATGCTGTCCACCAAGATGCTGCCCGCCGTCGGCGTGCTTTACCCGCTGGTGCTGCTGGCGAAATGGCTTGGCATCATGGACAGCCGCATCCTGCTGGTCGTCGTGCTGATGCTGATCAACCTGCCGATCATCGTCTGGATGCTTTACACCTACTTCAAGGAAATCCCCGGTGAAATCCTCGAAGCCGCCCGGATGGACGGGGCAAACCTCAAGAACGAGATCATCTATGTCCTGACGCCGATGGCCATTCCGGGTATCGCCTCGACCATCCTTCTCAACATCATCCTCGCGTGGAACGAAGCCTTCTGGACCATCCTGCTGACCACCGTCTCGGCAGCCCCGCTGACGAAGTTCATCGCCAGCTATTCCAGCCCCGAAGGTCTGTTCTACGCCAAGCTGTCCGCCGCCTCGATGATGGCGATCGCGCCGATCCTCATCCTTGGGTGGTTCAGCCAGAAACAACTTGTCCGGGGTCTGACCTTCGGCGCCGTGAAGTAAGGAGCATCTTTCATGGGACGCATCACGCTTGAGAAAGTGCAGAAGAAATTCGGCGACGTCGAAGTCATCCCGCCGCTGGACCTGACCATCGACGACGGCGAGTTCGTGGATGGATCAGGCCGAACAGGAGCGTCGGATCAAGAAGGCAGCCGATGCGCTGAACCTGACCGACTACCTCGACCGTCGCCCCGGCCAGCTGTCCGGCGGCCAAAGGCAGCGGGTTGCCATCGGGCGCGCCATCGTGCGCGAACCGGCGGCCTTCCTGTTCGACGAACCCCTGTCCAACCTCGACGCCGCGCTGCGTGTCGGGATGCGGATGGAAATCTCGGAGCTTCACAACAAGCTTGAAACCACGATGGTCTACGTGACGCACGATCAGGTCGAAGCGATGACGATGGCCGACAAGATCGTCGTGCTGCGCGCGGGACACATCGAGCAGGTGGGATCGCCTCTCGAATTGTACCGCGCACCGCGCAACACCTTCGTCGCGGGCTTCATCGGCAGCCCCAAGATGAACCTGATCACCGGTGCGCAGGCCGAGGCCCATGATGCGCGCACGATCGGCATCCGGCCCGAGCATCTGCGGGTCGTCGACAGCGGTGGCACCTTCACCGGCCGCGTCGGAGTGGCGGAACATCTGGGCTCCGACACCTTCTTTCACGTCCATATCGACGGGATGAGCGAACCGATGACGGTGCGCGCGGGGGGTGAGGTGAGCCTGACGCACGGGGACACCATCCATCTCGAACCGCAGGCCGAGAACATTCACCGTTTCGACGACAAGGGACTGCGCATCGCATGACACGCCTAACAGACAAATCCGCCCTGATCACCGGATCGGCCCGCGGCATCGGTCGCGGGTTTGCCGAACGCTACATCGCCGAAGGCGCCACGGTCGCAATCGCGGACATCAACATGGAGGCGGCAGAGACGACCGCGGCGGAACTGGGCGACCGGGCCTATGCCGTCCATCTGGACGTGACCGATCAGGCCAGCATCGACGCCGCCATGGCATCGGTCGTGGACAAGGCAGGCAAGCTCGACATCCTGATCAACAACGCCGCCCTTTTCGATGCTGCCGAAACCGTCGACATCACGCGGGCGTCCTTTGACAGGCTTTATGCCGTGAACGTGGCAGGCACGCTGTTCACCATGCAGGCTGCGGCGAAGCAAATGATCGCACAGGGCCACGGCGGCAAGATCATCAACATGGCGTCTCAGGCAGGCCGTCGCGGCGAAGCGCTGGTGCTGGTCTACTGTTCGACAAAGGCCGCCGTCATCTCGATGACGCAATCAGCGGGGCTGAACCTGATCCAGCACGGGATCAATGTGAACGCCATCGCCCCCGGCGTCGTCGACGGCGAACACTGGGAGCATGTGGACTCCATGTTCGCCAAGCTCGAAGGCAAGCCCCTGGGCCAGAAGAAGGCGGAAGTCGCGGCAGGCGTGCCTGCCGGTCGCTTCGCCGTCCCGTCCGACCTGACGGGCATGGCGGTTTTCCTTGCCTCCAGCGATGCCGACTACATCGTCTCGCAGACCTACAACGTCGACGGCGGACAGTGGATGAGCTGACCCCCAGAGCATCCATCCCATCCAAATTGGAAGAAAAATCTCTCATGGCCACCCCCCTTTCACTCGCGACACTGACCGATCTACCCGATGGCGTCCGCGTTCCGTCCTACGCGCGCGGCGACCTGTCGCCGGGGATCGTTCATATCGGTCTGGGCAATTTCCACCGCGCCCATCAGGCCTGGTATCTGCACCGGCTGATGGATGCCGGAAAGGCACATGACTGGGCGATCATTGGCGCCGGGGTCCGCCCCGGGGATGCCGCGGCCCGCGACAAGATGCTGGCACAGGACTGCCTGACGACGCTGATCGAACTCGACCCCGCTGGCAAGTCCGCCGAGGTGACGGGATCCATGATCGGTTTCATTCCTGTCGAAGAAAACAATGCAGCCCTGATCGAGGCGATGACGGCCCCGGCGATCCGCATCGTATCGCTTACGGTGACAGAAGGCGGATATTATCAGGCCGGCGACGGTTCATTCGATGCGGATCATGCCGATATGGTGCATGACGCTGCGCACCCCGATGCACCGCGCAGCGCCTTCGGGGCGATGGTGGCGGCGCTGCGGGCACGGCGCGACGCAGGACACGGACCGTTTACCTGCCAGTCCTGCGACAACCTGCAAGGCAACGGCGATATCCTGCGTCAGACGGTTGCCGGCCTTGCCCGGCTGTCCGATCCTGACCTTGCGGCCTGGATCGACGGCAACTGCACCTTCCCCAACGCCATGGTCGATTGCATCGTGCCTGCGACCGGCCCCTCGGAACTGACACTTGCCCGTAGCTTCGGTGTCGCTGACGCCGTGCCGGTCACGCACGAGAACTTTCGCCAATGGGTGATCGAGGATCGCTTCTGCGCCGGTCGCCCCCCGTGGGAAGATCTGGGTGTGACGATCACCGACGACGTTCACGTCTTTGAGGCGATGAAGCTGCGCTGCCTGAACGCCGGTCATCAGATCATCGCCAACTCCGGAGAATTGCTGGGCGTCGAGACGATCGCCGGCTGCATGAGCCATCCGTTGGTCCACGGCCTGTTCCGCAAGGTCGCACTGCAGGAGATCGTGCCCCACGTCGCAGCCGTGCCGGGAATGACACCAGAGGCTTACGTCGACCTGATCGACCAGCGGTTCGCGAACCCCGAAATCCGCGACACCGTGCGCAGGGTCGCTTTTGACGGGTCATCGCGACATACGGGCTTTCTTCTGCCCGTCGTGCGGGACGCACTGAAGGCTGGCACACCCGTATCGGGTCTGGCGCTGGTCGAGGCTCTGTGGGCGCGGATGTGTGAAGGCACCCGCGAAGACGGCAGCGCCATCGCCCCGAACGATCCCATGTGGGATGACCTGCAAGCTGCGGCGAAATCCGCAAAGAACCGCCCTGCCGCTTGGCTGGAGCAACGGCGCATCTACGGCGATCTTGCAGTGCAGGCCACCTTTGCCGATGCCTTCTCCAACTGGCTGAGCCTGATCTGGCAAGACGGAACCGAAGCGGCGCTACAGGCCTATCTGGATTGACGATCGGACAGGGCGCCGGGTCCAACCCGGCGCCGGACTGGATAAATGACGATAAATACCGTAGGTTTATCGCATGACGCGGCCCAATTCATCCAAGCTGACGGACCCGTTCGCCGGGCAGGTGATGAATTAGCCCGCGAAATCATCCAGAAATGTCCATTGCACCGAGGTAGAGACCATGTCGAACGACACAGCAGCGTCAAACCCCACAGAGCGCGGCGCAGCCCGCTGGATCACCGCCCTTTTCATCGCCTTGGGCATGGCACTGCTCGCCGGTCAATCCAAGGCAGGACAGTACACCCACGACCAGATCATCGGCTTTTCCGAAGACGGGCGGTACTTTGCGTATGAAACCTTTGGATTGCAACGCGGATCCGGGCTGCCTTATGCCAGCATCTACGTCGTCGATCTGGACCGGGACGCCTGGGTTTCGGGAACACCGTTTGAGGCCAGCGAAGGCGAAGCGGACCCCATGGGAAGCTTTTCACTGGTGTTGGAAAGCATCACCGCCCCCGGCGGGGCGGACTACTGCTATCAGCCCGAAAGCCTCAGGGGCTACCGGATGACGCTGCAGGCACCCGGCGCCGCGGCCCAGACCCTTCATGCCGATCAGCGCATCCCTGCCTCGCGCGGATGTCCGACCGCCTATCGGCTTGATGCGGTCGTCTCCGCTGGATACCCGCAAGAGTCGTCGACGCTGGTGGCCATGATATCCGTCTGGCGGCAAGGCTTCGAAGGGCAGGAGCGCCATGTGATCAGCCTGCCCGTTCCGATGCCGTGACGCCGGGGCGCTGACACTGCGCCAGCCTGTCCGATCAGGCCGGCGTTTCTTCAGCACGCAACGATTGCAGGCTTTCGGGTGAGATGCCCCGCTTTTCGGCGCTGGCCTCTACCGCGTCCCGCACGGCAGAGCTGCGGTCCAGCAGGCGCCGGAACCGTTCTTCGTCGAGGACGAGCAGGGTCGACGGGGCGATCGCGCGCACCTCGTTGCGGCGCGGCCTGTTCATCAAGATTGCGATCTGGCCGAACATTTCCCCCCGCCCCAGCCGCCATGTCTGGCCTGCGGTTTCAAGTTCGACCGCGCCCGAGGCGATGAAGAACACTCTTTTGGCCGGGCTGTCCTTGTCGATAATGATATCGCCCGCATTGACATAGCGGGTCTGGAAGGCGCGCCCCAGCCGCTTGAGACTTGCGTCGCCCAGCTCTGTGAACAACGGAAATTGACGCACCAGCTCGATCCGCTGAAGCGCGATGTCCAGATGAGGCCGGCCCTCGGCTGCGGCCCGTCGCGCGCCAATATCCTCCATCAGCTTGGTATGGACCTCTGCCCCGATCAGACCGTCCTCGCGCATGATCGCGTACTCACGTTCTTCGAGCCGGAGGGCTGTCCGTCGGATGAACCGGCGCTCCAGCTCTTCGGCATAGCCGGGATACTGCAGGCGCAGACCCTCGAGGGCGGTCTCGACCGCATCGATCCGGCGGGACAGAAGCTCGCGCAGAAGATCAGCCAGCCGCCGACCATGAATCCGGCGGATGCGCCCGTCGATGAACGCGCCCAGATCCCGCAGCACCAACCGCTGGGACAACAACATCTCGAAACGGTCTGCGGTCAACCGGGCCAGTGGGGCTGACACATGAAGCCTGTTGTGCAGGAAAACCGCCGTCCGGAACGTGCGCCCATAGGCGACGCTGCGCCGTGCAGCGCGCTGATAGCCGCTGCGACCGCCGGTGCGCGCACCCTCGATCAGACGGTCGGCGTTCGACAGGACCTGTTCCGTCATCCGTGCCGAAATCGTCCGTTCGCGCACGCGCGCCAGGATCGTGTCACGCTCGTGACCGGCCAGCGCGATCAACCCCAGCGTCACCCGGTCCCGGTCGAGGATGTCGGCGCTGCCCTCGGCCGTCTTGACAGCTTCGTCCAGCCGATCCCCGAACCGTTTCGCCTCGGACCGCACGATGTCATGGCTCAGATCGTAGTTCTCGGTGGTGCGGGCGACGTCCTCGCGCACGGTCTGAAGCGCCACGGCCACGACCTGCCGCGACAGCGCCTGATCGATGGGCGACAGCTGGTCCAGCCCCAGCCGCTTGATGACCCAGCGCAGCGTCGTCCCCTGCACGATCAACGTGAACAGCGTGAAGCCTGTCGCAAGAATACCCACGACGCGCTGTATGTCGCTTGGCACCCGGAAGCTTTCGGTGACCGCAAGCGCCAGAGCCAAGGTCACAGCACCGCGCAAGCCGCCCCAGAGGATCGCGACCCGGTAAGGCCGTTCGACAGCCGGCGAAAGGCGCAGGACCGTCAGCAGCGGCAACAGCCCGAACAGGATCACGATCCTTGCGGCGATGGCGGCCAGAACTACGACCCCCACCAGCAGAAAGTCCGTGACCCGGACCTCTTCCAGCAGGCGCGGTATCAGGAATGCGGCAAGGATGAAGATCAGCGCACCGGCCCAATGTGCCAGCACCTCCCACAACTCGCGCAGGTTGGTCCAGGCCTGCGGTGGCAAGCGCCCGGGACCGGTCAGGTTCAGTGTCAGCCCTGCCGCCACCACCGCGATGACGCCCGATGCGCCGATGATCTGCTCGGCCCCGATGTAGGCCAGATAGGGCAATGCGACCGATATCGAAAGCTGGGCCAGTTCATAGGTATTGAACAAGGCCATGACCCAGACCGCGACCCGGGCCGCCAGCCACCCGATCAGGGCACCGCCCGCGATCAGGACAGGAAAGCGGGCCAGCGCCTCGCCAAGGTCGGGGTCGGGCAATCCCAACATCACAAAGCCCATGAACAGGCCAAAAAGGGCGATGGCGGCGGCATCGTTCAGCAGGCTTTCGCCCTCGATGATCCGCGCCAGACGGCGCGGCGCCGAAATCGACCGGAAGATCGTGACGACGGCTGAGGGGTCGGTCGTTGATACGATGGCCCCGATCAGCAGGCAGGCCGCCAACGGAAGCGCGCTGACCCAGAACAGCGCGTAGCCCACGCTGAACGTGGCCACGACCACCGCCACGACGGCCAGAACGATGATCGGCACCCAGTCATCCAACATCCGCCGCAAGTTCATACCCAGCGTGGCCTGAAACAAAAGCGTCGGCAGGAAGACGTAAAGGAACACGTTCGAGCGTATCGGCAGCCCGAGAATCGCTTCGGCCACGGGATTCAGCGCATCCGTGAAGTCCGTCCGCAGAAAGAAGATCGCACCCGCGCCGATCAGGCTTCCGACGACGGCCAGGATCACCGTATAGGGCAAGCGCAACCGGGCCGCCAAAGGCTCGGCGACCCCGATGATGAGAAAAAGCGACGCAATGAGGGTTGTAACCAGTACGATGTCCATAGCATTGAATTAACACAAGGATCATCCGAGGCACGGTGCAAACGCACAAATCGGGCATTTTTGATGCCGGTTTTCGGTAAGGATCCTTGCCCAAATCAGGATTGATACAAAACCACATCCACCGCGCCGTATATTGTGGCAAACTGCAAAGCAGACAGTGTGATCGTGCCGCGCGCTCTGCGATCCATGTTTTAATCGCTTGCGCAGGACGGCGC
>JAIVHI010000295.1 GCA_020201155.1 Loktanella sp. | reverse complement strand
TGACCCATCTCGCCGTGCGCAGCACCCCGCTGGTCGGGGGCCAGACCGCCGCGATCGACCAGCACGAGAGCCGCAACGGCATGGGGCGTGAAAAAGTCCGCGCGGCGGCAGTCGTAGGCTACGGTCGTGATGCTGTCGATGACGGGCGTATTGCCCATGTTGCGGCCAAAACCGGTTTCCATCCCGTGGATCGCAAGAATGATTCCGGCGGGCACGCCATAGGACGACTCGAGGTTCGCATAGAACTGCGGGTTCTGGTCCTTGTTGCGCCGCGCCTGAGACGCAAAGCTGTCGATGGATCCCAGACGGATGCGGATGAATTCATCCAATGCATAGCGCACACCGGCCTGATTGCGGTCCGCGTTGATCGTGGATTGGGAATATTGCGCATTGGCAAGGGCCTGCAGACCGCGCTGGCCCACGCCTTGGGCGGCGGCCTCGGTTGCGAACTGCTGTTTCCACGCGGCAAAGCCACTGGCGTCATTCCCGCATTGGGCGGCCAAAGCAGAGCTTGTGCTGATTGCAGAGATGGCGATGGCTGTCAGAAATGATTTCATGTGAAAACTCGTCTCGATCCATTGGGTACGAGAATCAGCCTAGCACATGGCCGTGGTTATCCAATAACGCCGTTCGGCAAACCTTTGCTGAGGCGGGATCGGGGTCGAGGAATGCAGAAATCCTTGCGGTCGCGCAGTATTCTGCCACCGGTTCCTGCCGTCAGCCCCGCACACCCGCAAATCGTGACGCCCACTCTGCGCGTTGATCATCGGTGATCTTGGAAAAGAGGTTCTCGGGCACCGTGAAGGCATGGCCGGGCGGCAGGGCGGTCAGGGCGGCAGCCACGTCCGACGGCCACGCGGCATCGCTTGCACCCATCGCATCCAGCATCGTGCGGGACATGGTCGGGATGAAAGGGGCCGACAGGATGCCGTAAAGCCGGATCAGGTTCAGACCCAGCCGGACCTGCATTTCCGCCTTGGCGGGGTCTTCCTTGATGGTCGTCCACGGGGCCTGCGCCTGAAGGTATTCGTTGCCCGCAACCCAGATGGAACGCAGGGCGGCTGCGGCCTTGCGCACCTCGATGGCATCCATATGCGCCTCGTAGGTTTTCACCTTGTCGGTCAACTCGGCGATCAGCGCCGTCTCGGCCTCGCCGTAGTCACCGCCTTCGGGCACCGCTTCGGAAAACTTGGACCGGCAGAACTTGGTGACGCGGCTGACGAAGTTGCCCAGCACGTCGGCCAGATCCTTGTTCACGTCCTGCTGGAACGCCTCCCACGTGAATTCCGCATCAGAGGTTTCGGGCGCATGGCTGAGAAGCCACCAGCGCCAGACGTCGGCGGGCAGGATGTCCAGCGCCTGATCCATGAAGACCCCGCGCCCGCGCGAGGTCGAGAACTGGCCGCCGTCGTAGTTGAGGTAGTTGAAGGATTTGATGTAATCGACCAGCTTCCAGTCCTGATCGGCCCCCATGATCGTGGCGGGGAAGCTGAGGGTGTGAAACGGCACGTTGTCCTTGCCCATGAACTGGGTGTAGCGCACGTCGCCCGCACCCTTGTCGGTGCGCCACCAGCGTTCCCAGTCGGTGCCCTTGCCCGCATCGACCCATTCCTGAGCGGATGCGATGTATTCGATGGGCGCGTCGAACCAGACGTAGAAGACCTTGCCTTCCATGCCGGGCCAGTCCTGGGTGCCTTTCCTGACCGGAATCCCCCAGTCGAGGTCGCGGGTGATGCCGCGGTCCTGAAGTCCGTCACCGTCGTTCAGCCATTTCTTTGCGATCGAAGTGGTGAGCACAGGCCAGTCGGTCTTGCTGTCGATCCAGTCCTGCAGCTTGCCGCGCATGTCCGACTGGCGCAGGTAAAGGTGCTTGGTCTCGCGCACTTCGAGATCGGTCGCACCCGAAATGGTCGAATGGGGTTCGATCAGGTCGGTGGGGTCCAGCTGCTTGGTGCAGTTGTCGCACTGGTCGCCGCGCGCGCTTTCGAAGCCGCAGTTGGGGCATGTGCCTTCGATATAGCGGTCGGGCAGGAAGCGGCCATCGGTCTTGGAATAGACCTGTTCTTCGGTGACTTCGCGGATCAGGCCGACCTCGTGCAGGCGACCCGCAAAGGCCTGCGTCAGGTCGCGGTTCTGGGGCGAGGACGACCGCCCGAAATGGTCGAAGGACAACCCGAACCCATCGGCGATCCTGGCCTGTACCGCATGCATTTCGGCGCAGTATTCCGCCACGGGCTTGCCCGCCTTGGCCGCCGCCAGTTCGGCTGGGGTGCCGTGTTCGTCGGTCGCGCAGAGAAACAGAACCTCGTGCCCGCGCCCCCGCAGGTAGCGGGCATAAAGATCGGCGGGCAACTGGCTGCCCACGAGGTTCCCGAGGTGCTTGATCCCGTTGATGTAGGGAATGGCAGACGTAATGAGATGGCGGGCCATGCGGGTATCCTGTGGCTGAGGTGCGGCAGGCTTACCCAGCCCATCGCCTGCTGGCAAGGCGGGGTGTCACCGCGCCGGGTCGCCGGGCGGTCGAGACCGGTCTTGCAGCCACGCGAGGCGCGGTTAGGGTTCGCCGCAACGCAAATCGAAGGACGATGCCATGAAGATGATTTCACTCGGACGCACCGATATTCAGGTCTCGGACCTGTGTCTGGGGACGATGACCTACGGCACGCATACCCCCGCAGCCGACGCGCACCGGCAGATCGACATGGCGCTCGAGGCGGGGATCAACTTTCTGGACACCGCCGAGATGTATCCCGTGAACCCGGTGACCAAGGAAACGGCCGGGCAGTCGGAAGAGGTCGTCGGAGACTGGGTGGCCCGGTCGGGCCGCCGCGACGCGGTCGTAATCGCCACCAAGGTGGCCGGCGACAACCCGGGCTTCGTGCGCGACGGAAAGGGTTATGACGGGCAGGTGGTGCAGGAGGCGATCGACGCTTCTCTCAAGCGGTTGAAGACCGACGTGATCGACCTTTACCAGATGCACTGGCCGATGCGCGGATCCTACATGTTCCGGCAGAACTGGACCTATCGCCCCGCGGGCGACCGGCAGGCGACTATCGAGCACATGCACGACGTGCTGGAGGGGCTGGAGACGGCCCGCAAGGCCGGCAAGATCCGCGCCATCGGCATGTCGAACGAAAGCGCCTGGGGCATGACCAAGTGGTGCGATCTGGCCGAGGAACACGGGTTGCCGCGCATGGCGTCCGTCCAGAATGAGTATTCGCTGATGTGTCGCCTTTACGATACCGACCTCGCCGAAACGGCCGTGATGGAGGATATCACGCTTCTGTCCTTTTCGCCGCTGGCCTGCGGACTCCTGACGGGGAAGTATCAGGACGGCTCTATCCCCAAGGGGTCGCGCCGCGAGAACGGGCCGGAACTGGGCGGACGCATAACGCCGCGCACGCTGCCTGTGGCGCAGGTCTATCTTGATATTGCCGACCGGCACGGGCTGGACCCGGTGCATATGGCACTGGCATGGCAAAGCACGCGGCCCTTCCCGGTCTCCGCGATTTTCGGGGCCACGACGACGGCGCAGCTGGAGCGAATACTTGCGGGCAAGGACATCGTGCTGAGCGATGCGGTGCTGGGGGAAATCGACGCGGCGCAGAAAGAGAATCCGATGCCTTTTTGATGAACGTCGGAGATAAACGCCGAGCTACCGCCGACTGTAATGTTGCGCTGCCTCCGGCGGGGATATTTTTGGCAAGATGATGATGGGACGGGATTGGACTGCGGTGTGGGTTGCCGGATCGCTGTGGATGCTGT
>JAIVHI010000120.1:1354-5121 GCA_020201155.1 Loktanella sp. | reverse complement strand
GGTGATAGCATGGAAATCGCCGGTGAAATGCAGGTTCATGTCCTCCATGGGCACCACCTGCGCATAGCCACCGCCGGCGGCCCCGCCCTTCATGCCGAAACACGGCCCGAGCGACGCCTCGCGGATGCAGATCGCGGCTTTCTTGCCGATGGCGTTCAGACCGTCCCCAAGGCCCACCGTCGTCGTGGTCTTGCCTTCGCCGGCGGGTGTCGGGTTGATCGCCGTCACGAGGATCAGGTTGCCGTCCTTGCGGCCTTCGAGCGACTTGATGAAATCTTCGGAGACCTTGGCCTTGTCATGGCCGAAGGGCAGCAGGTGTTCGCTCGGGATATCGAGCTTGGCCCCGATCTCCTGAATGGGTTTCTTGGTCGCGGCGCGCGCAATTTCGATGTCCGACATGGTATATTTCCAATGTGTAAAGTTGCAGTCAGGTTCCGAGGCTGGCCCCCGGCGCGAGGTCCACGGAGGCCGCCCACTCGGCGGCGGGTATCTTGGCCCCGCCCGCCGGACGCAGCCGTTTGATCAGGATCCGGCCACCCACGCATTGCACGGCGATACCGGCCTCCGACACCTCGCGCACGCGACCGGATATGCCGTCGCCGGGCACGAGGGCGCAGTCGAAGATATCGACCTGCTCGCCGTTCAGCGTGGTCCACGCGCCGGGTGCGGGGTTGGTGCCGCGAATGAGGTCATAGACCTGTCGCACCGGGCGGTGCCACTCGATGCGCGCATGATTGCGATTGCAACGACGCTCATACGTGGCCTTGCTCTCGTCGGGGACGATGCGCGGCGGAGTGCCATCGCGATAAAGATCACAGACCGTCACCACACTGTCCACGGCATTCGGGTAGATCTTCTTGAAATAGAGATCGATCACCGTGTCATCGGGGCCGATCTCGCATTCCCACTGCATCAGGCTGTCACCCTCATCCAGCCCGTCAGAGGGGTAGAACCATGAAAAGCCCGATTTCGTCGCCCCCATGATGATCGGCCAGTTGACCGCTGACGGACCACGATGGAGCGGCAGCAGGGACGGGTGAAAGCAGATCGAGCCCTGCGTCGGCGTATCCCGCGCAGCCTCCGGCACGAAGACATTCACGAAGGCCATGATCATCAGATCGGCCTGATGCCCCGTCAGCACCTCGAGCGAGGCGGCATCGTCGAAATTGGCAGGCTGGTGGACGGGCAGGCCACGCTCCAGCGCGAATTCCTTGATCGGATCGACCGGCTTGCCGTCCCGGTCCGGCTCGCAATAGACCGCGACGACCTCGTCTCTTCCCTCGTCGAGCAGCTTGGCGAGCGCATCCTTGCCAAAGGCCTGCTGCCCCATAACTATCAGTCTCATTGTCTCCCCCCCTGACGCGGCGGGCCGGTCTGCACCGACCCTTGCTGTCATCCCTTAATCATTCGGCGGCCTGTTTTGCGCTCCCGACTGCGCCGGACCCGGTGATCCGGGCCAGTTCCTCGCCGTCGTAGCCCAGCACATCGCGCAGGATTTCCTCGGTATGCTCTCCGAGGAGCGGCGAGCGCGTCACCTCGACCGCGCTGTCGGACATCTTGATCGGGCACCCGACGGTCGAGTACCGGCCACGCACGGGGTGCTCGACATCGACGATCGTGCCGGTCTTGCGCAGGCCCTCATCCTCGAGGATCTCCTTGGTGGACAGGATCGGCCCGACGGGGATGCCGAGCGGGTTGCAGATATCCATCACCTCGAACTTGGTCTTGGTCACGGTCCATTCCTCGATCCGACCGAAGATCTCGTCGAGCTTGTCGAGCCGTTCAGCCGCATCGGCGTAGCCCGGCGCATCCTTCCATTCCGGAACACCGATCACGTCACAGATCTGAGACCAGACAGCCGCCTGCGTGATGAAATAGGTGTAGGCGTTGTTGTCGGTCTCCCAGCCCTTGTATTTCAGGATGCGCCCCGGCTGGCCACCGCCCGAGTCGTTGCCGGCACGCGGGGTCGCCTCGCCAAACGGAATGCCCGCGCCGTATTGCGAATATTCGGTGAGAGGTCCGGCCTGCAGACGCTGCTGATCGCGCAGCTTGACACGGCAAAGGTTGATCACCCCGTCCTGCATCGGGGCCAGCACCTTTTGCCCGCGGCCAGAGTGTTCGCGTTGATAGAGCGCCGCGACAATGCCGAGGGCCAGATGCAGGCCCGTGCCGCTATCGCCGATCTGCGCACCGGTCACCATCGGCGGACCATCCAGAAACCCCGTGGTCGAGGCGGCACCGCCCGCGCATTGGGCGACATTCTCGTAGACCTTGCAATCCTCGTATTTGCCGGGGCCGAAGCCCTTGACCGAGGCGAGAATCATGCGCGGGTTGATCTCCTGGATCCGGGGCCAGGGAAATCCCATCCGGTCCAGTGCACCGGGCGCGAAATTCTCGACCAGCACGTCGCAGGTCTCGATCATGCGCGTCAGCACTTCCTTGCCCGTATCGGTCTTGGGGTTCAGTTCGATCGAGCGCTTGTTGTGGTTGAGCATGGTGAAGTAGAGGCTGTCGGCGTCGGCCACGTCGACCAGCTGTTTGCGCGTCGCGTCACCCACGCCGGGGCGCTCCACCTTGATCACGTCCGCCCCGAACCAGGCCAGAAGCTGTGTGCAGGTCGGGCCGGATTGAACATGGGTGAAGTCGAGGATCTTGACGCCTTCAAGAGCTTTCATTGGGTTCTCCATCTTTGAGCCGCACAGGCGTGTCCGACGCCTGCGGGTTTGGTGTTTGCTTCAGTCTTTGCGCGCCTGGGGGTAGAGCCTTTGCGCCACTACCGAGGTCGGATTGAGATTTCCGATATTGCCGCTTTCCTTGCCCGCCGCCGGGTCGATGATCGCGTTGATCAGCGTCGGCTTGCCGTTCCGGAGGGCCTCATAGACCGCTTCCCGCAATGCGTCGGGCGAGCGGGCCACGACGCCCACACCGCCAAAGGCCTCGATCATCATCTCGTAGCGCGAGCCCTTGACGAAGACGGTGGTCGACGGGTCGTCGCCGCCGCCCCAGTTCTCGCCGTCGCCCTTGTAGATCCCGTCATTGTTGAACACGACGGTGCAGATCGGCAGGTTGTAGCGACAGACCGTTTCGATCTCCATGCCGCAGAAGCCGAAGGCGCTGTCGCCCTCGATCGCCAGCACCTGCTTGCCGGTCTCAATGGCCGCCGCGATGGCCGATCCCATGCCGATCCCCATCACGCCCCATGTGCCCACATCGATCCGGTGACGCGGCTTGTGGATGTTGACGATGGACCGGCACATATCAAGCGTGTTGGCCCCCTCGTTGACGAGGATCGTGTCGGGATGATCGTTGATAGCATCCTTGATGACCCCAAGTGCGCCGTTGTAATCCATCGGGTCATTGTTGTTGCGCAACCGGGTCGCCATCTTTTCCATGTTGGCCGTGGCCCTGGTGTTCACCTGGTCGAGCCACGCCTTGGGCGGCGCAATCCCGGCCCCGTCCATGGCCGCGATCAGCGCCTCGCAACATGAGCCTATATCGCCCACGATGGGGGCCGCGATCTCGACGTTGGAGTCCATCTCCTCGGCCTCGATGTCGAGCTGGACAAAGCGCTTGCCCCCCGGTTCGCCCCATTGCTTGCCCTTGCCGTGGCTCAGCAGCCAGTTGATCCGCGCGCCCATCATGATGACCACGTCCGAGTCCTTGAGCACCAGCGACCGTGCGGCGGCTGCGCATTGCGGATGGGTGTCGGGCAAAAGACCCTTGGCCATCGACATCGGCAGGAACGGGTAGCCCGACTTTTCCACCAG
>JAIVHI010000120.1:0-1181 GCA_020201155.1 Loktanella sp. | reverse complement strand
GCGCCTTTCATGACCTCGATGGCGCGATCGATGGCCGACGGTGCGGGGATCTGGCGCTGCGCGGGCTCGATCACCTTGACCAGCGATCGCGCGGCCTCGACCGCATCCACGACTTGCCCCAGCATCGCGCCCGGGATGTCGAGATAAACCCCGCCCGGACGCCCCGAGACCGCCGACCGGATGGCGCGGGCCACGGCAATGCCGATATCCTGCGCGTAGGTCAGCCGGTAGGCCGCCTTGCAGAACGGTTTGGCCGCCGCAAGCTGGTCCATCTCCTCGTAATCACCTTGTGCAAGATCCACGATCTCGCGCTCGGACGATCCCGAAATCAGGATCATCGGCCAGCAATTCGTGGTCGCGTTGGCCAGTGCCGTCAGCCCGTTCATGAAACCGGGCGCCGAAACCGTCATGCAAATGCCGGGCTTCTTGGTCAGAAATCCCGCAACCGAGGCGGCGTAGCCTGCGTGCTGCTCGTGACGGAACGAGATCACCCGCATGCCTTGCGCCTGCGCGTAGCGTCCCAGATCGGTGATCGGTATGCCGGGAACGTTGTAGATCGTGTTGATCCCGTTCAACTTGAGCGCGTCGATCAAGAGGTGGAACCCGTCCGTCTCGTTTCCGACAACGGTCGCCTCTTTTTCCATCGAGCCCGACGTGGCGCTGACTGCTGACATTTATTTCCTCCCAATCCGACATGCGCCGTCAAGCGTCACGCCGATTCCGCGTTCAGTTTTTGCGCGATCTCAAGCCGCGTCCACGTCTTTCGGACGTGCTCGTGCAGGCGCATCGTGTGTTCTCTTACCTTCACCATGGCGTCGTCTGCATCGCGTGCTTCAAGCGCTTCGATGATTTCGGCATGGTCGACCACCGACCGCTTGATACGGTCGGCCTCTCCCATGGCCTGCAAGCGGACGGCCCGCATGTGCAGGAACAGGCCTTCGGCCATGGATTTCAGAAGCAGGCAATGCGAAATCTCGAGAATCCGCAGGTGAAACTGGATATTTTCCTCGGAATATTCAGCAATCCCCGTCGATGGTTCGCTTTGATTTTGTCCGGAAATCATCTGACGAAGCGATCCGATCTCCTCATCGGATGCGTGCACCGTCGCCATCCGCGCAGCCATGCTTTCCAGCGCGGCCCATGCGACGATCATTTCCAGGATCTCGTCCTTGCTCTTACGG
>JAIVHI010000119.1 GCA_020201155.1 Loktanella sp. | reverse complement strand
GGTCTACCGCGTCGAGGTGCTGGAAGGGCCAGCTCGTAGATTCGTTTGCGAAAACTACGGCCAGAAATTCGACCTGCCCGGACGCGGGCCGATCGGCGCGAACTGCATGGCCAACCGACGCGACTTCAAAACGCCCGTTGCCGCATTCGAGGATCGCGAAACGCCTTCTACCATGACGATCAAGTGGTGTGGCCAGTTCCACAGCTCGGACATTAAGTATTCCCCTCTCGACGTGGTTGCATGGCACGGAAACTATGCGCCCAGCAAATACGACCTCAAGACATATTGCCCCGTCGGCGCGATCCTGTTCGACCACCCCGACCCGTCAATCTTTACCGTGCTGACTGCACCATCGGGCGTCGAGGGCACTGCAAACATCGATTTCGTGCTGTTCCGCGAGCGCTGGATGGTGATGGAGGACACCTTCCGCCCCCCTTGGTACCACAGAAACGTCATGTCCGAGATGATGGGAAACATCTACGGGCAATATGATGCAAAGCCGCAAGGCTTTGTGCCGGGCGGTCTTTCGCTGCACAACTGCATGCTGCCCCATGGCCCGGACCGCGAAGCGTTCGAGAAGGCATCGAACGCCGACCTCCAGCCTGACAAACTAGACAACACCATGTCCTTCATGTTCGAGACCCGCTTTCCCCAGCACTTGACCGAATTTGCCGCAAAAGAAGCGCCATTGCAGGACGATTATGTAGAGTGTTGGGAAGGGCTGGAAAAGCACTTCGACGGAACACCGGGCCGAAAATGACCCTCGCCAAGGACAATTTCCGGGTTCCGAATGCAATTGGAAAAGATGAAGGGAGATCGGCTTGCTGAAAAGAAGCTGGACCGAAAGTGCAAACGACGCAGCGGGGGAGTTCCCCCTTAACAACTTGCCCTATGGGGTCTTTTCGACTGAAAGCCTTTCGCCGCGCTGCGGTGTCGCAATCGGGGAAATGATCCTTGATGTCGCGCGCCTCGAAAAGGATGGGCTGACCGGAACGGAAGACCTTTTGCAGAACGCGAGCTGGAACAAGTTGATGGCCGCAGGGCCGTCAGTATGGTCGGGGTTGCGTCAGCGCTTGACAGACCTTCTGGCCGAAGCCGCGTCTGATCGCGACGTAGTGGAACCGCTACTGGTTCCGATGACCGATGCCACTCTGCACATGCCGCTCGAGGTCGCCGAGTACACCGACTTTTACGCTGGCAAACAACATGCTCAGAATGTCGGCACCATGTTCCGCGGACCCGAAAACGCGCTTCCGCCGAACTGGCTGCACATCCCCATCGGCTACAATGGACGCGCCTCGACTGTGGTGGTGTCCGGCACCGACATTCGACGCCCCGTGGGCCAAACCAAAGCCAAGGACGCCGAGATGCCCGGATTCGGTCCGTGCAAGCGGCTGGACATCGAACTGGAAATGGGTGCCATCGTCGGCACGCCGTCGACGATGGGTGACCCGGTTACGACGACGCGCGCACAGGAGATGATTTTTGGCTACGTTCTGCTGAACGACTGGTCGGCGCGCGACCTGCAGGCGTGGGAATACCAGCCGCTGGGGCCATTCCAGGCAAAGGCGTTTGCCACATCGATCAGCCCGTGGATCGTCACCCGCCAGGCGCTTGCCCCTTTCGCGGTGGATACACCCGAACGCGAGAAAGAGCTTCTGCCTTACCTCAAGGCTGACTTTCCCGGAAATTACGATGTGACACTGTCGGTTGAGATGAACGGCCACCGCATCAGCCGCACCAACATGCGCGAACTCTATTATTCTGCCGCGCAGCAGTTGACGCATCATGCCTCTTCGGGATGCGCCATGCGGACAGGCGATTTGCTGGGGTCTGGCACGATCTCAGGCCCTGACCCGTCAAGCTACGGATCGTTGCTCGAAATGACCTGGGGCGGGGAAAATCCGCTCGATCTGGCCGGTGAACCCCGGACCTTCATCGAAGATGGTGACACGCTGACACTGAAAGGTCACGCCCAAGGCGATGGCTACCGCATCGGCTTCGGCGCCTGTACAGGCACGATCCTTCCCGCCCCGAACTTCCCATAAAAAGACGATAGGAGGCCACATGGCCAAAGCATTTGCATCCGCCGGCGACATGGCGGACAAGAAAATCAGCTTCACCGAAGTAGGCGAAGGCTTGTGGGCCTTCACCGCCGAGGGCGACCCGAATTCAGGGGTCATCATCGGTGACGACAGCGTGATGATCGTCGAGGCGCAGGCCACACCGCGCCTTGCCAACTTAGTGATCGAGAAGGTGCGCGAGGTCACCGACAAGCCGATCACCCATCTTGCGCTGACCCATTATCACGCTGTGCGCGTGCTCGGCGCCTCTGCCTACGACGCGCGCGAAATCATCATGTCGGACGTGGCACAGTCGATGGTCGCCGAGCGCGGACAAGAGGACTGGGACAGCGAATTCGATCGCTTTCCGCGCCTGTTCCAAGGGCATGAGAGCATCCCGGGCCTGACGTGGCCTACCACGACCTTCAGCGACAAGATGTCGGTCTATCTGGGCAAGCGTCGCGTCGATCTGATGAAGGTCGGACGCGCCCACACCGCAGGCGATATCGTTATTCATGTGCCTGACCAAAACGTGATGTTCACTGGCGATATCGTCGAATACCACTCGGCCTGTTATTGTGGCGACGGTCACTACACGGACTGGCCGCAAACGCTCGAAGCCATCCGCGCTTACGATCTCGATGCGATTGCACCGGGTCGCGGAGACGCCTTGGTGGGGCGTGACAAGGTCAACGCGGCGCTCGACAATACCGCTGATTTCGTCGCCTCCACCTATGACGCGGTAAAGCGCGTCGCAGTCAAAGGCGGTTCGCTTCAAGACGCCATGGCCCATGTGCGGGAGGTCTGCGATCCCAAGTTCGGCGATTACGCCATCTACGAACACTGCCTGCCGTTCAACGTTGCCCGTGCTTACGATGAAGCGCGCGGGATTGACACGCCACGTGTCTGGACCGCCGAACGCGACAAAGAAATGTGGGCGGCCTTGCAAGGCTGAACCTTGGGCCCGGGCCGCAGCACCCGGGCCCCCGCCGACCCGGATGGGCAAGGTGCCCGTTCCCGATCACTTGAAAGGAAACGTCATGTTGGACGACCGATACACATTGGCGCATCGTCTTTATCCCTACGCGCGTTCCGTCGATCAGGATGCCGAGGGCATCACGCATTATCCCGCAGTGGTAATCGGTGGCGGACCGGTTGGAATGGCCGTGGCACTTGATCTTGCCCAGCAAGGTATCGAGACGCTTGTACTTGATGACCACGAGGGGGTGGGCGAAGGGTCGCGCGCAATCTGCTTTGCCAAACGTACCTTGGAAATCTGCGACCGGCTTGGCTGTGGCGATGCCATGGTGGACAAGGGGGTCGTTTGGAATCTTGGCAAGGTATTCCACCGCGATGACAAGGTCTTTGAATTCAACCTTTTGCCCGAGGGCGGTCACCGCCGCCCCGCGTTTATCAACCTCCAGCAGCCTTACTTCGAGAAATTTTTGGTTGAACGGATCCGACAAATTCAAGAACAAGGCGCGCCGATCCAGATCCGTGGCAAGAACCGGGTCGAAAGCATCGACACGCAAGACGACGGCGCGCGGATCGAGGTGATGACGCCCGAGGGCCCCTATACCATCACCGCCGACTGGGTGCTGGCATGCGACGGCGTCGCATCGCCGATCCGAAAGACGCTTGGCCTTGGCTTCGAAGGCACCGTCTTCAAGGACAGTTTTCTGATCGCGGACGTGCGAATGAAGGCCGAC
>JAIVHI010000017.1 GCA_020201155.1 Loktanella sp. | reverse complement strand
CCCAACCTAGTCCAGCAACACGGCAGCACAAGGGCTTCAACATACATCTTCAAACAGTTAACCCCCTGAGCTTAAGAAGAGGTTTATCATGCTTTCCTATCAACACGCCTATCACGCAGGAAACCTTGCCGATGTTCACAAACATGGCATTCTTTCCTGGATTCTGGCTTATATGACGGAAAAGCCAAAGCCGTTAAGTTATCTGGAAACCCATGCAGGCCGCGCGGTCTACGATCTGTCCGCCGCAGCCGCGCGGAAGACCGGCGAAGCCGCGCAGGGAATCGCACGTCTCGAATCGAGTCTGCCCCCGGATCATCCCTACCGCACCAGTCTCGATGCCTGCCGCGCCGCCCATGGCGCTGACAGCTATCCCGGATCGCCTTGGATCGCGAACCATCTTCTGCGCGCCGATGACACCCTGCATCTGGCCGAACTGCACCCCGCCGAACACGCGGCCTTGTCAGACGCCCTGACCGGGGCGCATTGCCTGCACGAAGACGGATTGGCGATGGCTCTCTCGCGCACGCCGCCCACTCCGCGACGGGGGCTGTTGCTGTGCGACCCCTCCTACGAGGTGAAGACCGAGTATGCGACGATCCCCGATTTTTTCACCAAGCTGCACCGCCGCTGGCCGGTGGGCGTCCTCGTGCTGTGGTATCCGATCCTGACCTCGGGCGCGCACAAACCGATGACGGCAGCCCTGCACAGCGCCCTGACCGGTGGATGGCAGCACGAGGTGCGCTTTCCCCCCGCAAGAGAGGGGCACGGCATGATCGGATCGGGGCTTTTCGTGATCAATCCGCCCTACGGCCTGCCCGAGGCCGCCGCCCGGGTCGGTCACCTTTTCGACACCCTTTGAAACGGGCTTTGACGCGGGCTTTGCCTTGGCGGGAAAGCCGCTTATATCCCACGCCATGTTTGCAAATTTCCTGAACCGTCTTCTCGACCCCGCCCCCGAGCCTGCCAGCGACACCGATGCACGATTGGCATTGGGCGCGTTGCTGGTCCGCCTTGCCCGATCCGATGGCGACTACGCCGCGGTCGAAAAAGAGCGGATCGTGCATATCATGATGCAACGCTATGCGCTGCCCCGGCCCGAGGCCGCGGCCTTGCTGGCGGATTGCGAGCAGCTGGAATCCGAAGCGCCCGACACGGTCCGTTTCACCCGCGCGATCAAGGAAGCTGTCGCCTACGAAGACCGGCTGGCCGTGATCAAGGCCATGTGGCAGGTCGTTCTGGCCGATGGCGAACGTGACGAGGAAGAAAACAGCATCATGCGCATGGTCGCCCCGCTTCTGGGAGTAGAGGATCAGGACAGCAACGCCGCCCGCCGTGCCGTCGAGACCGGGCAATAGCCAAACCGGAACAGCCGGGGAAACCGGACGCGTCGCCGGTTGCAAAACCCGCGGAAGTCGGCGTTACTGCCAGTCATTCCACGGAAAGGGCCTCATTTGACCGCACCTGTCATCGAAATCCGCAACCTGCACAAGGCCTACGGATCACTGGAAGTTCTCAAGGGCGTCGACATCTCGGCCCCCGCCGGTGAGGTGATATCGCTGATCGGCTCGTCCGGGTCGGGCAAATCCACCTTGCTGCGTTGCGCCAACCTGCTGGAGGACAGCCAGCAGGGCGACATCCTGTTCGACGGAGAGCCCGTCAGATGGAAGGGTGCGGGTCACAATCGCCGCCCCGCGGATGCCAGACAGATCACCCGCATCCGCACGAACCTGTCGATGGTCTTTCAGCAGTTCAATCTCTGGGCGCATATGTCGATCCTGCAAAACGTGATGGAGGCCCCGCTGACCGTCCAGAAGCGCGACCGCGCCGAGGTCGAGGCCAAGGCACGCGGCTATCTCGACAAGGTCGGTATCGGCGACAAGTGCGATGCCTATCCCGCACAGCTGTCGGGCGGACAGCAACAGCGCGCCGCGATCGCGCGGGCACTTTGCATGGAGCCCAAGGCGCTGTTGTTCGACGAACCCACGTCGGCGCTCGACCCCGAGCTTGAACAAGAGGTCGTGCGCGTCATCAAGGCGCTAGCCGAGGAAGGCCGCACCATGATCATCGTCACCCATGACATGCGCATGGCCCATGATGTCAGCGATCACGTCGTGTTCCTGCACCAGGGCCGGATCGAGGAACAGGGCGCACCCGCGCAGCTCTTCGGCGCACCGCAGACCGAACGGCTGAAGGGCTTTTTGTCAGCCACGGGTGCCATGACGGCCTGAGCGTGGTGACCGTGCGAACGGGCCATGGGGGGCCAGCCCCCCCGTCCTGCGGACTCCCCCCGGCATATTTTCACTCGGATGAAGCAGGGGCGGGCGGTTGACCGCAGGGCAGTCCGCGCACTGCTTGCAAATCGCCGCGTTTCGCATAACGCTGCGGCGCATCTGACCGCTGGAATACACCCGGCGGGTCCAACAGGAGACCAAACATGAAAAAACTGATCCTTTCCACCGCCGTCGCAGCGCTTGCCGCAGGCACCGCCTTTGCCCAGGACGATTCCACCGTGCGCCTTGGCACCGAGGGCGCCTACCCTCCGTACAACTTTCTCAATGATGCCGGTGAAGTCGACGGCTTTGAACGCGCGCTGGGCGACGAGCTTTGCACCCGCGCCGAACTGACCTGCGAATGGGTCACAAACGATTGGGACAGCATCATCCCCAACCTCGTGTCGGGCAACTACGATGTCATCATCGCGGGCATGTCGATCACCGACGAGCGCGACGAGGTCATCGACTTTTCCGACCCCTACACGCAGCCCGACCCGTCGGCCTACGTGGCGCTGTCGGACGGCATCGACCTTGAGAACAGCGTGATCGCAGCACAGGCGGGCACCATTCAGGCCAGCCACGTCGCGTCGATGGAGGGCGCCACGCTTCTGGAATTCGCGACACCCGATGAAACCATCGCGGCGATCAAGAACGGCGAAGCCGATGCGGCGCTGGCCGACAAGGCGTTTCTCGAACCCATCGCGACCAGCGACGCCGAAGTGACATTTGTGGGCGATGACGTCCTGCTGGGCGGGGGTATCGGCCTTGGCATCCGCGAGAGCGACGCGGAGCTGCGCGAACAGTTCAACGAAGCGATCCAGTCCATGAAGGACGATGGGTCGCTCAACACGCTGATCGAGGAATGGCTGCCCGGTTCGGCGACCTTCTGATCGACCATGGACGCGCGTGAAAGGCCGCACCCTGCGAGGGGTGCGGCCTTTTGCATGGCGCAGGACGCCCGGGCGGGACGTTTCTGCCGACGCGGTCTTGCAGCCGGTCTTGCCCCGCGCCTGCATCAAGCACTGGTATCCATGCGCGGTTTGCGGCAGGTTCACCGGAACGATATCCAGTAGGGAGAGGCAATGTTTGGCAATTGCGCGGACCCAGGCGCCCTGGACGGGTTGGCGTGGCTTGGCTGCTATCTGACCACCGGCAAGCATATGTCGCTCTACGGCTCGCTTGGCACCGTCTTGTTGCTGCTGGCCATCACCGCGCCCACAGCCCTTTTGTTCGGCTTTGGCGGGGCGACTGCAGCCCGCAGCCATGTCGCGCCGCTGCGCTGGTTCGGCAAGACCTATATCGCCATCGTGCGGGGGGTTCCCGATATCGCCTTTTTCCTCTTTTTCGTGATCGCGCTGGATCAGGGGTTCGAATACATCCGCCATCACGTGCTTTGCCCCGAGTGGCCCGATACCGTGCGGCAGGGCAACGATTTCGTCGTCTGCGCGCAGGCCAAGCTGCCCTTGGGCAATTCACCGCAGTGGGTTCATGAGACCTATGGTTTCCTGCTGGCGGTTCTGACCTTTGCCATCGTCTTCGGCGCTTTTGCGGGCAACGTTCTCTTCGGGGCGATGCGTGCGGTGCCGCGCGCGCAACTGGAAACCGCCGAGGCCTACGGCATGACACGCGGGCAGGTGACGCGCCGCGTGCTGATCCCGCAGATGTGGGTCTACGCCCTGCCCGGCCTGTCGAACCTGTGGATGGTGCTGATCAAGGCCACGCCCCTGCTGTTCCTGCTCGGGGTCGAGGATATCGTCTACTGGAGCCGCGAGCTGGGCGGCGCCAAGCAGCCGCAGTTCACCGATTATCCGCACCCCGACTGGCGGATGTGGTATTTCGGCGCGCTTTTGGTCTTCTACCTGTGCTTCACCAAGGTGAGCGAGATCGTGATGGACCGGCTGATGGCGCGGCTGACCCTTGGACAGGCCACGGCAGGCGGGGAAGCACAGCGGAGGGCCGGCGCATGACGCAGGGCAACCACAAGGCGGGTGACAGTTGATGGAAGACTGCCTTCAGACGATCACCGATTACGGCCTGCGATCGATCGGGATCGGCGAACGATTGCTGCCGCGGAACGATTTCACGCTGTGCCAGCAGTTCACGCTGATCGGGTCCGGCATGATCTGGAACATCTATTTCGGCACGCTGGCCCTGATCGCTGGCTTCTTTCTGGCCGTGGCCGTGGCGCTGGGCAAAGCATCCGCCAATCCGCTGATCCGCAAACCCGCCGAATGGTTCATCTTCGTCTTCCGCGGCTCGCCGCTGTTCATCCAGTTCTTTTTTGCCTACTTCCTTTTCCTGTCGCTCAAGGGCAGCTACCCGATCTTTTCGCCGCTGACATCGGCCACCTTCGGGGCGCTGACGGTCTTGTTCCTGAACACCGCCGGATACTCGGCCGAGATCTTCTACGGCGCGCTTCAGTCGATCCCCAAGGGCGACACCGAGGCCGCGGACGCCTACGGGTTGACCGGCTGGTCCAAGTTCCGGCGCGTGGTCTACCCGACCATGCTGCGCCTCGCCTGGCCCGCCTACACGAACGAGGCGATCTTTCTGTTCCATTCGACCACGCTGGTCTTCTTCGCGGGCTTTCCCGCCTTTCAGCAAAAGGGCGATGCACTTTATTACGCCCGCTACTTCGCGGACAAGACGTTCAACCCCTTCGTGCCCTATCCGATCCTCGCGGGCTATTTCATCCTGCTGACGCTCGTCATCATCGCGATCTTCGGCTGGATGAACGGGCGGTTGAACCGCCATCTGCCCAGCGCGACGCGGGCCCGCCTGCGCTTTCGCCCGCAACTGATCCGCTGATGCGTTCCATTGCCCTTGGGCCAATTGGCGGCTAACGCTGCCCGGACATATCCCGAAGGACACAAGATGAGCTGGCTCGACGATCACCCCGAAGTGCGCAACCTGCGGTGCGGCGCGGTCGATCTCAACGGTCAGGCGCGCGGCAAGCGGATGCCGCGCAGCATGGGGGCCAAGCTGGAAACCGAAGGCACGCGCTTTCCCTTCTCGGTTCTGAACCTCGACATCTGGGGCGAGGATATCGACGACAGCCCGCTGGTCTTCGAGTCAGGCGACCCCGACGGCGTTCTGATGCCCACCGAACGCGGCTACCTGCCGATGCCCTGGCTGTCCGCGCCCACGGCACTGCTGCCGCTGTGGGCCTATCACGAGGACGGCACACCCTTTGCGGGCGATCCACGGCATGCGCTGGCCACCGTGCTGGGCGAATACACGGCGCTGGGGCTGACCCCCGTGGTGGCCACCGAGATGGAGTTCTACCTTGTCGACGACAGCGGCAAGAACATCCGCCAGCCCCGGTCGCCCCGGTCGGGCAAGCGCCGCGCGGGGGCGGAAATCCTGTCGCTGCGCGCGCTCGACGCTTTCGACGTCTTCTTCAACGAGCTTTACGATGCCTGCGAGGAAATGGGCATCCCCGCCGAGGCCGCGATTTCCGAAGGCGGCGAAGGCCAGTTCGAGGTGAACCTCAACCACGTGCCCGACGCGCTGCGCGCCGCCGACGATGCATGGCTTTTCAAGATGCTGGTGCGCGGTCTGGCCCGCAATCACGGTATGGCGGCCAGCTTCATGGCCAAGCCCTATCCCGACTATGCCGGCAACGGGTTGCACACCCACTTTTCGGTGCTGGACTCGGACGGACTCAATATCTTCGACGATGGGGGGCCGAAAGGCACGGCGGCGTTGCGCCACGCCGTCGCCGGTTGCCTGCGCGGGGTCGAGGAACTGGCGCTGATCTTCGCGCCGCATGGCAACAGCTATGACCGGCTGGTGCCGGGCTCACATGCGCCAACGACGATTTGCTGGGGCTACGACAACCGCACGGCGGGCGTGCGCATCCCCGGCGGCAGCCACAAGGCCCGGCGGATCGAACACCGCGTGGCGGGCGGCGATGTGAACCCCTACCTGTTTCTGGCCGCGGTGCTGGGGTCGGCACTGGTCGGCATGACCGACGCGCAGGAGCCGCCCGAACCGATCGTCGGCAACGCCTATGCCACCGACATGCCGCAGCTGCCCACAAGCTGGGGCGATGCCATCGACGTCTTCGAGCAAAGCCCGATGGCGCGCCGCATCTTCAACCCGCAGCTGATCGACAACTTCCTGCGCACCAAACGGCAGGAAAAGTTCCACTTCGACCAGCTCGCCCCCGAAGAGCAGCTCGAGCTTTATCTCGACACGGTCTGACAGGCCGCGCGGGGCAGTTGCACGACGCTCAGCAATCGCCCGCTGCCGAACCGCACGCGGGCGCAGGCCCCCGACCGGGCATTCAGCCAATAGGCTGCGCCATCATCGTCGTCGCCGACGCTGCGGTATCCTGCGCGGGTGATGCCGTCTGCGGCGCGGGCAATCGGCTCTCCGACAAAGGGCGACAGCTCGTCACCCCCGGCAACAGGTCTTCCGATGTCGGGCTGCGCGCAGGCCGTGAGGCCGACAAACAGGGCAAGAACGGTCAGGCGGATCATGGGAATTGGCCTTTTCAAGGTGTCTGCCTGACAGTCTAGACCATTCACCGACCCGCTGCCTGTCACAGACGCTTGAAGTCACGTCGACCGGCGCATAATCTCCGACTGTCATAACCTCGGTGATCCATGAAAATCGGCATTTTGCAAACGGGACATGCGCCCGACGCCCTGCTTGAGCAGCACGGCGACTACGACGACCTGTTCCAGCGGCTTCTGGGCGGGCGCGGTTTCACGTTCCGGACCTGGAACGTGGTCGACATGGTGTTTCCGGACAGCGTATCGGACGCCGACGGCTGGCTGGTGACCGGGTCCAAGCACGGCGCCTACGAAGACCACCCCTTCATCCCCCCGCTGGAGGACCTGATCCGCGACATCTACGCCGCCGAGGTGCCGATGGTCGGGGTCTGTTTCGGACACCAGATCATCGCACAGGCGCTTGGCGGCAAGGTCGAGAAATTCAAGGGCGGCTGGGCCGTGGGGCGTCAGACCTATGACTGGCAAGGCCACGAGATCAACCTCAACGCCTGGCATCAGGATCAGGTCGTGGTGCGCCCGATGGGGTCGGACGCCATCGCCACCAACGACTTTTGCGCGAACGCGGCGCTGATCTACGACCGTCGCATCTTTACCGTGCAACCGCATCCCGAGTTCGGAAATGCCTTCATCGGCGATCTGGCCGAGGCTCGCGGCAAGGGCGTCGTGCCCGACGGCCAGCTGGCCAAGGTGCATGCCAATCTCGACAAACCAAATCACAATGCTGAACTGGCCGACATGATGGCTCGCTTCTTCAAGGAACGGAGCCTCCAATGAACTGGATCCAGTCACTGCCCGAAGCGGCACAGAAATACCTCGAACTGAACCGGCTGGACGAGGTCGAATGCGTCATCGCGGACCTGCCCGGCATCGCGCGTGGCAAGGCGGTGCCTGCCTCCAAGTGGGAACGGCAGGCCGCGTTTCACCTGCCCAATTCGATCTTCTTCCAGACCATCACCGGCGACTGGGGCGAAGCGGCGGGCCCCGACGGCTTTACCGAACCCGACATGGTCATGCGCCCCGATATCTCGACCGCGACCGCGGCCCCCTGGGCCGACGACGGCACGCTGCAGGTCATCCACGACGCCTTCGACCAAAAGGGCCGCCCGGTGCCCTATAGCCCGCGCAACGTGCTCAAGCGGGTCGTGGAGCTTTACAGGGCCGAAGGCTGGACGCCTGTCGTGGCCCCCGAGATGGAGTTCTATCTGGTGGCCCGCAACGTCGACCCCGCCAAACCCATCGAGCCGATGATGGGCCGCACGGGCCGCCCCGCAGCCGGGCGTCAGGCCTATTCGATGACGGCTGTGGACGACTATGGCCCCGTGATCGACGATATCTACGAATACGCCGAGGTGCAGGGCTTCGAAATCGACGGCATCGCGCAGGAAGGCGGCGCGGGGCAGCTTGAGATCAACCTCAAGCACGGCGATCCCGTGGCGCTGGCCGATCAGGTGTTTTTCTTCAAGCGTCTGCTGCGCGAGGCCGCGCTCAAGCACGACTGTTTCGCCACCTTCATGGCCAAGCCGATCGAAGGCGAACCGGGCAGCGCCATGCACATCCACCATTCGGTTCTGGATACCGAGGGCAACAACATCTTCAATGGCAAGGGCGGCGGCGAGACCGATGCCTTCTTCCACTTCATCGGCGGGCTGCAAACGCATCTGCCCAGCTGCGTCGCGGTAATGGCACCCTACGTCAACAGCTATCGACGCTACGTCCGCGACCACGCGGCACCTGTGAACCTGTCTTGGGACCGCGACAACCGCACGACGGGCATCCGCATCCCCGTGTCGCCCCCGTCGGCGCGCCGCATCGAGAACCGTCTCGCGGGTATGGACTGCAACCCGTACCTCTGCATCGCCGCGTCGCTGGCGGCCGGCTATCTGGGCATGAAGAACGACATCCGCCCCGAAAAGCGCCGCAGGGGCGACGCCTACGAAGCCGCGGATGAGCTACCGCAGGGGCTTTACGCGGCGCTCGAGCTTTTCGATGCGGCAAAGGACCTGCACGAGGTGCTGGGCCCGGAATTCGCCCGGGTCTATTCCATCGTGAAACACGCAGAATACGACGAATTCCTGCAAGTCATCAGCCCGTGGGAACGTGAACATCTGCTTTTGAACGTCTGATACGCCCGTCCGTCCCGCCTTTGCCGACCTTGACCCAACCCGGTGCCCCCATGAACCCGCTCTACCGCAACGACGAACCCGGCCAGTTTCCCGACAGCTGGTATGTCGCCAGCTCCGATATTCCGCCCCAGCGCCCCGCCCTGCGCGGACAGCAGCGGGCCGATGTCTGCGTGGTCGGTGCGGGCTTCACCGGCCTGACGGCGGCGCTGCGGCTGGCCGAGCGCGGGCTCAAGGTGATCGTTCTGGAAGCCCACCGCGCAGGCTTTGGCGCGTCGGGGCGCAACGGCGGGCAGGTCTCGTCAGGCTTCAACTGGGATCAGCCGGAACTGGCCGCCAAGATGGGCGACGGTCCCGCCCGCGCGGTCTGGGACCTCAGCCAAGAGGCGAAGTCGGACCTCAAGACGCTTGTCGAACGCCACGCCCCCGAGGCTCGCCACACCCCCGGCGTGGCCTACGGCGTCTATTCGGACAGCGCAGTCACCAAGGTGACCAAGACCGTCGAGTTCCTGCGCAAGACCTATGGCTACGACGACATCGAAACGCTGGGCCGCGACGATTTCCGCCAGATCGTCCGCACCGGACAATACGCGGGCGGATCGCTCGACATGGGTGCCGCCCACATCCATCCCCTGCGCTACGTGCTGGGTCTGGCCCGCGCCGCCGAAGCGGCAGGCGTGACGATCCACGAGGGGTCGGAGGTTCACCAGATCGCCCATGGCACACCCGCGAAGGTGCAGACCGGAACCGGTCAGGTCACCGCGGATCACGTGCTCTTGGCCGGGAACGGCTATCTGCCCAATATCGAAGGCCGCGTCGCCGCCAAGGTCATGCCGATCAACTCTTTCATCTGCGCCACCGCGCCCCTTGGCGACAAGGCCGCCGAGATTCTGACCCGCGACATCGCCGTGGCCGATGCGAAATTCGTGGTGAACTACTACCGGTTGTCGGAAGACAAGCGCCTTCTGTTCGGGGGGCGCGAAAGCTATTCCATCGGCTTTCCCAAGGACATCCCGACCGCGCTGACGGCACGGATGCGCGCGCTTTTCCCCGTGTTGCAGGACGTGCCGGTCGATTACGTCTGGGGCGGCACGCTTGGCATCACCATGAGCCGCCTGCCCGCCGTCCAGCGGGTCGCGCCCAACGTGCTGTCCGCCGCGGGCTTCTCGGGCCACGGCGTGGCGCTGTCCGGCTTCTGCGGCAAGCTGATGGCCGAGGCGACGCTGGGACAGGCCGAAAGGTTCGATGCCATGGCCGCCCTGCCCGTCCCGTCCTTCCCCGGCGGCGCGACGTTCCGTGCGCCCCTGCTGACGCTTGCGATGACATGGTATGCCATGCGCGACAGGCTGGGGATCTAAAGCGTTTCGCGAAAAACCTGAAACACAGATTTTCGCGAAACGCAGTGCTCCGCTCGATCGTTGCACGGGTTTCGCCTTTCGCTGATGTCTCAGGTTAAAGGCGGAACGCTTTAGACGGCCCTTGAATGTCGGGCGGATCGGTCCAACCTGTAATGCAGGAAAAGGAGCGATGACATGGCCGGTGGATGGACCAGGGACGGCGCGGTCGGTGAACAGATCGAAGCCTCTATTCAGGATGAACTGGCGCGCCTGAAGGCGCAGCAAAGGGCCCGTGGCGAAAGCCGGACCCATTGCGTCGAATGTGAAGAACCGATTCCCGAAAAGCGCCGCGAAGCGATACCGGGCGTCACCCTTTGTGTGGATTGTCAGCAGGACCGTGACGGTCGCGCACAGACACGCGGCGGCATCAACCGGCGCGGGTCAAAGGACAGCCAGTTGAAGTAAACGGCCCATGCGGCGGGCCGCCCCTGTTACTTCTTGCCCATCTTCGACAATTGTTCCTGCATCGCGGCAAGCTGCTTTTTCATCTCGTCCAGATCGTCGCCGGACTTGGCCTTGCCCGTCGGGTCGGGTGACTTGGGTGTGTCGTCATCCGTCTCTGGCATGGGGCCGGAACTGCCCATCATCCCGCCCGTCATCGCCTTGAAGAATGCGTGTTGCTGCGCGCGCATTGCATCGAAGCCCGGCATCTGGGCCATCGGATGCATGGACCCCATGTTTTCCATCGCCTTGGACTGACCGTCGCGCAGCATCTCGAAGGATGCGGCCAGAAACTGCGGCACGACGCTGGCGGCCTGAGAGGTATAGGACCGCACGAGGTCGGTCAGCACGTCCACCGGCAACACGCTTTCGCCCCGGCTTTCATGTTCTGCAATGATCTGAAGCAGGTATTGTCGCGTCAGATCATCCCCTGATTTGAGGTCGACAATCTGCACCTCGCGTCCATCACGGATGAAGGCGGCGATATCCTCCAACGTGACGTAGTCGGATGTCTCGGTGTTATACAGCCTGCGGCTGGCGTAGCGCTTGATCAGCAGCGGCTTGTCCGTTGGTGCCACGTCGGTCCCTCCCCGGATGTTGCAGTGCAGAGAAGCGTAAGCGCCGGAAATTGAAAAGGGAAGGAAAACCCGCGCGCGCCTTCCTTCCCTGTTTCGATCACTTGGCGATGACTTGTATCGCCTTGACGTTCACGAACTCCTTGAGCCCGAAACCGCCGTGCTCGCGTCCGTAGCCGGAATCCTTGACGCCGCCGAATGGCATGTTCGGTTTCGCGATCCCGAACCCGTTGACGAAGACCATGCCGGTATCGAAATGGTCACGGGCCAGCGCAATCGCCTTGTCCGTGTCCTTGGTGAAGATACCGCCGCCAAGGCCGAACCGGCTGTCGTTGGCGATACGCATGGCGTCCTCGGTGTCCCTGGCGCGGATCACAGAGGCCACGGGCCCGAACAACTCGTCGTCATAGGCCGGCTGACCGGGCTTGACGTCTTCCAGCACCGTCGCGGGATAGTAGTAACCGTCACCTTCCGGCATCTCGCCACCGCACAGAACCTTGGCACCGTTCGCGACGCTCTTTTCCACCTGCTCGTGCAGATCCTCGCGCAGGTCCTTGCGCGCCATCGGCCCAAGGTCGGTCGACTCTTTGGTCGGATCACCCAGTGTCAGCGCTTTCATCTGTTCGACGAACTTGTCGCGGAACGTATCGTAAACTGCATCCACGACGACGAAGCGCTTGGCGGCCACGCAGGTTTCGCCGTTGTTATAGATCCGGCCCTTCACGCAGGCTTCGACGGTCAGGTCCATATCGCAGTCTTCAAGCACCACGTAGGCGTCGTTCGACCCCAGCTCCAGCACCGATTTTTTCAATGCACCTGCCGCCTTGGCGCCGACGTGCCTGCCGGCGGCGGGGCTGCCTGTCAGCGTGACGCCGCGCACGAGCTTGTGCTCGATCAGGTCGTCGGACTGGTCGTGGGTGATTACAATGGTCTTGAACAGGTTCTCTGGCAGACCGCCCTCTCGGTAGATCTCGTCCAGCAACAGGCCACAGCCTGTCACGTTTTCCGCATGCTTGAGCAGCACCCCATTGCCCGCCATCAGGTTCGCGATGGAATAGCGGACGACCTGATAGGCCGGATAGTTCCACGGCTGGATGCCGTAGATCACACCGATGGGTGAAAAGACGATATGCCCG
>JAIVHI010000118.1 GCA_020201155.1 Loktanella sp. | reverse complement strand
GTGGAATGGTCGGCACCGTCAACGAACTTTGGGTACGGCCTTCCGTGCGCGGGCGCGGATTGGGCAGCGACATCCTGCTCTCGGTTAGCAAGGCGCTGTCCAGCGTGGGTCTCAAGGCGCTGCAACTCGAAGTCGACCGCGACGATGACGCCAGCCAAAGGCTCTTTGCCCGCGCCCGGTTCGAGCTGCGCGACCGATTTGCCCTGATGACGCGAGAGGCCTGATGTTCCATTTCGACAACAGCTATCAGCGACTGCCGGAAACCCTGTTCTCGCGGGTCGCACCCACGCCCGTCAGTGCCCCGTCCCTGCTCGCCTTCAACAAAGGGCTTGCCGCCGAACTCGGGCTCGGTCCACTGCCCGGCAAGGCTGCGGAGATCTTCGCGGGCAACGATCTGCCAGAGGGCGCCGACCCCATCGCGCAGCTTTACGCGGGCCACCAGTTCGGCAACTGGAACCCGCAGCTGGGCGACGGGCGCGCGGTGCTTCTGGGCGAGGTCGTCTCGGACAGCGGGCGCCATGACATCCAGCTGAAAGGCTCGGGCCCGACGCCCTACTCCCGCGCAGGCGACGGGCGCGCATGGCTCGGCCCGGTGATCCGCGAATACATCGTGTCGGAAGCGATGCACGCGCTTGGCGTGCCGACCACACGCGCGCTTGCGGCCGTGCGCACCGGCGATCCGGTCCTGCGCGAAGACGGGCCCATGCCCGGCGCAGTGTTGACCCGCACCGCGCGCAGTCATATCCGCGTCGGCACCTTTCAGGTCCTCGCGGCGCGCGGCATGACAGAAGAGCTTCAGGCATTGACCGATCACACCATCGCCCGCCACTACCCCGACGCGGACGGGCCGCTGGGGCTTCTGACCGCGGTGGTCGAGGCGCAGGCAAGGCTCGTGGCGAAATGGATGGGGCTGGGTTTCATTCATGGGGTGATGAACACGGACAATTGCGCGGTGTCGGGCGAAACAATCGACTACGGCCCCTGCGCCTTCATGGATGCCTATCACCCGATGATGGTGTTTTCCTCGATCGACCGGGGCAGTCGCTACGCCTATGGCGAACAGCCACAGATCGCAGCGTGGAATTGCGCACAGCTCGCCACGGCGCTGCTGCCGCTGATGCCCGATCAGGATGCGGCCGTCGCGGAGTTCACGGATGCCGTGAACCGCTTCGGGGACATCTTCCAGCCTGCATGGATCGAAACCTTCGGCGCCAAGCTGGGCATAGCGGACCCCACGCCGGACGATGTGCCGCTGATACAGGACCTGTTGACGCTGATGGCGCAGGACCGGGCGGATTTCACGAATACCTTCGCGACGCTCGACCGCGACCAGTTCCTGCAACGCGAGGCCTTCGACGACTGGCACAGGCGCTGGCAGACGCGCGCCACCGGCCCGCGCACGACACCACAGGTGATCCCGCGCAACCACCGGATCGAGGCTGTCATCCAATCCGCAGTCGCGGGAGACGACGCACCATTTCACGCGATGCTGGCGGCAGTGACCGACCCCTTCACCCCTCACCCCGATTTTGCCCGCCCCCCGACAGAGGACGAGCGCGTCGCGCGGACTTTCTGCGGGACATAGGGGCAAGGTGATCTGGAACAGCAGTCCGGCCAGATGAATGGCCGACAGATCTCGAACCAGATCGCCGAAGAGCGGTGCGACGATCAGCAGGATCGGGGCGGAAATCACGACCTGCCAAAGAAGCTGCATTTCAGGCTGCACCTCGCGCAGCCGCGTGCCTCTGACGATCACCGCCGTCGCGGCCCATCCCAGTGCCGCACAAAGAGCCGCGAGATCACCGTTCAGGCTGGCCTGCCCGCTGTCCCGGTCCAGCAGCGCCCAGCCGACGCCGATCAGCGCAAGGCAAAGACCGATGGCCTTTTGCAGCGTGATCCGGTCACCCGGCAGCCAGATATGCGCCATCATCGCCAGCCAAAGCGGCATCGAATAAAAGATGACGCCCGTCCGCCCCACCGTCGTCAGATCGAGTGCGACGAACAGACACATGAATTCGACCGCGAAAATGACCCCCGAGATGGTCCCGACAAGCCGGGTGTCCCTTGGCATCTTCACGGGAATCCCGCGCCAGTACATCCAGGCCAGCACGCAAAGCGCGGCACCCGCAGACCGCAGCCCCGCAAAGAACACCGGCTGCAAGCCCCCGTTCGTGACCTTGATGACCACCTGATTGAACGCCAGAAGCGTCGCGAAACCTGTCAGCGCGATTGCACCGAAGGCATCGATCCCGTCTTTCTTTTCCATCCGCGCAGCACGCACGGGCGCGCGGGCAATGTCAATTCAGCATCATCTTGCCAAAAATATCCCCGCCGGAGGCATCCGGCCCCACCTTTGCATGCGACAGATCCGAGCCCTGGTGGGCCGCCCGACAGGATGTCACCCCAGTTGGCGACCGTCGTCGGCTCGAAATCGGCATCGGGCCATGCGTGGACCCAGAACGCGACGCTCGCGATCACCGGCGCGGAAAGCACGATACTGACAAGGCTGCACCGGCCAGCGGGCGGATCATGGCAACCTCCTTTGGCGTCAGGAAGGCCGCATGCAAAAGGGGGCTGCGAACAGCCCCCTCGCGATCTTGTGACGGTCGGCGCTACTCGGCGTCCGCCGTGACACGCACTTCCGACATCACGTCGGGATCCTCGGTCACGGCCCCGTTCTGACCTTCCCCCAGCTTGATCTGATCGACCACGTCCATGCCGTCGGTCACTTCGCCGACGATGGTGTACTGCCCGTCAAGGAAATACCCCGGCTCGAACATGATGAAGAACTGGCTGTTGGCGGAATTCGGGTTCTGGCTGCGGGCCATGCCTATGACGCCGCGCTCGAAGTTCAGCTCGCTGAACTCGGCGGGAATGTCGGGAAGTTCGGAGCCGCCCATGCCCGCGCGGCCCAGATCGCCGTCGGCGCGTCCGAACTGCACATCGCCGGTCTGCGCCATGAAACCTTCGATGACGCGGTGAAAGACGACACCGTCGTAAAGGCCATCTTCCGCGATCTCGGTGATCTGCGCCACGTGAAGCGGGGCCACATCCTCGAACAGGTCGATGGTGATCGTGCCATTGGCCTGACCGGTCACGTCGATTTCAAGGCCGGTCGCAGCGGCAGGACCAGCGGCCACGATGGCAAGTGGGGCGAGGAACTTAAGCATCCGCGGCCACCTTCACGCTGATCATCTTGTCGGGGTTCGCGGGCGGCTCGCCCTTGGTGATCGCATCGACGTGCTCCATCCCTTCGATCACCTGACCGTAAACGGTGTATTGCCCGTTCAGAAAGTCGTTGTCCTTGAAGTTGATGAAGAACTGGCTGTTGGCCGAATTCGGGTTCTGGCTGCGGGCTGCACCCAGCGATCCACGGGCGTGCGGGACCTTCGAGAATTCCGCGGGCAGATCGGGCTTGTCAGAGCCGCCTGTTCCGGCGCGTCCCATGTTGCCGCCTTCCTTGCCGTGTTCCACGTCGCCGGTCTGGGCCATGAAGCCGTCGATGACGCGGTGGAAGACGACACCGTCATAGGCGCCTTCGCGGGCCAGCTCTTTCATGCGTGCCACGTGCTGCGGCGCCACGTCGGGCAGAAGCTTGATGACGACGTCACCGCCTTTGAGGGTCATGATGATGGTGTTTTCGGGATCGTCGATCTGGGCCATGGTCCATCCTATTGGTTTGCTTTGGCGCAAGACATATGGCCCCGGTCCCGGTTTGCCAACACCGTGCAGTTGACGCGGGCAACAGGTTGCCGCATCTCATGGCCAAACCTTTACACAGGAGAGCACGATGGGCTGGAAAACGCTGGACGACATGGATTTGAACGGCAAGCGGGTTCTGGTGCGGGTGGACATCAACGTCCCCGTCGAGAATGGCAAGGTGACCGACACCACGCGGATCGAGCGCATCGCCGCCACGGTCGATCACATCCAGCACGCGGGCGGCACCGTGATCCTGATGGCGCATTTCGGACGCCCCAAGGGCAAGGTCGTGCCCGAAATGTCGCTGGAGCATATCGCAGGCACCGTGGCCGAGGTGCTGGGCTGGCCCATCGTCTGGGCCGACTCGGACTATCGCGACGCGGTCAAAGAGCTTGAAGGCGACGAAATCCTGCTGCTCGAGAACCTGCGCTTCAACCCGGGCGAAGAAGCGAACGACCCGGAGTTCGCGAAACGCCTTGCCAGCCTTGGCGACATCTACGTCAACGACGCCTTTTCCGCGTCCCATCGCGCGCACGCCAGCACCGAGGCGCTGGCCCACCTGCTGCCCGCCTGCGCCGGTCGCCTGATGGCCGAAGAGCTGTCGGCGCTGGAAAAGGCGCTTGGCAACCCCGAACGCCCGGTCGTGGCCGTTGTCGGCGGCGCGAAGGTATCGACCAAGCTCGACCTTCTGGGCAACCTCGTCACCAAGGTCGACACGCTGGTGATCGGCGGCGGCATGGCCAACACGTTTCTGGCCGCCCAAGGCATCGACGTGGGCAAATCGCTGTGCGAACACGATCTGGCCGACACGGCCCGCGCCATAGCGCAGAAGGCCGCCGATGCGGGCTGCGAGATTCTGCTGCCGCGCGACGTTGTCGTCGCGACCGCGTTCAAGGCAGGGGCCGAAAACCAGACCGTCAAGGCCGAGGATTGCCCCGCGGATGCGATGATCCTTGATGCCGGTCCCGACAGCGTGGCGCATATCGTGCAGGTCTTCGAGCGGTCGAAAACGCTGGTCTGGAACGGCCCGCTGGGCGCCTTCGAGATCGAGCCTTTCGACGCCGCGACCAATGCCGCAGCCAGAAAGGCCGCGGCGATGACCAAGGCCGGTGATCTGGTTTCGGTCGCAGGCGGCGGCGACACCGTGTCGGCGCTGAACCAGGCGGGCGTGTCGGATGACTTTTCCTATGTCTCCTCGGCTGGCGGTGCCTTTCTGGAGTGGATGGAAGGCAAGACCCTGCCCGGTGTCGCGGCTCTCGATCAGGACAGGTAAGGCAAGGCTACTTTGCCACCGTGAAACGGGCCTGCCTGATGCTTGAAGGCCGGTTGATCGCGTTCGTCAGCCTTTTGCCAGGCTGACGCCACCTGCACCTGACAGTGCGGCCAACACCCTTTGGCGGTGCCGACCCAAAGGGCCATTTTCAGCCAAACCGGTTTTATCGCAGTCTGTTAGCGTAACCAGAATTGCATCCGCTTCATCCGCTCGCCACTGATGCTGTATTGGCAGCTCAGGAGACCCGGATGGATCAGGCACAGTACGACAAGGTCAAAAGCGGCAAAGGCTTCATCGCAGCGCTGGATCAATCCGGGGGATCGACCCCCAAGGCTCTGCGACAGTACGGCATCACCGAGGATCAATACGCAACCGACGACGAGATGTTCGCGCTGATGCACCAGATGCGCTGCCGGATCGTCAATTCGCCGGC
>JAIVHI010000184.1 GCA_020201155.1 Loktanella sp. | reverse complement strand
ACCGACTCCTGCCGCAGAAACCGTATCTGCCAATGAAGATCTGAATGCTGTACAATTGCAGCAGCTCGACGAGAATAATGACGGCATGGTTAGCAGTTCCGAAAGCCAGCGCATCGAAGACGTCGCAGAGCGCGGTCCAAACGCGATACCCGATAGTCAGCTTGTCGACCTCGACGACTGACGGCAAGATCAGGGCAGGGCGTGGGCTCCGCGTGACAGCGCGGCCACGCCCGTCCTCGCGACCTCTTCCAATCCGAGGGGGCGCATAAGATCCGCGAAAGCGTCGATCTTTTCCGGTGTGCCGGTGATCTCGAAAATGAAGCTCTCCAGCGTGCTGTCCACGACATTGGCGCGGAAGATATCGGCCAGCCGGATGGCCTCGATCCGGTCGTTGCCTTTGCCCGACACTTTGAACAGGGCCAGTTCCCGTTCGACCGAAGCACCTTCGACCGTCAGATCATAGACATTGTGAACCGACACGATCCGGCCAAGCTGCGCGGTGATCTGCGCGATCACTTGCGGTGTGCCCGACGTCACGATGGTAATGCGCGACCGGTGCCCTTCGTGATCGATCTCGGCCACGGTCAGGCTTTCGATGTTGTAACCGCGTCCCGAAAACAGACCGATGACACGGGCAAGCACACCCGGTTCGTTCTCGACGATCACCGCAAGCGTGTGGCGTTCTTCGGTGTCCGAGTAGTTCGGGCGCAGGTTGTAGGCGGAATGGCTCGTGGAGCCTTTCTTGATATTGAGGGCGGACATGTTTGTCTCCTTGACGGGATGGGGCAGGTGGGGGCGGTCCGGCTGAGCCTCAGACCAGCACTGCCCCCGTTCCCGTGATGGCACCTTGCGTCTTGGCGTTCGCCAGAAGCATCTCGTTGTGGGGCTTGCCTGAGGGGATCATCGGGAAGCAGTTCTCGTGCTTCTCGACAAGGCAGTCGAAGACCACCGGTCCGTCGTGGTTGATCATCTCCATGATCGCGTCGTCCAGATCGGCGGGGTCGCTGCACTGGATGCCCTTGGCCCCGAAGGCTTCGGCAAGTTTCACGAAATCGGGCAGCGCCTCGGACCACGACTGGCTGTAGCGTTCGCCGTGCAGCAGTTCCTGCCATTGGCGCACCATGCCCAGACGTTCGTTGTTCAGGATGAACTGCTTGACCGGCAGGCGATACTGGATCGCGGTGCCGAGTTCCTGCATGTTCATCAGCCACGACGCTTCGCCCGCGACATTGATGACCAGCGCATCGCGATGCGCCATCTGCACCCCGATCGACGCCGGGTGGCCGTAGCCCATTGTGCCAAGCCCGCCCGATGTCATCCAGCGGTTGGGATCTTCAAAACCCAGATACTGCGCGGCCCACATCTGGTGTTGGCCCACTTCGGTGCAAATGTAGCGGTCATGCCCCTTGGTCAGCGCCTCGAGCCGCGCCATGGCGTGCTGCGGGCGGATGTTCGGACCGGTCTGCTTGAAGGCAAGACAATCGACGGCCCGCCATTCGTTGATCTGTTTCCACCACTTCGCAACGCCTTCGGCATCGGTCTTGCGCCCGCGTGATTTCCAGACCTTCAGCAGGTCTTCGAGCACATGGGCCACGTCGCCGACGATGGGAATATCGACGCGGATCACCTTGTTGATCGATGACGCATCGATGTCGATATGGGCCTTTTTCGAGTTGGGGCTGAAATGCTCGACGGTGCCGGTGATCCGGTCGTCAAAGCGCGCGCCGATGTTGATCATCAGGTCGCAGTCGTGCATCGACATGTTGGCCTCGTAAAGGCCGTGCATCCCCAACATCCCCAGCCATGCCTCGCCCGAGGCCGGATAGGCGCCAAGGCCCATCAGCGTCGAGGTGACGGGAAAGCCGGTCGCCGCGACCAGTTCGCGCAAAAGCTGGCTTGCCTGCGGGCCCGAGTTGATGACGCCGCCGCCGGTGTAGAAGATCGGCCGCTTCGCCGTTTCGATCGCCTTGGCCAGTTCGGTGATCGATTCGATGTCGCCCTTGACCTGCGGCTGGTAATGCGACGCTTGCGGTTTCGCCGGCTGATAGGTGCCGGTGGCGAACTGCACATCCTTGGGGATGTCGACCAGAACGGGGCCGGGACGTCCCGACATGGCGACGTGAAACGCCTCGTGCAGGGTCTTGGACAAAGCGTCGGTGTCTTTCACCAGCCAGTTGTGCTTGGTGCAGGGGCGGGTGATGCCGACGGTATCGGCCTCTTGAAAGGCGTCCGAGCCGATCATGAAGGTCGGCACCTGACCCGTCAGAACGATGATCGGGATCGAATCCATCAGCGCATCCGTCAGGCCGGTGACGGCGTTCGTCGCACCGGGCCCCGAGGTCACCAGCGCCACACCCGGCTTGCCGGTCGAGCGGGCATAACCTTCGGCGGCATGGACCGCGCCCTGTTCGTGGCGCACCAGCACGTGCTGGATGTGGTTTTGTTGAAAGATTTCGTCATAGATCGGAAGCACGGCCCCGCCGGGGTATCCGAATACAGTGTCCACACCCTGATCGATCAGGGCTTGAACTACCATCTTGGCGCCGGTCATGGAATTGCTCATCGTCTTCGCGTCCTTCGCGTATCTGGGTGTCTTGCCGCATAAAAAAGCCCCCGAGGATCAGTCGGAGGCGCATGGGAGCTATCAGGCTTTACCGTTACCGGCCCATGCGCATCAATCCTACAAGTACGACGATATCCGTCATCGGTAACCTCTTTTGCGTTGGGGGACCTTATGCACGCAGGGAAACGAGGGTCAACCGGGGTCGCTGGAGAAAGTGTCGCAGGGCAGCGCTTTTTCGCAACTTTATTTCCGAATTGGGGTGTCAGCCTGTCCGATCCCGCTGGAAGAAGGCGATAAGGTGTTCTGCGGTCTCGTCGGGGCCCTCTTCCGGCAGGAAGTGACCGCAGGGCAGGGCGGCCCCTTCGACCGTCTCGAAATGCGCGCGCCAGACGGCAGGCACATCGTAAAGCTTGCCGACCAGCCCCTTTGCCCCCCAAAGCGACAAAAGCGGCACCGGGCACAGTGCGCCTTCGTCCGCACGGTCGTGATCGAGGTCAATACCCGCCGAGGCGCGGTAATCCTCGCAGGTGGCGTGAATGCAGGCGGGGTCGGAAAAGCAGCGGACGTATTCAGACAGCGCCGCATCGCTAAAGGCGCTCGGATTGCCCTGGCTCCATCCGCCCAACTTGCTGGCAAGGTAGAAACCGGGATCGGCCCCGATCAGCGTCTCGGGAAACGGGGCGGGCTGGATCAGGGAAAACCAGTGCTCGTAGGCTGTGGCGAACGTCCGGTTGGCAGTCTCGTACATGTGAAGTGTCGGCGCGATATCGAGAACGGCAACAGCTGACACACGCTCGTGGTGATCGCGGACAAGGCGGTGCGCGACACGCCCGCCGCGGTCGTGCCCCGCGACAGCGAAGCGGTCCACCCCAAGCCCGTCCATCAGCGCAACCATATCCGCGGCCATCGCGCGCTTGGAATAGGGGGCGTGGTCCTCTGCGCTGTCGGGTTTGTCGCTGTCGCCATAGCCGCGCAGGTCCGGCAAAATCACGTCGAACCCTGCTGCCACCAGCGCAGGCGCGACCTTGTGCCAGCACAGATGGGTCTGCGGAAACCCGTGCAGCAGCAGAACAGGCGGCCCGTCACCGGCGCGGCGCACCCGAAGCGTCACGCCGGTCGCGACGGGAATGCGCTCGTCCGTGAATCCGTCCAGCATCGGCTATCCGATCTTGTCTTGCGTCTTGGTGTCGAAGTCGCCGGCGGCGTGGCGTTCGTGCAGTTGCTTTTCAGGCGCGCCGAAGGTGCGGTTGACCATCGCACCGCGCTTGTAGGCCGGGCGCTGCGACACCTCTTTGCCCCAGCGGATGACGTGGGTGTAGTCCTGCACGCTCAGGAACTCGCCTGCATCATATGCGCCACCTTCGACCAGACGGCCATACCACGGGCAGGTCGCCATGTCGGCAATCGTGTAGTCATCACCCGCGAGATAGCGGTTTTCGGCCAGATGCCGGTCGAGGACATCCAGCTGTCGCTTCACCTCCATCGCGTAGCGGTTGATGGGGTATTCATACTTTTCGGGCGCATAGGCGTAGAAATGACCGAAGCCGCCGCCAAGGAAAGGGGCGGACCCATGCAGCCAGAAGAGCCAGTTCAGCGCCTCTGTCCGCGCCTCGCCACCCTTGGGCAGGAAGGCCCCGAACTTCTCGGCCAGATACAGCAGGATCGCACCGCTTTCGAACACGCGTCGCCCGTTCGAATGATCGCGCAGGGCCGGAATCTTGGAGTTGGGATTGATGTCGACAAAGCCCGATCCGAACTGGTCGCCGTCGGTGATGCGGATCAGCCAAGCGTCGTATTCCGCGTCGTGGCCCGCCTCCAGCAGCTCTTCCAGCATGACCGTGACCTTGACGCCGTTGGGCGTGGCCAGTGAATACAACTGCAAGGGATGGTCGCCGACAGGCAAGTCCTTGTCGTGGGTCGGCCCCGCTATGGGGCGGTTCAACTTGGCCCATTCGCCGCCGCTTTCGGCGTCCCAGGTCCAGACGTTCGGGGGGGTATATGTGCTCATGGCCGTAAACTAGCCCCGGTCACGTCAGGTGCAAGCCGCTTTAGCCGCTGTGGTTGGCCGAGGTAAAGGCATCCTCGCGCGGGGCCTTCTTGCGGGGTGGGTCGGGGTCTGGCGTGTCACTCTTCGCGACCCGCTCCATCTCGCTGTCCAGTTCGGCCCCGAACAGAACGATATAGGCCGACAGCCAAAGCCACAAAAGCAGCACGATGACGCCGCCCAAGGCCCCGAAGGTTTCGTTGTAGTTGCCGAAATTGCTGACGTAGTAAGTGAACGCCAATGACCCTGCGGCCCAGATCAGGGTGGCGACGACCGCTCCGGGCGTGATCCATCGCCACGCGCGATGCTCTCGGTTCGGCCCGAACTGATACAGGATCGCCAAGCCGCCGATCACGATCAACAGCACGATAGGCCAACGCAGCCACGTCATGATGACCTCGGACAGGCCTCCGGGCAGAACGAATGTCAGCACCAGTGGCAGGATCAGCAGGACCCCCACGATCAGAAGAAAGCCCACGATCAATCCCAGCGTCAGAACGGCCCGAACGACAAGGCCGTGAAAAAAGCCGCGCGGTTCGGTGATGTCAAAAGCCACGTTCAGACCTTCCATCAGGCTCCGCATCCCTGCGGTCGCCGAATAGAAGGCTGTCAGCAGGCCCAGTATCGCGGCGATGGTCAGACCGCTGCTGTCACCGCCCGCCACAGAGCGTGCCTGATCGATCACGATCTCTGCTGCCTGTTGCGGCATGATCCCTGCAAGCGTGTTGGCTTGATCGACGATCGTTTCGGGATCGATGAAGAATCCGGCAAGGGCCATGACCGCCACGATCCCCGGAAAGATCGCCATCAACCCGTAAAATGCGCAGCCCGCCGCGATCAGGTTGATGTGATCCTCGGTGCCTTCGGCCCATGTGCGCTTGGCAACGGCGATCCAGCCGTCTTTTTGCAAATCGGTCGGTGCGGCTTGGGGTGTTGGCATGAAGGGCTCCGGATATAGACGTTCACCAACACGTGACCCCTTCAACAAGTTCCAAACAGGGCTGCCGGCGCCGTGTCTCTGACTGCAGGCCAAAAATTAGCGGAATGACATCAAGATCGGCTGACCCTGCGTCATGGTGACCTTTCACCAAATGCAGTGAGGAAAATCGGTATTCCGGCACTTGCGTTTCAAGATGTTGCGGATAGTGTCCCCAATACGAAAGATCACGCATCCCTCCGCAGGAGGTGAAGGGGTGACGTAAAAGACCAACGGGAGGACTCTATGGATCGTCGTTCATTTATCACCAAGGCCGCACTTGGTGGCACCGCCGCCGCGGCTGCTTCTACGCTGGCCGCACCGGCCTATGCACAGGGCAACCGCACGCTGACAATGGTCACCACTTGGGGCCGCGGACTTGCGGGCGTTCATGACAGCGCGCAATATTGTGCCGACGCCATCACGGCGATGACGGACGGCCAGATCACCGTCGATCTGAATGCCGCCGGCGAACTGGTCGGTGCCTTCGAGGTGTTCGACGCGGTCTCAGCCGGTCAGGCCGATATGTACCACGGGGTCGATTACTATTTCCTGGGTCAACACCCGGCGCTGTCGTTCTTCTCGCAGATTCCCTTTGGCATGACGTTCCAGGAATTCAACAACTGGTTCTACCACGACGGTGGCGGCGAACTTGCGGACGAGCTGTACTCGATCTTCGGCCTCAAGGCCTTCCCTGCCGGGAACACGGGCCCGCAGTCGGGCGGCTGGTTCGCCAAAGAGATGAACAGCCCCGAAGACTTCCAGGGCCTGCGCTTCCGGATGCCGGGTCAGGGTGGCGAAGTGCTGGGCAAGCTTGGCGCATCGGTGCAGAACCTGCCGGGGTCCGAAGTCTATCAGGCGCTGTCCTCCGGTGCCATCGACGGAACCGAGTGGATCGGACCCTGGGCGGACGAAAAGGCCGGTTTCCAGGAAATCTCCAAGTTCTACTACACCGCCGGCTTCCACGAGCCCGGTCCGAACCTGAACATGACCATGAACCTCGACGTCTACGAAAGCCTGTCGTCTTCGCATCAGGCCATCGTCGAGAACGCATGCCGCGCCAGCAACCTGTGGACCATGTCTTTGTTCATGGCGAACAACTCGGCGGCGTTGCAGCGCCTGCAATCTGGTGGCGTGCAGCTTCTCGAGTACAGCGACGAAATCTGGGACGCTTTCGGCACGGCGGCGGAAGAAGTCGTTCAGGAGCCGATGGGTGATGACATCTATGACCGCTGCTACGAAAGCTACATGGCATCGCTCGAAAGCTCGGCCAACTGGGAAGGCCGGTCCGAAGGTGCATATACGGCCCAGCGGAACCGCGTGAAGGGCTAATCCCGCAAAAACAGAACCTTGTCGGGCCGGCTTCATGTCGGCCCGACATCCGTATGAGATTCTAATGTCTTCCGGTGCGGGCCGCCCAAGCGGCCCCCGGACCGACCGACGGGGAACAGTGATGGAAGAAGAAATCGCCTGCTCGGGCTTTTTTCGCGCGACAGCCGAGGACACGATCAGTTGTCTGGATCGCTTTCAACTTGGCGGACCGCTTCAATTCTTCTTCGGCAACCTGCTGGAAGCCCCCTACAACATCATCGCCGCGCTGCTGCAGCCCGCGGCATGGCTCAACTGGGCCGACAAGGAAGCCTTGCTGCGCTTTATCTACTACGGCGCGTCATGGGAGCTTTTCTTCGCGATCTTCCTGATCGTCGCCGTCATCAGCATCGTGGGTTTTCTGAACAACCGTTTCATGTGGGGCTGCGTGCGCGGCCTCGAAGCCTTCGGCAATGCCGTGGGCCGGATCTTTGCCTGGGCCGGGCTGTTGATGGTGCTGCAACAGATCGTCATCATCTTCCTGCAACGGGTCTTCGCCGTGTCCGAAATCTCGATCGGTCTTGGTGTTGCATTTACCAAGGACGTCAGCTGGTGGTCGGAAGAGCTGAAGCTCTACAACGCGATGATCGTCACGCTTTGCGTGTCCTATACCTTCATTCAGGGCAGTCACGTCCGCGTCGACCTGATCTACGCCAGGGTGTCCCATCGCGCGAAACGTGTGATCGACATGTTCGGAAGCCTCGTGTTCATGCTGCCCGCAGCCATTCTGACGTATTTCTACGGCTGGTTTTTCCTGTGGCGGCATCTCGTGACACCCAAGTTGTCCGCCTCTGATGCCTCTCGGGATCTCGAAACGGTGCTTCTCAAGGCGCGCGCCCTGCGGTGGAGCGTGGAGACGATCGGCTTCTCCCCCAACGGGTTCAACGCCTATTTCCTGTTCAAGGTGCTTCTGGTGGCCTTCGCGCTTCTGGTGATCCTGCAGGGCATCGCGTTCTTCTACCGCTCCTATCTGGAGTTCAAGGAAGGACCCGAGAGCGACGGCAAATATCTCGATAAAGACAGCCTCGGCGACAAGATCGCCGAAACCGCTGCGCAAATACACTAAAGGGGCAGGGGCATGTTGTTTGGACTTGATGGCGTCGAAGTCGGTATTCTGATCGTCTTCCTCACCCTTTTCGCGGGCATTCTGTCCGGCTTTCCGGTGGCATTCGCCATCTCCGGCGCGGCGGTCATCTCGTTCGCGATCATCGCACTGCTGGATGGCGGCGGGTTGCTGACCCATTTCGCGATCGACACCCGATCCGAACAATACCAACAGCTGGTTGCGCAGGGAATCCGACCGGACGATATATCGACCTTCACCTTCCCCGACCTTCCCACATACGGCGAGCCGGTGTTCCCGCAGGGCTGGGAAACCGCGCTCGACCGCAACGTGTCCTTCGTCGTCAACCGGATGAACGAACGCGTGCTGGCGGGACAATCGATCGAGACGCTGCTGGCGGTGCTGATGTTCGTGATGATGGGCATCACGCTTGAACGCAGCCGCATTGCCGATGAACTGCTGACCACGATGGCCAAGGTCTTTGGCCCGCTGCCGGGTGGTCTGGCGGTGTCCATCGTGATCGTGGGCGCATTCCTGGCCGCATCGACCGGCATTGTCGGGGCCACGGTCGTGACGATGGGACTTCTGGCGCTGCCGACGATGCTGAAGAACGGCTATTCGCCGGAACTGTCGACCGGCGTTATCGCGGCCTCGGGCACCTTGGGGCAGATCATCCCGCCCTCCATCGTGATCGTGCTTTTGGGAACCCTGGCAGGCGATCTTTATTCCACGGCTCAGGAAGAGCGGGCGCAGGCCGCAGGGTGTACGGATGCCCTGACCTATCTGGGTGAACCCGCTGTCGTATCGGTCGGCACGTTGTTTCAGGCGGCACTTCTGCCCGGCATCCTGCTGGCCTTTCTCTATGGGGCCTACGCCTTTGGCTACGCGCTTCTGAACCCGTCCAAGGCCCCCGCCGTTCGCTTCGATGACGCGAAATCGGGCGAGGTCATCACCCGGAACGAGGCGCTTTTCTGGTTTCTGGGGGCGCCGGCGGGTCTGATCGCCCTTCTGATCGTGTTGATGCAGGTGAACCTTGTCGGTTCGCAGTCCGTCATCGTCGACAGCTTCACCGACGCAGGCCAGTCGGCCTCGCTGCGCACGAATGTCAGCCCCGAATGTGCCGCCTCGATGCAAGAGCTTCATGGCGAGGAGGCATGGTCCGCTGCGCTGGCCGAGCAGGCCACGATCGACGAGTTCGGCGGTGTCGAAGCCGCCCGCAGACTGTTGGACGACGAAAGGGCCTCGATCCGGCTCGAACGCATCGCCGATGCACCCCCGATCGGAACGGGCATCGCCATCTTCGCGCTTTTCGCCGGACTGACGCTGGCGCTGGCGCGGGGTGTCGCGCCCTCGCGGCCCTCGCTGCCCTTGATCGCGGGCTCTTTGGGCGTGCTGCTGATGCTATTGGTCGATGTGCTGCTGATCAGCGCCGTGACCACGCCGGGGGCGACCACCCTGTTGATCGCCCTGCCGCTGGCTTTGATCCTCTACGGGATGAACAAGGCCGCGCACCGGCTGTTCCAGAACGAGGTTCTTCGCGTGGTCTTCCCGCCCCTGGTGCTGATCGTGGCCGTTCTGGGGTCGATCCTCGGAGGTATCACCAACCCCACGCCGGCCGCGGCCCTGGGGGCAGGCGGCGCCATCATGCTGGCCGCCTACCGCAAGCTGCAGGATCAGGGCCGGTCGGGGCGCATGGTCATCTGGACCACCTACGCCATGGCGATCATGCTGATCGTCGGTGTGAACTTCGACATGCGGATGGGCCGGGAGACCGTCCTGTTCGAGGACTACATCGCCTTCCTGGTGGCCTTCGGCGCCTTCATCTTCGCGATCGTCGGCATCCTGTGGGCCTGCTGGACGCTGCTGGCCGGCGGCGTGCTCAGCCCCGTGGTGCGCGAGACGGCCAAGGTGACCTCGATGGTCTTCACCATCCTGATCGGATCGCAGCTTCTGAACCTCGTGCTGATCTCATTTGGTGGCGAACATTACATCCAGCAATTCCTTGAAAGCTTCGGGGATGAATGGACCGTCTTCCTGATCGTCATGCTGGTGCTGTTCATACTGGGCTTCGTGCTGGATTTCCTTGAAATCATCTACATCGTGATCCCGATCGTCGGGCCCGTCATCTACGGTGGCACCTTCGATCCCAAGTGGGTGACGATCATGATCGCGGTGAACCTGCAGACCTCGTTCCTGACGCCGCCCTTCGGCTTCGCGCTGTTCTACCTGCGTGGCGTGGCACCGGCAGCGATCACCACGGGCCAGATCTATCGCGGGGTGCTGCCCTTCATCGTGATCCAGATGGCCGGGTTGCTGTTGCTGGCGCTGGTACCGGGCGTCGTGACCATCGTGCCGAACCTGCTGGACTGACCGATGCGGCGCGCCGGGGTTTCGGCCCCGGCGTGCGGACCGGCTCAGTCGATGTGGCGGACGTTGGGCAAGGACAGCTTGGCCACCTGTTCGGCGATGGGTTCCGTCGACAACGGGTGCAGCGCGGCATCGTAGTCGCCCGGGTCGCGCAGCGCGCTCCATTCGCCGTTGGCATGGACCTGAAGCCCCGAGAAGCGCGACTTGTAGGCCATCTTGGGCGATCCGGGCACCCAGTAACCAAGATAGACGTAGGGCAGCCCCAGTTCGCGTGCGATCGCGATGTGATCGAGGATCAGGTAGGTGCCAAGCGAATGACGTTCCCATGCGGGCTCGAAGAAGGAATAGACCATCGACAGCCCGTCATCGAGGATATCGGTCAACGAAACCGCGATGGGGGTTCTGGTGTCACGGCCTTCGCTGTCGGTATATTCGATCAGGCGTGACCGGATCGGGGTTTCCTCGACCATCGCGGCGAATTCGAACATGTCCATGTCCGCCATACCGCCTTCGGCGTGCCGACTGTCCAGATAGCGACGGAAAAGGTCATACTGATCCTCCGTGGCCCAGGGCGATGTCGCGCGGCGCACAAGGCGGGCGTTGCGCTTTTGCGTGCGGCGCTGGCTGCGGCTTGGCTCGAAATCGGCGACACGGATGCGCGCCGACATGCAGGCCGAACATTCGGCGCAGGAGGGACGATAAAGCACGTTCTGCGACCGCCGGAAGCCCTGTTTGGACAGCGCGTTGTTCAGCTCTTCCGCGCCGTCCCCGTGCAGCGCCGTGAACAGCTTCCGCTCCATGCGACCGTCGAGATACGGGCAGGGTTGCGGGGCCGTCACATAGAACTGCGGGGCAAGAGGAAGGGTATGGCGCATGGCGGTATGATTGACGCGAAGGTCGCGCCGGTGCAACCCAATTGGCGCTTATACGCGGCGGTTCATCGCAGCGGTGCCCAGCAGGAAATCGCCCAACCCCTGACAGCGCGGCGTCACGCCCATCATGATCGCCGAGATGACCTGCAAGGGCGCGGTGACGACCGCCACCGAATAGGCCAGGGTGTGGAAAAGGGCTGTCCGAGAGGTCAGCGGTTCACCGTCCGCTTCCCGCAATTCGATGGCCATCAGGCGCATGCCCCAGGTGGCCGAGCCACCGGCCAGCGTGAACCAGCGATAGACGAATCCGACGACCAGCATGAAGACGGGAAAGAAGAACAGGGCCGTGAAGGCTGTGAAGGGGAGAAGAACCGCGGACAGCACGGCGATCAGGATCACGTCGAAAATCCATGCAAGGGCCCGCTTGACCGCCACGCCTTCGTAGAACTCGGGCAGGGCGTCGGGGTCGGGGTGTCCCATCGGGGTGCTGGTCATGAGTAAGCTCGCATCTGGCAAGGGGAGCCGGGCGACCCCGCAAGGCCGCCCGTGTTGGGATCAGGCGGCGTCCGACGACCGGTCGCCGTTGTCATTGGCCTGGCGGGCGCGGTCGTCCATGAACTGGTCGAACTCGGCCTTGTCCTTGGCTTCGCGCAGCCGGCCCAGGAAGGCTTCAAAGTTGTCCTGCTCTTCTTCCAACCGGCGCAGCGTGTCGGCGCGGTAAGCATCGAAAGCGGAATTGCCGGAACTGCCGCGCATCGACTGCGTCGCGCGGGCAAAGGCAGCAGTGCCACGCTTGTTGCTTTTCTTGAAGAACACCACATAGGCCAAAAGGGCCAGACCGACGGGCCAGACGGCGATGAAGCCCAGAACGATGGCGCCGATCCAGGCGAACTTGCCCCGGTCGTCAAGCCACCGCTCGGCGCGGGCGAAGTAGCCTTCAAGTCGGGCGGCGGGGTAATTGGGTGTTGCAGCAGTCATAATCAAGCTCCGATCTGTTTGTTGCGGGCCATGTGAATGCCCTTTACATCCTCAAGATGGTAAGTTCGGTCTGATCCCACAAGGGCCTATGTGAACGTTTTTTACATTATTTTGAAAAGTGTATTTCTTTCAATGCACAAGCGCCTTGATTTAGTCGGAAGCACCTGAGTTCTCGGTCACGAAATCCGCAGTTTGCGCCCCCGAAAGTCGCAACAGATCGGCTGGAGCGATGGGAAAGATGTGGCGCGGCGTGCCTGCTGCCGCATAGATCACGTCGAAGTCCAGAAGCCCCAGCCGTCACGAAAAGCAGGGCGTCGCCGCTGTGATCGCCGCGAAAGATGATCGACTTGGCGATCTGGTCAAGGCTGCAGCCCGCCGCATCCGCCGCCTGCTGCGCCGTGCGCGTCTCGCCCGGCATCTCGAGCGGGGTGATGTCCAGACCGGACTCCGCCAGCGCTTTCACCACGCGTTTCAGGCTCTTGCTCATGACGCCCCTTCCATCATACCAAGCCCCATGACTAGGACACCGGACGCACAGTTGAAAGAGGCCGGCGGCCCTGTCGCCAGCCGCATGACGGCCTGCCCAAGGCCGCACGAAACCGGTCGGCTGGCCGATATCGGGGGGGCAACCCAATGGGCCGATGCCGACCTGCGCGGGCTGCTCGATGGCACTGCGGGGTGCAGCCCCTATCTGGCCGATCTCATCATGCGGGAAAGCGACTGGCTGGAGGGTGCGCTCGACGCGCCCGAGACGGCGTTCGAGACGCTTGTGTCCGACGTTCAGACACAACCGCTCGATGGGCTGTCGGTTGAACTGCGGCAGGCCAAGCGGCGCGTGCATCTGCTGACGGCGCTGTGCGATCTGGCCGGGGTCTGGTCGCTGGAAAAGGTCACACAGGCCTTGACCCGCTTTGCCAATACATCGGTTCACCTTTGCCTCACCCGGCTGGTCGCGGCCGAGATCGCCCGCGGCAAACTGCCGATGCTGACCGCAGATGACGCCGCCGCGGCGGGCGGCATGTTCGCCATCGGCATGGGCAAGATGGGCGCGGGCGAGCTGAACTATTCCTCGGACATCGACCTGATCTGCCTTTTCGACGAAACCCGTTTCGACCCCGAGGACTATCACGACGCCCGCGCGGGCTTTATCCGGGTCACCCGCAAGATGACGGCGCTTCTGTCGGATATGACCGCCGGCGGCTACGTCTTTCGCACCGATCTGCGGTTGCGGCCCGATGCCAGCGTCACGCCGGTCTGCCTGTCCGCCGAAGCCGCCGAGCGCTACTACGAAAGCGTCGGCCGCACGTGGGAACGGGCCGCCTATATCAAGGCTGACTATGCAGGCGGCGACGCGCAGGCCTGCCGGCGCTTTCTCGATACGCTGGCCCCCTTCGTCTGGCGCAAACATCTGGACTTTGCCGCCATTCAGGATGCTCACGACATGCGGTTGCGCATCCGCGATCACAAGGGCCTTGGCGGTCCGCTGACGCTGTCCGGGCACAACATGAAACTGGGCCGCGGCGGCATCCGCGAGATCGAGTTCTTCACCCAGACCCGCCAGTTGATCGCGGGTGGACGCGACCCGTCGCTGCGGGTTCACGGCACCGTCGATGGTTTGGCACGGCTTCATGACGCGGGCTGGGTGCCGCAGGACACACGCGACAGGCTGACCGATCACTACCGCTTTCACCGTACCATCGAACATCGCATGCAGATGGTGAACGATGCCCAGACCCACGACCTGCCGACCGACGATGCGGGCTTTGACCGGCTGGCCGCGTTCACCGGGCGCGACGTGGCTGCGCTGAAGGCCGACATCAAGAACCGGCTGGAGGGCCCGCGACATTTTCAAGCGCATCAAGCCTGTCATCCTCGATCACCTGTCGGAAGCCGCCCGCCCGGAAGAGGCACTGGCCCAGTTCGATACCTTTCTGGCGGGGTTGCCCGCCGGTGTGCAGGTCTTTTCGCTTTTCGACGCGAACGAAAAGCTGACGCGACTGATCGCGGATATCTGCGCCACTGCACCGGCCCTGGCCGAATATCTGTCGCGCAATTCAGGCGTGCTGGATGCGGTCATCGGTGGTGCGTTCTTTGCCGAATGGCCGGGGGTTGCGGGATTGAAATCCGACCTGATGGGCCGGTTGGACACGGCGTCGGACTACGAAGCCAAGCTGGTCGCGGCGCGCCTGTGGCAGCGCGACTGGCATTTTCGCGTCGGCGTCCACCATCTGCGCGGGTTGATCGATGCCCGGACGGCGGGCGAGCAATACGCCCATCTGGCCGAGGCGACGCTGGCCGGGCTCTGGCCCTGCGTCATCGACGACATGGCCCGCAAGCACGGTTCGCCACCGGGGGCGGGGGCGATCCTGCTGGCGATGGGGTCGCTGGGGGCAGGGCGGCTGAATGCCGCCTCCGATCTTGACCTGATCGTGATCTACGACGCCGACGGGGAAGCGGAATCCGACGGACGGCGCCCGTTGGCGGCGCGTCCCTACTATGCGCGGCTGACCCAAGCCATGATCACGGCGCTGACCGCGCCCATGGGCGAGGGCCGGCTCTACGAGGTCGACATGCGGCTGAGGCCATCGGGCAAACAGGGACCGGTGGCGACCAGCATCGGCGCCTTCGAGATCTACCAGCAGACCGAAGCCTGGACGTGGGAGCATCTGGCCCTGACGCGCGCGCGCCCGATTGCAGGCCCCGATGCCCTGCAACACCGCGTGACCGCCTGCCGCCGCCAGCTTTTAGGCGAAAAAGGCGGCGCGCGCGATGTCAAAGCGGATGTGACCGACATGCGGACCCGCCTGACCGGTGCCAAGCCCGCAACAGGTCCGCTGGATGCCAAGGCCGGACCGGGGCGGTTGATGGAATGTGAATTGGCCGCGCAGACGCTGTGCCTCCTGTCTGGCGGTTCGTCCCACACTGTGCACGACCAGATCGCAGAGGGTGTAGACGCAGGCGTGGTCGATGCCGACACCGGTGCGGCCCTGTCCACGGCTTATGACAGCTTCTGGCGGCTGCAGACCGCATCGCGCCTTCTGGTCGGTGGCACTGTCGATCCCGACAAGCTGGGCGAGGCGGGGCTGGCCTTCATCAAGCGCGAGACGGGACAGCAAAGCGTCGCGGCCATCGCTGATTGGGTCGCGGACAGTGCCGACAAGGCAGCGGCGGCCTTCGATAGGATAGTGCAAGATGACTGAACCCCATGACCCCACCGGACTGATCCGCGAAGCCTACCGTATCGAGGGTATCGATGCGGGTCAGTGCCGCTCGATCTTTCTGGATTGGGCGCTGGGACTACCCCCCGGCACGGATCCCCAGCCGCAGGTGCGCGCGCTTCTGGCGAAATACGCAGACCAGCCCGCCGACCATCCGATGACCGAAGTGCTGCGCGCGGCGCAAGAGCCTGCACCGGCAGCCAAGCGGCGTGGCGGTTGGGCTGGACGGCGGCACTAGCCGCCGTCCGGCGGGTTCAGCTTAACTTGGACACCGCCTCTGCGGCGAGTGCTTCGATCCGGTCCCAGTCGCCCGATGCGACCGCGTCCGAGGGTGCGACCCAGCTTCCGCCGACGCAAAGCGTGTTCGACAGTTTCAAATAGTCCGGCGCGTTGCTCAGGCTGACGCCGCCGGTGGGGCAGAACCGCACCTGCGGGATCGGCGCGCCGATGGCCTTGAGCGCGGCGGCCCCGCCATTCGCTTCCGCCGGAAAGAACTTCTGCACCGTGTAGCCGCGTTCCAGCAGGCGCATCGCCTCCGAGGCCGTGGCCGCACCGGGCAGCAGGGGCAGGTCGTTGGCCTCGCAGGCATCGAGCAGGCGGTCCGTGGCCCCCGGTGCAACACCGAATTGCGCGCCCGCGGCCTTGGCGTTTTCGACGTCCCTGGGGGTCAGCAGGGTGCCCGCGCCGACCACACCGCCTGCGACCTTCGCCATCTCGCGGATCGCGTCCAGCGCGGCGGGGGTGCGCAGCGTCACCTCCAACGCGGGCAGCCCGCCCTTGACCAGCGCCTGCGCCAGACCTTCGGCCTGACCTGCATCGTCGATGACAAGGACAGGGATCACGGGCGCGCGGCGGCACAGTGCTTCGTTCAGTTCAGAGGCTTGTTGGGGGGTCATTGTCATGTCCTTGAATAGTCTATCACACCACCGACGACGCGCCGGTCGAGGCCAACCCCGCATTGCGGCGGAATACTTCGAACAACTCGCGTCCGACGCCCGAACCATTTCCGGTCAGGTCCTCGACGATCGCCTCGCGGGTGTCGAGGTCCACGTCCAGCACGTCGATCGTGCCCTTGGTGGCGTCAAGCCGGATCATGTCGCCGTCGCGGATCTTGGCGATCGGGCCGCCATCGACCGCTTCGGGGCAGACGTGGATCGCGGACGGCACCTTGCCCGACGCACCCGACATGCGCCCGTCGGTCAGCAGCGCCACGCGCAACCCCTTGTCCTGAAGGACGGCCAGCACGGGCGTCAGACTGTGCAACTCGGGCATGCCGTTCGACTTGGGGCCCTGAAAGCGGACGACGACGACCGTGTCGGATGTGAACTCTCCGGCCTTGAAGGCGGCTTTTACCTCCTCCTGATCCTTGAAGACCCGCGCGGGGGCTTCGATGATGTGGCGTTCTTCGGCGACGGCAGAGGATTTCATGACTCCCTGCCCAAGGTTGCCCTTGAGCTGGGTCAATCCACCGTGATGCAGGAATGGATCGGACGCGGGGCGCAGGATCTTGTCGTTCTGCGTCACGCCCAAACCCGCCTCATAAACGATGCGTCCGTCTTTCAGCTTGGGGTCTTGAGTGTAAAGCTCCAGCCCGTCGCCCGCCACGGTCTTGGTGTCGGGGTGCAGCAGCCCTTCTTTCAGCAGATCGCCGATCATGTAGCCCAGACCGCCTGCGGCGTGGAAATGGTTCACGTCGGCCAGGCCGTTGGGATAGACCTTGGCCATCAGCGGCGTCGCGTCCGAGATGTCCGAAAAGTCTTCAAGATCGAGGATGATCCCCGCCGCACGCGCCATGGCGGGCAGGTGAATGACAAGGTTGGTCGATCCGCCCGTGGCCATCAGGCCGACCAGCCCGTTCACGAAAGCCTTTTCGTCCAGCACTTCGCAGGCGGGGGTATAGGCGTTGCCCTGATGGGTGATCTGCAGCGCCCGTTCGACACCGGCGACCGTCAGCGCGTCGCGCAGCGGGGTGTTGGGGTTTACGAAGGACGCACCCGGCATGTGAAGCCCCATGAATTCCATCAGCATCTGGTTGGTGTTCGCCGTGCCGTAGAAGGTGCAGGTGCCCGGTCCGTGGTAGGATGCCATCTCGGCTTTCATCAGCTCGGCGCGGTCGATTTCGCCGCTGGCGAACTGCTGGCGGATGCGCGACTTTTCGTCGTTGGGCAGGCCGCTGGTCATGGGGCCGGCCGGCAGGAAGATCGAGGGGATATAGCCGAAGGTCGCAGCGGCGATGACAAGACCGGGGACGATCTTGTCGCAGACGCCCAGATAGATCGCCGCGTCGAATGTGTTGTGCGACAGCCCGACGCCAGCGGCCAGCGCGATGACGTCGCGCGAAAACAGCGACAGTTCCATGCCGGTCTGGCCTTGGGTCACACCGTCGCACATGGCGGGCACGCCACCCGCGACCTGTGCCGTGCCACCGGCAGCCTTGGCGGCATCCTTGATCAGCTGGGGGAAACGCTCGAACGGCTGATGCGCCGACAGCATGTCGTTGTAGGCCGAGATGATCCCGATGTTGGGCGCATTCGTCGCCGCCAGTGTCTCTTTTTCGTCCATCGCGGCATAGGCGTGGGCTTGGTTGCCGCAGGACAGATGCGCGCGGCGGGGTCCTTCGGCGGCGGCCCGCGCCATGAGGTCGAGATAATCCCCACGCGACTTTTCCGAGCGCTTGCGGATTCGGTCGGTTACCTTGGCGATGGTCGCATTCAGGGTCATGTCAGACCTCCCGGTTGGCTGT
>JAIVHI010000117.1 GCA_020201155.1 Loktanella sp. | reverse complement strand
ACGCCACTGCCTGCACCCAGCAGAGCCGGTTACCTTAAGCTGCGACCATGTTTCATCGGCGCGACACACGATGTCAATCACGCCAAATCGTTCAGCGGTTCCGGGGGCATCTAAAGCGTTCCGCCTTTAACCTGAGGCATCAGCGAAAGGCGGAACGCGTGCAACGATTGAGCGGAGCACTGCGTTTCGCGAAAGTCTGTGATTCAGGTTTTTCGCGAAACGCTTTAATGCACTCGCACCGGTCCCAGGCGCCATGTGCACACTTAGCCGCACCCCTGATACAGCCGTCGCAGGAAACGCCTGCGCACTTCCCCATAGGATGATCCAAGATGCTCAAGCTTACCAGATTACGCCGAAAGCGGCAGATTTTTCAGTCCTTGCTCTAAATAATTGCTAAAATGCGCCAAACTCTCGCCTTGTTTTTTAGTAGTGTTGAATTAACCAATTGATGAACGCTCTGGTTGTATCCGGCGATCGTCAGCACCGTAAGGAGCGCGACATGAAGATTTTGGCAGTCGACGACGATCCGATCATTCTCGAGTTGTTGGAACAATTCATGCTGTCTGTCGGACAGCACGACCTGACGACCGCCCAAAGCGGCGCAGCCGCGTTGGAGATCATCGATGCAGATGGTGGTGAAACCTTTGATTGCTTTCTGTTCGACATCCTGATGCCGTCCATGGACGGAATCGAACTGACCAAGGCCGTACGCGCCACGCCAGAACATGTCGACACCCCTATCCTGATGCTCACGGCTATGTCGGACAAGCACTATGTCGATGGCGCCTTTGCAGCTGGTGCGACCGATTATTTGACAAAACCCTTCGAGGTTTTCGAACTGAAAGCCCGGATCGGGCTGGTCGAAGGACTGGCGATTGCCCGTCGCGCGAACGCCAAGAAAATCTTTGATACCTTCGAAAGCAAATTTGCTCCCTTGAACGGCGATCCAATCAACATTCTGGATCTGCACCAGCCGATTTCGATCTATGACGTTGAGAATGTCATCGACCACCTGGCCATGGAGAACTACGTCGCCCAATTATCCCGGGGGGCCTTGTTCGGATCATCGACCTTTGCCTTTAACATCCGCGAAATCCTGAAGCTTCATAAAAACCTTTCACCCTTTGAATTCTACAGCCTCATATCGGATGTATCCGAGGTGATTTCGGACGAATTGAAGGGACGGCAATTCCTGATGTCTTATGCCGGAGGGGGCACATTCGTCTGCGTGTCTGAAAATGGCTGGAAACCCGACGCCCATCAACTGATGGACAGCGTGAACCTGCGTCTTGCACACACCGAACTTTTCAACAACGCGGGTCAAAGGCTGGATATTCGTGTCAGCATCGGCGATGTCATCCGCCTGATATGGAAAAGTGGCGCATCAGCGGTTAACGCTATCGCCCACGCTCACAGCAGTGCCGAAGCTGCGAGCGATGCGCATGAAAAGTCGATGTATGACTTTTGGCTACAAAAGGACTACGCGTGAAGGACATGAAAGACGCCCTGCCCGACCTCGCACGCGTCCGTAAAAGATTTTTGTCGCTGCTAGAGGACCGGTGCGGCAGGATCGCCGAACACACGCTGGCCGCATGGCAGGCCATCGACGACATCGAAAAGAGAAAGCATCTTACCGCCGCTGGAACGATCCTTCATCAGATCGCGGGTAGCGCTGGATCGCTCGGAATGCAAGATCTCGGCGCAACCGCCCGGTCTTGCGAACACGCCATTACGGAATTCACTGCTCTGCCGAATGCACCATCAGAGACGTGCGGTCACATCGTCATGGAAGTCGATAGCTTCATTACCTGCTGTCGGGGTCACTTGGATTGAACGGGAACCGCATGAAACGCTTTATTTAAAGCTCCGCAGACCGGAACGATTGAAATCGCTATCTTTCCTCCAAAGTCCTACGGCGTTCATATTCGATCAAGAACCGCGCTCAATTGATCGGACAGTGTCATCGGATCGAACGGCTTGCTGATGACGTCGGCAGCCCCAAAGGCCAGAAGCTCTTCGATTTCAGTATGCTGTGCCCGCGCGGTCATAAATACGGCGGGTGTCTGGGACAGCGCCGGAACCTGGCGAAAATGCTCGAGCACCTGACACCCTGTCATGCCAGGCATCATCATGTCGAGCAAGATCAGGTCCGGTAAAAAGGTCGCGACCCTTTCGATCGCTTCGGGGCCGGAGGCACATTGCACCAGTTCGAACCGACCCGACATAGATAGCGCCATCTCCGCGATCTCACGGATGTCGGGATCGTCTTCAACGTGCAGAACCTTGATCATTGACTAACCCCTAGGATACCGCGCGGACGCTTTTGCCATTAGTTGATAGTATACTGCAGTTCGTCCGAAAGGGTGAAGTGCAAATTGGTGCCACATTTAACCGAACATTTTCGCCGGTTAGCCGAAATGGTGTGTTCTTCGGTGGGAACTCATGCGGTTCGGCACTGGCCAAAATGAGGAACCTGATCATCGCCTGATATCGAACACTTAAGGCTCTTATGGTATCGAAAGGAGCTATGCTGGAATCTGGGTGACGCGGCCTGATCAAGCGGCGCGGTTTGCAGTGTCGTTATCGGCGACACCGTCGGTGAATGTGACGCCTTCGATGACCAAAGGCAACTGATTGGCGCCCTTCAGGCGGCGCCACGTTTTTGCGGCGGCCTGAACGAGCTTGAATACCATGAGCTTCGCCGTCTTCTGCGACAGCGCCCCCTTGGTTCGCACGGTTCGGTGCCGAACGGTGGCGAAGACGCTCTCGATCGGGTTGCCCGTTCGCAAGTGCTCCCAGTGGTCCCCCGGGAAGTCGTAGAAGGTGAGCAACGCTTCCTTGTCCTTCGTCAGACAGGTGACCGCCTTCTCATATTTGGCCCCGTATTTCGCGGAGAAGGTGTCCATGGCGGTTTCCGCCGCGACGCGGGTGTCGGCCTGCCAGATCTCGCGAAGGTCACCCTTCACCGTCGGCTGCATGGACTTCGGGAACTTGTTCAGGACGTTGGCGATCTTGTGAACCCAACACCTTTGATGCCGCGTCCCTGGGAAGACCTCGTCGAGTGCTTTCCAGAACCCCATCGCCCCGTCGCCAACCGCGACTTCCGGCGGGACGGCAAGGCCGCGGGCCTTGATGTCGATGAGCAACTCGCGCCAGCTCTGCGCGCTTTCACGCACACCGACCTGGAAGCCGACAACCTCCTTCTTTCCTTCGGGCGTAGCACCGAGAATAACCAGGATACACTCGGCTTGAGGCTCCATCCGGGCCTGAAGGTAGACGCCGTCCGCCCAGATGTAGACATACCGCCGCGCCGAGAGATCACGGCGCTGCCAGCGATCGTATTCTTGCTGCCACTCCCCGGTCAGACGCGAAATCACACTCGGCGACAGGTTCGGCGCGTCCTTCCCCAGGATCGCGGCCAGGGCCTCTTGGAAGTCCCCCGTCGAGATACCCCGCAGATAGAGCACGGGCAGCAGGGCATCCAGGCTCCTCGAGCGCCGGGCCCATTTGGGCAAGATCGCGGAAGTGAACCGGATCTTGTCTTCATCTTGACCGGTCGCACGGTCACGCACCTTCGGACGGCGCACATCAAGCGCGCCGATCCCGGTCTGGATGCTCCGCTCAGGACCATACCCATGCCGGACGACACGCTGACGACCGTCCGGGAGGATCTCTTCGGCATATTGCTCGACGAAGGCATCAGCCTCCGCCCTCAGCGCGGCAGCCAGCATCCGGCGGGCACCGTCCCGGGCGATCTCAGTCAGCGGGTCATCCACACATTCCGGCTGACGCAGGGCGATGATATCGGTATCGTTGTTCATAG
>JAIVHI010000116.1 GCA_020201155.1 Loktanella sp. | reverse complement strand
GGCATGACGAGAACAATACCAGAACAACGGCGCTCCGCAAGTCCAGTCCATCAACATCCTGTAGTGCCAGAACGAAAGGGATAAGCCTTTAAGGGAGTTATGCGGCCTTGTTGCACAAAGCGGCTGCTGACCGGACTTCCCCTTTCCCCAGACACATTTAACCCACAGCCTTCGTGACGGGTATGCCGAGTGCGGTATATCCGTTCATGATGGCAATGCGGACCTGGACCTCGGCGACTTGGCGGTCGAAGTCCCGTGCCATGAGGCGCTGCCCCAGCAGCTTCATACAGTTCATCTTTGTCTCGGCACGGCTTCGGCGATGGTATCCACTCCAGTTTCGCCAGTTCGCTCGCCCCAGGTATTTTGACGCTCGCAGGGCTTCATTACGTGCCACCGCACCGGCCGTGGTCGGCTTCCAGGGCTTGGCATTTTTGCGGGGCGGAATGACGGCGTGGGCGCCCCTATCCGCAATGGCATCGTGGCAATTGCGCGTGTCATAGGCGCCGTCTGCGGTCACGCTACCGATCTCCTGCTCAGATGGGATCTGGTTGAGCAAATCAGGCAGCACTGGCGCGTCGCCGATGTGGTTCCCGGTGATCTCGACCGCCCGGATCTCCAGTGTCTGTTCGTCGATCCCGAGGTGGATCTTGCGCCAGACACGCCGTTTGGTGCCGCCATGCTTGCGCGCGTGCCACTCCCCTTCGCCCTCGACCTTGATACCGGTGCTGTCGACCAGCAGGTGCAGAGGACCACTGGAGCCGCGATAAGGGATGTTCACGACGAGGGTCTTCTGGCGACGTGAAATGGTGCTGAAGTCTGGCACCGTCCAGTTCAGACCAACCAGCTTCAACAGGCTCTGCACGAAACCCGTGGTCTGGCGCAACGCCATGCCGAACAGCACCTTCATCGTGAGACAGGTCTGGACGGCGGCATCGCTGTAGGTCTGCTGGCGACCGCGCTTACCGGTAGGCGCCGCATCCCACCTCATCTCCGGGTCGAACCAGATCGTCAGCGAGCCCCGGCGTTTGAGCGCCTCGTTATAGGCTGGCCAGTTCGTCGTCTTGTAGGTCGTGGGAATGGGTTTGCTCATGCCCGCCAGCTACCATGCTGGATTCACGAGGTGAATCCTTCACGTGCTTTGTGCAACAAGGCCTCCCATTCATCAAAAGAACGCCTGTAGGCCGGTCTGCGCCCGACCAAGGATCAGTGCATGCACGTCATGCGTCCCTTCGTAAGTATTCACTGTCTCAAGGTTGATCATGTGGCGCATAACTGGGAATTCTTCGGAAATTCCGTTGCCGCCGTGCATGTCGCGGGCGATCCGCGCGATTTCCAACGCCTTGCCACAATTGTTGCGCTTCATCAGGCTTATGAGTTCAGGTGCCGCGCTGCCGTCGTCCATCATGCGTCCCAGTCGGAGCGAGCCGTTCAACCCCAGTGCGATCTCGGTCTGCATGTCTGCGAGCTTTTTCTGGAAGAGCTGTGTCTGGGCGAGCGGGCGATTGAATTGTTTGCGGTCGAGCCCATATTGTCGTGCGGCGTGCCAGCAGGCCTCGGCTGCGCCCATCGCACCCCATGAAATGCCATAACGCGCACGGTTCAGACAGCCGAAGGGCCCCTTGAGGCCCTGCACATTCGGCAGCAGCGCATCTTCGCCCACATGCACGTCCTTCATGACGATCTCGCCCGTGGTCGAGGCGCGCAAGCTGAGCTTGCCGCCGATCTTCGGCGCGCTCAAACCCTTCATGCCTTTTTCAAGAACGAAGCCGCGGATCTTGCCGCCATGCGCGTCGGACTTGGCCCAGACGACGAAGACATCTGCGAAAGGCGCGTTTGATATCCACATTTTTGCGCCATTCAGGACGTATCCGGCATCGGTTTTCTTTGCGATCGTTTTCATTCCTGCTGGGTCCGAGCCGGCGTCGGGTTCGGTCAGTCCGAAACAGCCGATCAGCTGTCCGGACGCGAGGCCGGGCAGGTATTTCTGCCGCTGCTCTTCCGATCCGTAGGCCTGGATCGGATACATCACCAGCGATGACTGCACGGACATCATCGAGCGATACCCTGAATCCACACGCTCGACCTCGCAAGCAACAAGGCCGTAGGTAACGTAGTTTGCGCCCAGCCCGCCGTATTCCTCCGGCACCGTGACACCCAAAAGGCCCGCTTCACCCATCAACGGGAAAAGTTCTGGCGCTGCCGTTTCCTCGCGGTATGCATCCTTTACGCGCGGCATAAGAACATCGTTGGCGAAGTTGCGCGCGGCGTCACGCAGCATGCGCTCGTCCTCGGACAACTGGCTTTCCAGGAGCATTGGATCGCTCCATTCGAAACCGCCCAGTTCGGGGCCGTGTCCTTGAGTGTCTTTGGGCATGTCAGTCTCCTTTGGCGGTGTTTGAGTGACTCTATTCAGGCTGGCCGGTTAGAGGTTTGGCAGGAAAGAGTGTTGGCTCACGTCGCCAAGCTTCAACACTGGTTTCACCAGATGAGTCGCCATCGTCGAGTTCAAAAGCGGCCGGAAATTTTATCCGGCCGCTTTCAGAGTTTCTTACTTTACCGTCAGCATGATCAGTCGACGCCGTATGTCGCTGGATCAAGTTGATCGTAGATCTCGGTGCGCGCCAATTCAGCCAATGCATCGACATCCGTATGATCCACTTCTGCGAGAAGGGCGGCCCAACGGTCGACGATGCGCTTGTATTCCGCGAGAAGTTCTTCGGGGTTTTCGACGCCGCGGTCTGTTGCATTCTCGATCAACACGGCTTCGTCGGCTTCGACGAATTCTGCCAAAGCATCAGTCAGGGCTTGGTCAGGGTTGAAAACTTCCATCCCACCCTCGACGGCAGCAGACACGGCCTTGTCGACGTCCTTGTCAAACTCGACACGGTGTTGGCCGAGGTAATAGGCCATCTGGTCGAACAGAACGGCGCGGTGCTCGGGTGAGAGGCCCTGCCAGAAGGATTTATTGTAGCCCCACTCGAAGCCGGAATAATAGTTGCCGACGGCCAGGGTGTTCATGTGCGTCACGACATCCGACAGGGAAAACGAGTCGAGGGCGTCTGCTGCCGCCACAGCACAATCGAGCGATCCGGTGTCGAGGCCAGTATACATCTCGCTCGATGGGACCGACACGGGAACAGCGCCGACAAATTCCGCAAAGCGGGACCATGCGCCGCCGGCCATGCGCAGGCGCTTGCCTTGCACATCCTCGAGCGTTTCAACGGCTGTGTTGCACATCATGACATATTCGGACGTCGAATAGCCGCCGCCGAAAACCATGCCGTTCTCTCGCCACTCATCAAGCGCTGCGGGGTTGGTCAGCCCGAATTCGGTTGATGCGAAGGCCATTACCATTGGATCCGTGTTGTAGAACGCCGCATTGCCGATGAGGTTGGCGACAGGAAGCTCTGCAGGCGTATAGGTGCCGGCATGGTAGCTCACTTGAGCGACACCGTCGCGCAGACCTTGCAGCGAAGCCGCTGGCGGCAGAAGCGAGCCCCCCGAGAAAACGCTGAAGGCGATCTCGCCGTCGGTTTCTTCCGCGACACGCTCCGCAAATTCCACATAGGGTCCGCGAACCATGGAATGGCGCTCGGCGAAGAAGTGGTTCGCGTTTTGCGCGACGGCCGTAGAGCCGATGCTGCAGGCTGTCACCGCGATAAGTGTTAGTTTGAGTGTCATATCTTTCTCTCCTCCAGTTGGATTGGGTGCCTCACTGCGCCATGAGCGAGGGTAGGAACAGGCTGATCGCGGGGAAGGCAATCAGCAAAGCGAGCGTGACAAGGTCCATTGCAATGAACCACGTGGTGCCCGTCATGATGTCGCGCAGGCGCACTTCTCCCGA
>JAIVHI010000294.1 GCA_020201155.1 Loktanella sp. | reverse complement strand
ACACCACCCTTGGTGGAATCTGACCATTGCGCGCACAACAATTTGCATCCATGCTAGAAAGCGAAAACCCGCACCTAGGGCAAGGCACGGGTTCTCTAAATGCAATCATGCTGCGGGGTAGGCAGCGCCATGCGGACAAGGAGAGTGTAGAATGACCGACACGATCCTGCAAGGTGCAAATTCCCCCGGCCCTCATTGAGGAACGGGCGTTGGAAGAAAAAAGTGACCATCAAAGACCGCTGTCTTTAAGGTTCGAGAGTAAGAAATTCTGGCCCGATCTGCGCACCGAGCTAAAGGTGGACCAGACGGGCGCGGCTATCATCTTGGACATATGCAACACCCCTGAGTGGGTGAGCTACAGCCGAACGGCGCGTCATTATGACATGCCTGGGCGATACAAAAATCCGCTCTACACTTGGCGCAAAATCGTTTCACAGGTGGACCGACTGGCCGAGCTGGGATTGATCGAGCATCACAAATGCCACCCCGGTTTCCGAGGCTGGCAAAGCGCCATCCGAGCCACCGACGAGCTGCGCGGCATTTGCAACGCAATCGTGGGCGGGCATCGTTTGACCTTGGCAAAGCCTGCGGAGGTTGTTTTGCTGAGAAGCGAAAAGGGCCAGCTCATCGACTACAACGAAACGCGCGACATTGACCGGATGCGGCGCAAGATCGAGCGGTTCAACGAGGCGATCATGGGCGGCGACATAGACCACGAAATAGTGGCACCGCTGGCCCGGATATTTAACAAAGACCTGACGCGCGGGGGGAGATTCTACGCCATGGGAGCAAGCTGGCAGAACGTCAAAGCAGAGGCCCGCAAAAGCCTGACCATTGGCGGCGAAAGTGTCGTCGAGTTGGACTATTGCACCATGCACCCGGCAATCCTCTATGCCGAGGCCGGGGCCAATATGCCGAGCGACTGCTACGAGATCTCCGGCTGGCCCCGCAAGCTGGTGAAAGTTGCAATGCTGACGCTCATCAACGCACCGACGAAACAGAAGGCCCGTCTATCCATCGCGCACAACGAGCTGATGGCCGACCGTGCCGAGCTGGGCAGTCAGGAAGCCATGCGACTGGCGTCTGAGCTGATCGACGACATCAAGCGGTTGCATAAGCCCATCGCCAAGAGCTTCCACAGTGACGCGGGCGCGCGGCTGATGGGCATCGACGCGACAATGGCCGAAACCGTTATGTCCATCATGCTGGCGCAGGGCATCGTCGTTTTGCCAGTCCATGACAGTTTTCTTGTGCCAGCATCGCAGGCCGAAAAGCTGGAGGACGCCATGTTGCAAGCGGCACACAAGGCCGGTTTCCATGCCATGCAAGTCAGCGTGAAATAGACCTACAAGACCGACCATTTTAGGCCAGTTTTAGGGGTGCGGTTCGCCGCGCCTCTTTTCTTTTAGTCTCAATGCCTTAACCCTGATATGTTCCACATATGGAGAGGATAGGGGTCTTTCCCGGTCTCTGGAGGGGAAGAAAGGGGCGGAATCCAAAAACGGCCTACGGCGTGAAAAAATCGCCTGACGGTCTAAAAAAAGGAGCTGTTCTAAGCACCTACCACATCTGTGACGCGGCAGGTCGTGCGGTAGATCCTGCCGAGCTGGGCGATTACCAAATCCAATCCATGTTGGCTGATGCGTTCGACACTGCGTTGCGCGTCGAGGGCGTCATGAAGCGCGACGGCATCCCTTGGAACGAAGCGCGCCAATACGTCTGAAGGCGCGGCTATTCTTCAACGACCGGAACGGCTGAGTGAAAGAAGGCTGACGAAGTGTTCAGGACCATGTTCTGTTCTGGTGTTGGCCCACCGAGATATTCAGCTTCTACGGCACCGGCGTCATTCAAGACTTGAAGTGAATCTGCCTGACCAGCGGGGGTGTGCAGGTCTAGCAGATTGTCGTTCACGGCCTTCACCGTCCAAACTTGCTGAATTTCTTCTAGGCCGTCTTCGCTTCTCATGAGCGTGACAAAAGTGTAGCTCTGGCCGACTTCAAACATGGCTGGATCCTTTGTTGTGGGTCACTGGTCAAACCCTAGTTGACCCGGGCCATGCTGCACAACCGCTAGACGACTGACACCGCGTCCGGTGGCTTTGACATAACACCCCATCACCGCACATCGCCCCCCTGCGGTTGAATCCAGCCACCCGGCATCTTTCTAGTTTAGAATCGTTCTAAACTGTTGACGCACCCCCTTGAGTGTTATAATATAACACTGCGCCCATACGGCGTTTTCATAAGCCCATCCCCTGCCATGAGTGCGGCGGGTGGCAGAGCAAAGGAAAGAGGCCCGCATTGCGCTTGATCAGTCGCACCCCCATTGCCGTCGTGGATCCCGTCACCGGCTATGATCTGGAAGATCACCTACGGATCGAGGCCACCGAAGTATCGAGCGCAATGCGGTTCGCCACGGCAGCGGCAAGCGAGGTGGAAAGCTATTGCGACTTAGCCCTGCTGTCGCAAACGATTGTCGCCCTGTCCGACACATGGCCCGGCACTGTCCTATCCCTGCCCATTGGCCCGGTAGATGCAGACGCCACACCCACCGTTGAGCAAGTCGAGCTGGACGGCAGCACCACCGCCATCACCACCGGCTGGACATTGCAGCACGGGCGCTTCCCCACCATCACCTTTGACACCACACCGGCAGGCCCCATCCGCGTCACCTACGTGGCAGGCTATGGGGCAGATGAGCAGGCACTACCGCGTGATCTGTCGCTGGCCATCCTGGACCAAGCTCTGCGCCTCTATGACCTGCGCGGCGATGTAGACCAGACACCACGGCTATCCCCGTCCACGGCCCGCATATGCGCCCGATACAGGCGCGTGTCGGTCGGTTGCTGATGTTCACCCCCATCACCACGACTTGCCCCTGTATGGGCCGCTCTGCGCGTCTGGTTCCAATGCCGGGATCTATTCTGTGGCTATGGACCGGGGGGTGGGTGTTTCTGTCTCTCTCTGGAAAAATCCGGGGAAAAAGCTGATGGCCCGCGCGTCCAAAGACGCCACGGCGGCGCTGCGGTTCCTGTCAACGCTGACGGTCCCCGAGGGCCGGAAGGCTGGCAAGCCCCTACGTCTGGCAAGGTTTCAGAAGGACTTTGTGCGGGGCGCGTTCGCCAAGGATACGGCGGTGGCGCTTTTGAGCATCGGCAGAGGCAACGCCAAAACGGCACTGTCCGCTGGCATCGCTCTGGGCCACCTTATTGGCGAGATAGCACCCCAACCGAAACGCGAGATCATCTTTGCCGCGCGCAACCGCGATCAGGCCCGCGCGGCGTTCGGGTTCCTTGTCGGTTTCATCGAGGGACTGCCGGAGGAAGATCAGGAAGCGTTCACCATCCGGCGCGGTTCTAAGCTGGAAGTGGAAACGGATCTGAACGGCGGCGGGCTGGCCCGCGTCATCCCTGCCGATGGCAAGTCAATTCTGGGCGGCGCGCCAACGCTGGCGATCCTAGATGAGCGCGCGGCGTGGGAACGCGACAAGGGCGACAATCTGGAGAACGCCATCCTGTCCGGTCTGGGCAAGCGCGATGGCCGCGCCCTGATCATCAGCACAAGCGCACCTGACGACACCAACACCTTTTCCCGCTGGATGGATGAGCCACCCCCCGGCAGCTACGTGCAAGAGCATCGCCCGGATCCCGGCTTGCCCCCTGACGATCTGGAAAGCCTGCTGGTGGCCAACCCCGGCGCGCGTGAGGGCATCGGTTCAACGTCTGACTGGCTGGTGGCGCAGGCGAAACGGGCCATCGCGCGGGGCGGCTCTGCCCTGTCCAGTTTCAGAAACCTAAACCGAAACGAGCGTGTCGCGTCTGATGACCGTTCGGTTCTGGTGACGATTGACGAATGGCTATCTGCCGAGGTGGCCCCCGAGCAACTGCCGGAACGCGACGGTCCCGTGATCCTGGGCGTGGATCTGGGCGGCAGTCGGAGCATGAGCGCAGCGGCGCTGTTCTGGCCCGTGACAGGGCGTCTGGAGTGCATCGGGGCTTTCCCCACCACACCGGGACTGTCCGACCGTGGCGCGGCTGATGGCGTCTCTGGGCGCTATATCGAGATGGCCGACCGTGGCGAGCTGAAAACCATGGGCGACACCACCGTTCCCGTGGCCCGGTTCCTTGCTGACGTGGTGGAGCTTCTGGAAGGCCAAGCCCCTGCGGCTGTCGTAGGTGACAGGTTCCGGCATGCCGAGTTCGTGGAAGCCCTGCGGGGCGCTGGTCTGGAGCGTGTCCCCTGCGTCTGGCGTGGCATGGGCTGGCGCGATGGGTCCGAGGACGTGGAACGATTCCGGCGCGCGCTGTTCGAGGGCAAAGTCAAAACGTCCCCATCCCTGCTGCTGCGGTCGGCATTTTCCGACGCCATCACGCTGGTGGATCCGGCAGGCAATCACAAACTGGCCCGGGCGCGTAGCACCGGCAGGATCGACGCTGCGGCGGCAACCGTCATCGCGGTGGCGCAAGGCGTTCGGATGCAGGGCCAGCCTGAAAGCAAGGCGAGGCTGGCATGGGCGTAGCAAGCAAACTTGACACCTACGTGCAGTTCGAGCGCGTCACCCTTGTGTCGGACGGGTTCGGGACCGTCGAGGAATGGGCGTTGCATGGCGATCCCATCCCGGCGCTGCGCGAGGACGTGAAAGACACCGAGGCGGTAAGTGCGGGCATATTCCGCGCCAAGCTGATGGCCCGCTTTCTGATCCGGTCCACCGACTTCACCCGCGACATCAGCGCCACCGACCGCCTGATCTGTGAGGGAAAGACCTTCAACATCATTGGCGCGAAGAAACCGAGCAACGGGCAGCGGCGGCAACTTATCGAAATCACCGGCGAGGCGAACAATGACTAAGCGTCCCGGCAGATGGGCGTTGCAGCGTCCCGAGTGGCAGAGCGTCCGGCACGGCGTCCTAGAACGCGATGGCTGGAAGTGTCGGCAGTGCGGATCCCGGCGGCGTCTGGAGGTCCACCACACAAAGCCGGTGCGAGACTTCCCCGAGGAGGCGTTCAACCCTGATCTGTGCCTCACACTCTGCGCCCCCTGTCACACCATCGAAACCAATCGAGAATTGGGGCGCGTCCCTGATCCGAAGCGCCAAGCGTGGCGCAAAGCGGTGGCCGAGCTGGCCACAACGAAACCCAAGCACGAAAAGGAAATGAAATGCTTGATTCAGTGAAGATCCAGCGTCGGCAGTCGGAAATCCGGCAGGCGTTGGCAGAGATTGTCGGCAAAGAGCAACCGACCGAAGATGAAACCCGTTCAATGACGGATCTAGATGCGGAATATCAGCGCAACGAGATCCGGCACCGGGCCGCTTTGACTGCCGAAGATCAGGAACGGCGCGAGGCCGGGGCCGATCTGGAAACCCGCGAGGGCAAACAGTGGTCGGAGCTTATCGGCGCGTTCGAGGTTCGCCAAATCGCGGCGGCTCTGGACCATGGCCATCAGCTCACCGG
>JAIVHI010000016.1 GCA_020201155.1 Loktanella sp. | reverse complement strand
GCCATGAATAACCTCTACGCATCACTTGGCCCTCGCACGCTTGGTGCGTTTGCTACCTAAGGCCGAAAATATGCCGGGGGAGTCCGCAGGACGGGGGCAGAGCCCCCAAAAGGGGTGGGCGGGCGGGCCCGCCCGTCACCCCATCCGCAGTGCCATGTCGATCATGCGGGCGGAAAATCCCCATTCGTTGTCGTACCAACCGAACACCCGGATATTGCGGGGCGTGACGCAAAAGGTCTCGCGGCTGGCGACGATCAGCGATTCGGGCCGCGCGCGCAGGTCGGAGGAGACAAGTGGAAGGTCAGTGTGTCCCACGATCAAAGGGTCCATCTCCGCCAAGCAGGCGATGAGGGCCGCCGTATCCGTCGGTTGATCCAGCGTCGCGGTCAGGTCGACGGCCGACACGCTGGCAACCGGCACGCGCACGGCGGAGCTGGTCACCTTGCCTGCAAGTTCCGGCAACACCTCGCCCACCAGCCGCGCGGCCGAGGTGGTGGTGGGGACCATCGACATCGCACCGGCGCGGCTGCGTTCCAGCGAGGCGCGGGGCGTGTCTACCATCGGCTGGCTCGAGGTATAGCAATGGATCGTCGTCATGTGACCGGCGACCAGCCCGAATGCCCCGTCGATGTGCCGCAGCAACGGTGCCAGCGCGTTGGTCGTACACGAGGCGTTCGAGATGATCGCCTGATCGCCCAGTCGGTCATCATTCGCACCGAGTACGATCGTTTCGTCCGCCGCGACTGACGGTCCCGAGATCAGGATGCGCCCTGCACCTGCCGCCAGCCCGCGTGCCGCCACGGCGCGGGTGTCCGCGTGCCCGGTGCATTCCATGACGACATCGACGCCCGAAAGATCGAGGTCTGACACATCAGCGGCATGGGTCAGCCTGATGCGGCGATCCCCGACCGTCAGCACGCCACCTGCGACAGCGACCGGATCGGGAAAGGGCCCGAAGGTACTGTCGTAGGCGAAGAGATAAGCGCAGACCTCGGCGCTGGCGATATCGTTGATCAGGGCGATCTCGATGGGGTCCTGTGCCCGGCTGGTCAAAAGCTGGCGCAATACGGTGCGCCCGATGCGCCCGAAACCGTTGATCGCGATCTTCATCGGCGTGGCGTGAAGGGCAGCGCCGGATGGCGGTTCACATCCTTGTAAAGCAGGTAGCGGAAATCACCCTTGCCGGTCGCACGGCACGCCTGCGGGCAGAAAGCACGCAGCCACATGTAATCGCCCGGCCCCACGCTGACCCATTGCTGGTTGAGCCGGTACTCGGCCGACCCTTCCAGCACGTAAAGCCCGTGTTCCATCACGTGGGTTTCCATGAAGGGGATCACACCGCCGTCCTTGAAGCTCACGATGTTGACGTGCATGTCGTGCCGCAGGTCGGACGGGTCGACGAAACGTGTCGTGCACCAGACCCCTTCGCAATCGGGCATTTCCACCGCAGGGACGTCGTCGTCATGGGTCACGAAAGCCTCGGGTGTCTCGATCCCGTCGACGTAGTGATAGGCCTTGCGGATCCAGTGGAACGTCGCGGGGCCGTCACCGGACTGCGCGATGGTCCAGTCCATCGCGGGCGGGATATAGGCATAGCCCCCCGCCGCCAGCTTGTGGTCCTTACCCGCCAGCGTCAGGGTCACCTCGCCCCCGACCACGAAGAGCACCGCCTGCGCGCCCAGATCGGGTTCGGGCTTGTCCGACCCGCCACCCTTCGCGAGTTCGACGATGTAATGGCTGAAGGTTTCTGCAAAGCCCGACAGTGGCCGCGCGATGATCCACATCCGCATATCCGTCCAGTGCGGCAGATAGCTGGTGGTGATGTCGCGCATCGTATCCGCCGGTATGTAGGCGTAGGCCTCGGTGAAATGCGCACGCTCGTCGAGCTTGGTGGTCTGCGGCGACAGGCCGCCGGGGGGAAGGGCGTATGTTCTCATGGCGCTATCTGTGACGCAGAACGCGGCGGGGGGCCAGCCCCCCGTCCTTCGGACTCCCCCCGGAGTTTACCGGCCGAGATGAAGAAGCGGGCCCCGCGCGGTCAATGCTGTTCGGGAACGAGGATTTCCCGCTTGCCGACATGGTTGGCAGAGGACACGACGTTTTCATCCTCCATCTGTTCGACGAGTCGGGCGGCCTTGTTGTAGCCGATCGCCAGCTTGCGCTGAATGTAGGAGGTCGAACACTTGCGGTCCTTGATGACGATAGCCACGGCCTGATCGTAGAGCGCGTCCTCGCCGTCCGTGTTGCCGCCAAGGCCCAACACCTGATCGATCGAGGACTCGTTGTCCTCGTCCGGGCCGTCGACCACGCCGGACATGTATTCAGGCGGTCCGAAGCCTTTGAGGAAGTTGACGATCTCTTCGACCTCTTCGTCCGAGCAGAAGGGGCCGTGGACGCGGGTGATCTTGGAGCCACCGGCCATGTAGAGCATGTCGCCCATGCCCAGCAGCTGCTCGGCGCCCATTTCGCCCAGAATCGTGCGGCTGTCGATCTTCGACGTGACCTGAAAGGAGATCCGCGTCGGGAAGTTCGCCTTGATCGTGCCGGTGATGACGTCGACGGACGGACGCTGCGTCGCCATGATAAGGTGGATTCCGCTGGCCCGCGCCATCTGCGCCAGACGCTGGATGCAGGCTTCGATCTCTTTGCCCGCGACCATCATCAGGTCTGCCATCTCATCAACGATGACGACGATATAGGGCATCTTTTCGGGCGCGAATTCTTCCGTCTCGAAGACCGGATCGCCGGTTTCGTCGTCGAAACCGGTCTGCACCGTGCGGCTGAACATCTCGTCCCGGTCCAGAGCGTCGGCCACGCGGCTGTTGTAGCCGTCGATGTTGCGCACACCCATCTTGGACATCTTGCGATAGCGCTCCTCCATTTCGCCCACGACCCATTTCAGGGCAACGACCGCCTTTTTCGGGTCGGTCACGACGGGCGACAGCAGGTGCGGGATGCCGTCATAGACGCTGAGTTCCAGCATCTTGGGGTCGATCATGATCATCCGGCATTCTTCGGGCGTCAGCTTGTAGAGCAGCGACAGGATCATGGTGTTGATCGCCACCGACTTGCCCGAACCGGTGGTCCCCGCGATCAGCAGGTGGGGCATCTTGGCAAGGTTGGCGATGATGGGCTCGCCGCCGATATCCTTGCCCAGCGCGAGCGGCAGCTTCTGGTTACCGTCACCGAAGTCGCGGTGGCTGAGAATTTCACGCAGCACGACCTTTTCGCGGTTCTCGTTCGGCAGTTCGATCCCGATCACCGACCGGCCCGGCACCGTCGACACACGGGCCGAAAGCGCCGACATCGACCGTGCGATATCATCAGCCAGACCGATCACGCGGCTGGCCTTGAGACCCGGTGCAGGTTCGAGTTCATACATCGTGACCACGGGGCCGGGGCGGACGCTGACGATCTCGCCCTTCACGCCGTAATCGTCCAGCACGCTTTCCAGCATACGGGCGTTTTCCTCAAGCGCTTCGTCGCTGAGATGGTGGCGCGTGACATCTTCCGGCGAGGTCAGCAGGTTCAGCGGCGGATGCTCGTAATCGGCGTATTTGTCTTCCAGCGGCAGGTTGGGCTGCGCCTCGGCCAGTGCCTGTCTCGACGGCATGGTCGAACGCTTCAGCGGGTGCTGAACGACCTTCTTGGCCTCGGGCGTCTGCACCCTTGGCGCGGGTTTCGGGGACGGCGCATCCGGGTCGAAAAGCGGTTCGGCCGTCAGCGGGGTCGTCTCGACTTCGGGCAGTGACCGGCGGTGCAGGACAGGTGCCGGAGAGGGGCTGCCCTGCGGTGCCACGGTCTCAAAGCCGTCGTCGAACGCGGCGTCTTCGACCACGGCGTCGTCATCGGCAAGGATCTCCATCGGGGCGGGCGTTTCCTGTGGGTTGCGCACGTCGAGGATCAGGGGGCGCGGACCGCGACCCGCGGTCAGCTTGGGTTCGATCCGCTTGGCCGTGACAGTCGGCGGGACGATCCCCCCAGCCCTGCTGCGAATGGCGTCGCTGATGCGCGCGGTAATGCGGTTTTCGTCGGGCGCCTCTGCATCGGGGGCTTGCGGGGCTTCGACCATTTCCGGTTCGGGCATGGGGTCGGAGCGCTTGAGCAATCCGGAGAGGAAACCGCTTGGCGCCGGCGGCGCGGGCGCGGGTTGCCGTGTCGCGGAAAGCGGCGGCTCATCATCCCCGTCGGCGCCGATCACGGGCGGCATCTTGCGGCCTGCGCTGGCGGAATCCGCTGCGGCAGCGGCGGCCCGCTTGCGCACGACGGCAGCGACCCGGGCCTTGTCGTCCTGCGGTGCCGCAGGCTCTTGCGGGGCGGTCATGCGGGCCTCACGCCGTGCGTTGAGGCTGGCCGTGGCACCCTGTGCGGCACGGGCCGACACTTGCGCGCCCCGGCCCAGCAGCCGCAGGATCATGGCGTAGGTCATCACGGTGCCAACATAGAGAAACCGGACCCCGGTTTTCAGTTCTTCCTTCACGAATCCCAGCGCGAAGACCAGCAGCACCAGCGTCAACAGCGCCAGAACGAGCGACAAAAGCTTGATGCCGAAAGCCGCACCAAAGGGGATCACGGTCAGCACGACGCCCAGCACGGTATCACCGAACAACCCGCCAAGACCGAAGTTCGCGGGCCAGTCCGGGCCCGTCGTCAGGGTCGCGGCATAAAGCGACGCCATGACGACGGCGACGGGCATGAAGAACAGCCGCGTGACCGCACGGTCCTCGCCCCAGTGCGCCACGTGGCGGACGCCCCATGCGATCAGCACCATCGGAACGACCCAGATTCCCTTGCCGAGGATCATCATCAAGGGCGCCGCGGTGGCCGCACCATAGCGCCCCATCCAGTTGCGCACGGGTTCATCGTTGGCCGACATCCAGCTTGGGTCGTCGGGCGAATAGCTCCAGATCATGGCGGCGGCCATGCCCCCGAGAACCACGAGGATCAGCCCCAACAGCTCCTTGCCCCGCGCTTCGAGCGCGGCTTGGGTGGTGCTGTCAAGAAGAGGTTCGCGGTGTCTGCTCTGGTAGCTGGCCATAGGGAGTCCTCAGTGGTGGATGCAGTCGCGGATCAGGGTCAATCCACGCGCTACGTCTTCTTTGGGGGCGACAAGAGCCACCCGAATGTAGTCGCGGCCGGGGTTCCCGGCGGGCGTGTCGTGCGACAGGTAGGCGCCCGGCAGGGTCCGCACGCCCGTCGTGGTCCAGATGTGCTGCGCCGTGGCCTCGCCGTCCGTGCAGGGCAGCCAAAGGAAAAACCCGGCCTGCGGCGACCGGTATCCGGGCAGGTTGCCCATCACCTCGTCCGCCACATCGTATTTCGCGCGGTAAAGGTCGCGGCTGGCGATGACGTGATCCTCGTCCGCCCAGACGGCAGCGCTGACCGCTTGGATCGGACCGGGAACAGGAGCACCGGCATAGGCCCGCAGCGCGCGGATGCGCTTCATCGTCTCGGGACCGCCCGCGCAAAAGCCGGACCGCAGGCCCGCAAGGTTCGACCGCTTGGACAGCGAATGGAACACCAGCACGCGCTCGGGGTCGGCGCCCACCTCGCGCGCGACCTGCAGGGCCCCCGGCGGCGGGGTTTCGCGGTAGATTTCGGAATAGCATTCGTCCGCGAAGATCATGAAGTCATGCTTTTCGGCCAATGCGATCAGGTCGCGCCAATAGGCTTCATCCGCGACCGCCCCCTGCGGGTTGGCGGGTGAACAGATGTAGGCAATGGCGGTGCGGTCCAAAACGTCCTGCGGCAGCCCCGCGAAGTCGGGCAAATGCCCCGTCTCGATCGTGGCATTGACGTAATAGGGCTCGGCGGCAACCGACAGGGCCGCGACGGCATAGACCTGATAGAACGGGTTGGGCGTCAGGATGATCGGCGTCTTGCCGTTCTTGCGTTCAGGGCAGACCGCCATCGACGCATTGTAAAGCCCTTCGCGTGTGCCGTTCAGGGCCATGATCCGGTCCAGCGGCTGATCGACGCCGTAGCGGCGCGCCAAAAAGTCCGCGATCGACTGCAAGAGCGCGTCTTCACCGTTGTTGTTCGGATAGCGCGAAAAGTTCGCCATTTCGCGGTTCAGAATATCGGCCACGAAGGTGGGAAAGGCGTGCTGCGGCTCGCCGATCGTCATGTTGATGACCGCACCACCCGGTTCCACACCGTCAAGCAACCCGCGCAAGCGGGGCCACGTCGGGACCGGGAGGGTCGAAAACCGCTCGGGAAAAACCATAACTGCCTCAAGTTGCGAGATCATTGACGCCCCGCATTGGGGGCAGGATAGCCGCAGCACCGCCCCGCTGTCCAGAATGCGTCGGCATTTTGCGGGGCACCGCGGCAGGTGTGTCTTTTAGGCCAAGGCGCGTTCGGCCGCGACAGCAAGCCGCAACAACGCATCGTCACCCCCTGTCGTGCCATTCAACAGGATACCGCAGGACGGCACACCTGTCGGCAGGCTGATGGAACAGGTCCCAAGCAGATTCGCGACACGGGTGTTAAAGCGGGCCGGCGAAGCCGAAGGCTTCCGCCACTTCGGGCAGGGCGATGCGGCTCACCGTTGCACCCGCTTTGCGCAATCTCTCGACCGCATTCTGAAACGCCGCCTTCGGCGCATCGCGCAGTTCATCCAGCACGACTGTTTCGAGGATCGCGAAATGGCGCCCCTTCAGGTCCGCCCCCCGCAGATCGGGTGCTTTGGACCCTTCCAGCGCCGCGGTCAGCAAGGCCGCATCGGCAACTGTCCGGCACAGCGGACCGATGGTGTCGAAAGTCTCGCACAACGGAACGACGCCCGTCAGCGGCAAGCGCCCGTGCGTCGGCTTGAAGCCCACCAGATCGTTCCACGCGGACGGAATCCGCACGGATCCGCCTGTATCGGACCCGATCGCGGCGGCGGCCAGCCCGAAAGCCACCGAGACCGCCCCGCCGGAAGACGACCCACCGGGCACGGCATCGGGGGTGTTCCGGTTCGGTGGCGTCGCCGTGACAGGGTTCAGTCCAAGACCCGAAAAGGCGATTTCGGACATGTGGGTCTTACCAAGGCAGACAAGCCCCGCAGCCGTCGCAGTTTCCAGCACAGCGGCATCACGGTCCGGCACACGCCCCGCCATCAGGGCCGTGCCCGCCTCGGTCCCGACGCCCGCCGTGTCGAACAGGTCCTTCCAGCTGACCGGCACACCATCGAGCGGGCCCCGCCGCAGACCGCTTGCCGCGCGCTCTGCCGCACCGCGCGCTTCCGTGCGCGCGCGGTCCGGCGTGACACGGGCGTAGATGCTGTCGCGATGCTCGTGCGCTGCGATGGCCGCCAGAAATGTCTCGGTCAGCGCTGCGGGGTCAATGTCGCCCGCCGCGATTCCCGCACCCAGCGCCTCTGCCGTCATCCACCGCCACTGATCCATCGCAACCTCCTGCTTTCGGGCCACGCTAGCGGTGCGGTGCCGCATGGACAATCCGCTGCACACCCACATATTGCAGGGCATGGACAGTGATATCATTATCGTCGGCGGCGGGCTGAACGGCCCTGCCCTCGCCCTCGCCTCGGCCCGGGCCGGATTTTCCGTCACCATGATCGACGCCTTGCCCTTGGCGGACCGCAAGATCCCCGCGTTCGACGGGCGGTCCTACGCGCTTTCGCTGGGGTCGGTGCGGCTTTTGAAGGGGCTGGGGCTGTGGGATGCGGTCGCAGACAACGCCCAGCCCATGCTGGACATCAAGGTCACCGACGGACGGGCGGGCGAAGGCCCCAGCCCGTGGGTCCTGCACTTCGATCACCGCGAGATCGAGGAAGGCCCGATGGGGCATCTGGTGGAGGACCGTCACCTGCGCCGCGCCTTTCTCGACGCGGTCGAAGCCGCGGACAGGATCACCCAGCTGTCAGGCGCCCGCGTCCTGTCCCAGACTGTCGGACCGGCGAGCGTCACCGTGACGCTCGATAACGGCAGTGACGTGACGGGCCGCGTGCTGATCGGCTGCGATGGCCGCACCAGCGGCACCGCCGAACGGGCGGGCATCAAGCGGATGAAATGGGGATACGGGCAAACCGCCCTTGTCTGCGCCGTCGCCCATGAAAAGCCCCATGACGGCATTGCCCACCAGTTCTTCATGCCCGGCGGCCCATTGGCGATTCTGCCGCTGACCGGCAACCGGTCCTCGATCGTCTGGAGTGAAAAGACCGGCCGCGCCGAGACCATCGCGGAACTGGACGACGCGGGGTTTCTGGACGCGTTGCGCCCCGCCTTCGGCAGCTTTCTGGGCGAGATTTCACTGACCGGCAAAAGGTTCACCTATCCGCTGGGCCTCTCTGTCGCGCAGAGTTTCGTCGCGGACCGCGTCGCACTGGTCGGTGACGCGGCACACGGCGTCCACCCCATCGCAGGTCAGGGTCTGAACGCAGGACTGCGTGACGTGGCCGCACTGGCCGAGGTGCTTGAAGACGCGAAATCGCGGGGCGAGGATCTTGGCTCGGCGGCTGTTCTGAACCGGTACCAGCAGTGGCGGCGCTTTGACACCACCGTGCTGGCCGCTGCGACCGATACCTTCAACCGCTTGTTCTCGAACGACAACCCCATACTGCGTGCCGCGCGTGACATCGGCATGGGCATGGTAAACGCCGCACCTGCGCTTCGCCGCCGATTTATCCGCGAAGCGGCGGGCCTGAACGGCGATCTGCCCCGATTGATGCGCTAGTCGAGCGTCCGCGCCTCGTCGACCAGCATGACGGGAATCCCGTCGCGGATCGGATAGGCCAGATTGGCCGATTTCGACACCAGCTCCTGCGCCTCTGCGTCATAGCTCAGAGTGCCGCGCGTCTGCGGGCAGACCAAAGCCTCGAGCATTTTTCGGTCGAAAATGTCTTCGCTCATTGCATCATGTCCTTGCCGTCATCGGCGCGTAGCGCGAATTCGATCAGCATCACAAGTGTCTCGCGGCGGGTGGACAGCGACGGTGCTTCCAGCAGCGCCTGCTTGTCCTCGGGGGCGAAGGGGCACAGCATCGACAGCGAATTGATCAGCAATTCGTCGTCCGCCTCGCCCAGCGATTCCCAGTCCGTCTTGAGCGCCTGGCTGTCAAAGTAGCGGCCCAGCAGCGCCATGAAGGGTTCACGCTTGAAAGACGGGTCCGTCTCGTCAGGGCCAAGGTCGCGGTCGAAACCGTCCCATTTGACCTTGCACCTGCGATAGGGCGTGAACCCGTCCACTTCGTTCAGAATCCGGAAGCGGGATTTACCCGAAAGGGTAATCATGTAACGCCCGTCTTCCGTTTCGGAAAAGGCGGTCAGGCGACCGGAGCAGCCGATGCTTTGAAGCTTGTCCGACTTGCCGGGGCCGCCCGCGGGTTGCACCATCCCGATCAACCGATGCTCGGTCTTCATGCAGTCCTCGAGCATTTGCAGATAGCGCGGCTCGAATATGTGCAGGGGCAGCCGGGCGCGCGGCAAAAGAAGCGCGCCCGGAAGCGGAAACACGGGGATCGTATCAGGAAGAGTGGTGGCTGCTGTCATGACTGTCAGTTAGCCCGCAGACACCATCAGGCCCTTGACATGCTGCGCCGTGGCCAGTTCGAACCGCGCCTGATGATCGGCCGGATCGGCATCGACCTGCTGCTGCAATTCAGGGATCGGACCCGCCTTGGCACCCTCTTTCACCAGCGCGATCTGCGCCGCCACGGCTTCAAGCGCGGGGTCCGTCGAAATCTCGGCAGGTGCGCCGTTCAGAATTGCCTCGGCCTGCTCCACGTCGTCCAGCGCGAGATGCGCCTTCACGAGGCCCGCGTAGGCCGCGGCAGAGTTGGGGTCTTCCTGCAGGATCGCGGCAAAGGTTTCCGCCGCATCCGTGGCAGCGCCCTCGTCCAGCATCGCCTCGGCCGCTGCGATGGCGTCTGCAAGGCCGTTGTCCTCTTCCCCGCCGGCCTGTTCGACCAGTTTCTGCAGGAACTTGTCGATGTCGGACGGCGGAAGCGCGCCTTGAAACCCGTCGATGGGCTGGCCCTTCCAGAAGGCGTAGACGGTCGGGATCGACTGGATCTGCAACTGGCCCGCAATGCCGGGGTTCTTGTCCACGTCGATCTTGACCATCTTGACCTTGCCGCCAAGCTTGGTCACCGCCGCTTCCAGCGCGGGGCCAAGCGTCTTGCAAGGACCGCACCACGTGGCCCAGAAATCCACGATCACCGGAACGGTTTGAGACGTTTCGACCACGTCGGTCATGAAGGTGGCGTCGCCACCGTCGGTGATAAGGCTGTCGTCCGCTGCGGGGGTGCTGCTGCCGCCGAGTTCGATCATGGTTTTCTCCTGCGTCATAAGGTTGCCGCTTATATGTGTGTTGTGATGGCAAAGGCCAAGGGGCGAGAACGACGACCTGCGTGGCCGAGCAGACCCTGACGCCCTTTTAAAGATCGAAAGTCGCGAAAACCGGCGCGTGGTCGCTGGGCTGTTCCCATCCGCGCACGTCCCGCAGGATGCGGCTGCCGTGGGCTGCGTTCGAGATGTCGGGCGTGGCCCAGATGTGATCCAACCGGCGTCCCTTGTCGGCTGTGTCCCAGTCGGGGCTGCGGTAGGACCACCAGCTGTAAAGGTTGCCAGCCGGGATGTCCTGCCGCGTCACGTCCACCCAATTGCCTGCGTCCTGCGTCTGCGCCAGATGCTCGACCTCGACGGGCGTGTGGCTGACGATCTTCAGCAGTTTCTTGTGGTCCCAGACATCGTCTTCGCGCGGGGCGATGTTGAGATCGCCCACAAGGATCGCCTTTTCGGGACGGTCGCCATGAAAGGCATCACGCATCTCGGTCAGGTAATCCAGCTTTTGCCCGAACTTGTCGTTGATAGTGCGGTCGGGCTTGTCGCCGCCGGCGGGTACGTAAAAGTTGTGGATTGTGACCCCGTTCTCCAGCCGGCCCGCGATATGCCGCGCATGGCCAAGGCTGGCGTAATCGGCAGCCCCCACCTCTGCGATGGGCAGCTTGGACAGGATGGCGACACCGTTATAGCCTTTTTGTCCCCGCGCGACCATGTGGTGATAGCCCAGCGCCTGAAACTGCGCGAGCGGGATCTTGTCGACCGGGCTTTTGCATTCCTGCAGGCAGAGCACGTCCGGCATTTCCTCTTGCATCAGCCGCGCGACAAGCCCTTCGCGCAGGCGGACCGAATTGATGTTCCATGTGGCAAGTGTGAACGGCATGGTCTGTCCTTCAGGCGATCGCGGCGGCGGGGCGGATTTCGCCGGTGTGCAGCCCGGCGAAGTTGAGGATGGCGGGGTTGCGATACTGCTTGGCTGCGGGGTCGTCCTTGTCCAGCACACCAAGGCGCACCAGCAGGCTGGCGATCGCGACCAGTTCGGGATAGCCCATCGTCGCATCGACAAGTCGCGTCACCGCTTCGGGCCGGGTGCCGGACTGGCCGTGCATGGCCGCCATCCGCCCCATCGCCCCCGCCATTCCCGCAATCGAAAAGGCGAAGTTGGGCGCCGAACATCCATCGATGCCCCAGCCCGCGCTTTCCTCGCGCACGAGGTCCTCCATCGCGGCGCGACCGGCCTTTTGCACGGGATGATCGACGGCGTGATAGTCGTCATCGCCGCCCAGATGCCGGTTCAGCGTAAGAAAACCGGCATGCTTGCCGGAACAGTTGTTGTGGATGCGGCAGGGGGTGTCGCCGGCCCGGATCATCGCGTGTAGCGCGTCTTTGTCGCGTGGCGCCTGAGGACCGCACCGGAATGCGTCCTGCGTCAGGCCCAGCTTCGTCAACCAGCGGTCCACCCGGTCGGTGTGGATCGCAGCCCCCTGATGCGACGCGCAGGCCAGCGCCAGTTGTTCGTCCGTCAGCTCGTGCGCGCGTGCGGCACCGCTTTCGAGCAGCGGCAGGGCCTGCAGCATTTTGGCCGAGGACCGGGGATAGACAATGGCAGCGGGGTCGCCCCAGCTTTCGACGATTTGTCCGGTCTCGTCCGCGATCACCGCATGTCCCAGATGAAGCGACTCGAGCAGGTCGCCACGCCAGATTTCGACAAGGGGTTCGGCTGCTGGCATGACGGTCCTCCGGATGGCGCCCGGCCCACAGATAAGTGAGCGCCTTGGGGGCTTTCCCCTGTGGGCAGTTTCTTGCTAGCACTACGGCTATCGAGTTGAACCCGGACTTGCCAGACGAAATGGTAAAGTCAAAACATGACGGTCCTGATAAGGCCGTCAGAGGCAAGGACAGCTTGGAGGCTGTAAAATTGATGATGAAGACTCTCTTGGGCGCGACCGCCCTTTTTGCCGCAACCCTCACCGCAGGAACTGCCTCCGCTCAGGAAACCAGCGACAATCTTGTCGCCGGTGACACGGACTGGAGCGTGTTCGTCGAGGATGACCCCACCGAGTGCTGGGGCGTCTCCGCGCCCAAGGAAACGCGGCTGACCGACAGCGAAGGCAACGCGACCGACGGTCGTCGGGGCGACATCCTGCTGTTCGTGTTCTACCGCCCCGACGGTGGCGTGAACGGACAGGTCGCCTTTACCGGCGGCTATCCTTTCGCGTCCGGTTCGACCGTGGACATGACAGTCGGCGGCACGACCTACGAGTTGTTCACCGAAGGCGAATGGGCCTGGCCCGCCACGCCCGAAGACGACCAGCGAATCGTCGCGGCGCTCAAGCGCGGAGCAGATGCGCAACTGCAGGGCCGGTCCGGTCGTGGGAATATCACCACCGATACATTCTCGCTTTTGGGGTTCACGGCGGCCGTGGAAGAAGCACAGAGCCGCTGCACAAGCTGACAGGGCGGGATGCCTCCGGCGGGGATATTTGCCGGCAAGATGATGAGGGGGCTGTTTTCCATTGGAAAGCGGCCCTTTTTGCTTATATGAAGCGCAATCCAGTTTCGAGGTGACGACATGACGGCCAAGGCTCCGATCACGCAGGACATGCTGACCATTCCGCGCAAGGCGCCGGAAGGGTTGCCGAACCTTGTCGGCATGACCCGCGACCAGATGCGCGCGGCCCTGATCGCGGCGGGCACGCCTGAAAAGCAGGCCAAGATGCGCGTAGGCCAGCTGTGGCAGTGGGTCTATCACTGGGGCGTGCGCGATTTCGCCGTGATGACGAATCTGTCCAAGGACTATCGCGCCATGCTGGCCCGGAACTTCGTGATCGCCCTGCCCGAGGTGGTGACGCGGCAGGTGTCGGACGACGGCACCCGCAAATATCTGGTGCGGATCGCGGGCGGCCACGAGGTCGAGGTGGTCTATATCCCCGAAACCGATCGCGGCACGCTGTGCATCTCGAGTCAGGTCGGCTGCACGTTGACCTGTTCGTTCTGCCACACGGGCACACAGAAACTGGTGCGCAACCTGACGGCGGGCGAGATCATCGGTCAGGTCATGCTGGCCCGCGACGATCTGGACGCCTGGCCCGCCCCCGGAACGGGCACCGGCGACGCCGGCCCGCGTCTGTTGTCGAACATCGTGCTGATGGGGATGGGCGAGCCGCTTTACAACTTCGAGAACGTCCGTGACGCCATGCAGATCGCCATGGATGGTGAAGGAATCGCCCTTGGTCGCCGCCGGATCACGCTGTCCACATCCGGTGTCGTGCCGGAAATCGCGCGGACGGCGCAGGAAATCGGCTGCCTGCTGGCCGTGTCTTTCCACGCCACGACGGACGAGGTCCGCGACACGCTGGTGCCGATCAACAAGCGCTGGAACATCGAGACGCTGCTCGAGGCGCTGAAGGCCTACCCGAAGGCCACCAATTCCGAACGCATCACCTTTGAATACGTGATGCTGGACGGTGTGAACGACACGGACGCCGATGCGCACCGGCTGGTGAAGCTGCTGGACGGCATCCCCGCCAAGGTGAACCTGATCCCGTTCAACGAATGGCCCGGCGCGCCTTACAAGCGGTCGTCGAACAACCGTATCCGCGCCTTCGCGACAATTCTGATGCAGGCCGGTTACGCCAGCCCGATCCGCACGCCGCGCGGCGAGGATATCATGGCCGCCTGCGGACAGCTCAAGTCCACGACCGAGCGCAGCCGCAAGAGCCGCGCCCAGATCGCCGCAGAAGCCGGACTTTAGGCCAGAAGCGCCCGCGCTTCGTCCGGGGACAGCGGTGCGGGCCGCTCGCAGGTGGTGGTCATGTCGATGAAGCGGCGCTCTTGCCCCGCGCGCAGGATCGTCGTCATTACCTCGACCGCATGTGTCGCCAGCTCCAGCGAACAGCGGTGCGGGCGGCCTTCGGCAATGGCTGTCGCCATGTCCGCAAGCCCCGCGCAGCGATAGTTCGCCCGGTCCTTGTCCTGATTGACCACACCGAAGGGATGATCCCAAGCCGCCACATCCGTAAACTCGGCCTCGGCACCGGACTGCGCGAGCTGTCCGTTGAAGAAGTTGGGGTCTGGCACCTTCAGCGAGCCATCCGCACCGTAAAGCTCCATGTTGTTGTGCTCGTGCGCGTGCACGTCCCAGCTTGACCCAAGGGTCACGATGGCACCGTTCTCGAATTCCAGAAGGGCGTGGATGTTCGTCGGCGTGTCGACCGGCACCGTTTCCCCCTCGCGCGCGCCGTTGGCGATGGTGCGTTCGGGGAAGGTGGCCGAGGTCATGGCGGCGACGGTCTTTACCGGGCCGATCAGCTGGATCAGGTTCGTGACGTAGTAGGGTCCAAGGTCGAGCACAGGGCCAGCACCCGGCTGATAGAAGAAGTCGGGGTTGGGGTGCCAGTGCTCCATCCCGTGGTTCATCACGTGGCAGGTGCCGCCGATGATGCGACCGATGGTGCCGTCGTCGATGATCGCACGCGCCTGCTGGTGCGCCCCGCCAAGGAAGGTATCCGGGGCCGAGCCTACGCGCAGACCCTTTGCGTCCGCCAGTGTGCGCAGCGTTTCCGCCTCGTCCAGCGTCAGGACAAAGGGCTTTTCGGAATAGGCGTGCTTGCCTGCCTCCAAAATCCGCCGGGTCAGTTCGAAATGCGCTGCCGGGATCGTGAGATTCACGATCACGTCGATGTCGCTGGCGGCCAGAAGGTCATCGACCGTTTCCGCGCGCACGCCGAACTGATCCGCCCGCGCCTTGGCCGCGTCCATGTTGATGTCCGCGACAGCCCGCACCTCGAGCGCCTTGAACGAAGGGGCAAGGCGCAGGTAGGCCTCTGATATGTTGCCGCATCCGATGATGCCGACGCCGATCTTTTCCATTTTGCTCGCTCCCTTAAAACGTTTTCATGGTGGACAGGCTGCGCGTCGCAAAGCGCTGGTGGTCCGCCGGGTTGTCATGCTCGGTCACGTAGAGATCCACACCCGCTGCCGTCAGCGCCTTGGTGATCGCAGGCCAATCCTGCGTGCCGTGGCCCACGTCGGCCCAACCGTCTTCGTCCGCGTTCTCACCCGCGGGAGCCACATCCTTGATGTGGGCGGCGGTGATCTTGTCGGCATGCTTTTCGATCCAAGCCACGGGATCTTCGCCGGCGCGCGCGACCCAGCCCAGATCAAGCTCCAGCGTCAGCCCGTCGGTCTGGGCAAGGATGTCGAGCGGGGTCTCACCTGTGTCCAGTTTGGCCAGTTCGAAGTCGTGGTTGTGCCAGCCGAATGTCAGGCCTGCATCCCGCACCGGCTGTCCGGCCTTGGCGACGCGGGCGGCGAAGGCACGCCAGCCTGCCGCATCGGTCGGGCGATCGTCGGGCATGACGAAGGGGACGTAGATGTTCTGGATGTTCAGATCGCGGGCCAGCCCCATGACCATGTCGGCCTTGGTTTCCATCTGGTCCAGCCCGACATGGCAGCTGACCATGTGCAGGCCACTGTCCTTGAGCCCCGATTTCAGTGCCTCGGCGTCTTCCAGAAGGCCGCCGTAGCCTTCGACGGCGGTGAACCCCGCCTCGGACAGCATCTTGAGCGTGTCGCCAAGGGGCGGGAACTTGCGGGAGCAGTAAAGCTGGTAGGCATGCGTTGTCATTTGTTTCTCCTCAGGATTGGGTCGCTGACGCGAGATCGCGCAGGGTGAAGGTGGGTTCGGTTGCAGTGTCGGACGCCGTGAAGGTGATCCTGCGCGTCTCGCCCGGCAGCATATCGAAGGCGTTGGCCGAAAACTGTCCCGGCTGATCCGCTTCGACCGCAACGAACAGCGCAAGCGCGGGGGCAGAAACGGTCAGGTGCCAGGCATCACCGTCCAGTGTGGCTTCGAAGGTCAGGGCAGCATCCGGCAGATCGTAGGTCTTGTAAGGCTGCGGGGCATGAACCGCGCGCCCCTCGCCTGCGCCGGTCCAGTCGATGACGAGCATTGCACCTTGGGGGATGGTCACGCTGGCGACCGCTGTGGCGGCCGTGCCGACCGTCACGGTCTTTTCGCAAAGCGTGATCAGCCCACCGTCCATTGCAACCGCGCGGGCCGTCACGGTCAGTTTTCCCGCCCCGCGGTCGTCATGGGCCATCAGCGTGACGCTGCCGTCGTCCTGCGGCACCGCCGTCACCATGACCGGCGCGAAAAAGTCCCGCGCCATGTGGTGCAGCAGCTTCCAGCCGCCGCCATAGTCCAGCGACGCCCATGAACACACCGGCCACGTGTCGTTCAACTGCCAGTAAAGCGCACCCATGCTGTGCGGTGCATGCGCGCGCCAGTGCGTGACGGCGGTGCGCATGGCCAGACCGTGCTGCACCTGGCTGAGATAGACGAAGTCGTCGAACCGTTCCGGCCAGCGGAAGTAGCGGAACATCGTGCCCGCGATACGTTCGTTGCCGCCCTCGTTCTTCTGGTGGCTTTCGAAGATCGGGTCGGCGATGTTCTGACGCTCGGGCGGGCAGAAGGTGTCGATGACCCCGCGCGAGGGATAGCTTTGAAACCCGAACTCGGAGCAGAAGCGCGGCGTCACGTCCCGGTAATGCGCGAATTCGCGGTTCTCGTGCCAGACGGACCAGAAGTGCATGTCCCCCGATCCATCGTCGTGCCACGCGTCGCCAAAGTTCAGCGGCCCCGCGCTGGGGCTCGATGGCCACCAGATCGCCTTTGGGTCGGTGTCGCGCAGCGTGTCCTCGATCGTGCGGTTCAACCGGTCGTAGTTCACAAGGTAGCGGTCGCGGTCGGCGAGGCTGACGTCATACCAAGTCAGCGCGCCGACCAGTTCGTTGTCGCCGCACCACAGGGCAAGGCAGGCGCGGTGTTGGATGCGCTGGACGTTCTCGCGGACCTCGGCGCGGACTTCGGCCAGATAGGCGCTGTCGGACGGGTAAAGGTTGCAGGCGAACATGAAGTCCTGCCAGACCAGCAGGCCAAGTTCGTCGCAGGCCGCGAAAAAGCTGTCGGGGCGTCACGCCATCCGCATGGTCCTGATGCACCAGCACGCTGTCGATCCGGGGCGCGGCAGCGGCTTCGATCCGCGCGTCGCCATAGACACCAAAGGGGGCCAGCGCGATGTTCCAGTCCCAGCCGAAATCACAGGCCGGTTTGCGCAGAAAGTTCCCATAGGGGATCGGGCAGTTCTTGGACCACGGGATGGGAAAAGGATGCGCCTCGAACAGACGCTTGCCTTCGGCAACCGGGGAATGAAAGGTGATTTCGATCTCGTTCTCGCCGGCCCGCGCCACATCCGCGAGGGCCACGCGATAGCTGCGAAAGGCGTTGCGCGGCGTCAGCACGACCTGACCGTTCACGCGGACCGTGGCAATCGTATCCACGCGGTCCAATACCAGTTCGACCGCCGGATCTTTGAGATCGAACGTCCGCCGCGCGACCCAATCCCTCTCGCAGATCCAGCGCAGATCGTATTCGTTGCGGCCCCAATAGGGGTCCGGGATCAGGCCCGCGGCGTGCAGCGCCGTGATCCCGTCGCCCGGCAGCGTCAGGGTGCAGGCGTGATCGCCTTCAGCGTCCGCGAGGGACCAGTTTCCGTGTAATTGTATCATGGCAGCCTTGGGGTGCGGCCCCGGCAGGCAGCCGGGGCGTGTCGTGTCAGAGGCGCTGTTCGGTCTTGGTGTCGAACAACGATGCGCGCGCGGGATCGATACCGATGGGCAGACTCTCGCCCGGTTTGACCTTGGCCTGTCCGTCCATGCGAATCCGGAACATCTTGCCGTCGAGCGTGGCGTAGACCAGCGTGTCGGACCCCATCGGCTCGACCAGATCGACCGTCGCCGTGAATCGTTGCGGTGCGGTCGCCGCAAGCTCGCCGGTGATGACGTGTTCAGGGCGAATGCCGATCGTCGCCCTGCGCGCGCTGGGCGTCAGCGAACCGACGTAAGCGTAGCCGATCATTTCCATGTTCATGTCGCCCGCCTTGAAATGCGTGCCGTCGAATTCGCCCTCGATGAAGTTCATCGACGGTGACCCGATGAAATCCGCGACATAGAGGTTCTGGGGCCGGTTGTAGATCTCGTCCGGGCTGCCCAGCTGCATGATGCTGCCGCCCTTCATGATCGCGATCCGGTCGGCCAGCGTCATCGCCTCGATCTGGTCGTGGGTCACGTAGATCATCGTGTTCTCAAGCTGCTGGTGCAGCCGCTTGAGTTCGACGCGCAGGTCGGCCCGCAATTTGGCGTCGAGGTTCGACAGCGGTTCGTCGAACAGGAACACGTCGACGTCACGCACCAGGGCCCGGCCGATGGCGACACGCTGGCGCTGACCGCCCGACAGGGCGCCGGGCTTTCGGTCCAGCAGCGGCTGGATCTGCAGCACATCGGCGGCGCGCTGCACGCGCTTTTCGATCTCGGCTTTCGGGACCTTGGCGTTTTTGAGACCGAAGCTCAGGTTCCCCTTGACCGTCATCTGCGGGTAAAGCGCATAGCTTTGGAACACCATGCCGATGCCGCGATCGGACGGGGCTTCCCAGGTGACGTTCTTGCCTTCGATCCAGATCTGGCCGTCCGACACTTCGAGAAGGCCGGCGATACAGTTCAAAAGCGTGGACTTGCCGCAACCCGACGACCCCAGCAGGACCAGAAACTCGCCCTTGTGGATATCGAGGTTCAGGTTCTCGAGGACCGTGACCGCGCCGAAGCTGAGGTCGAGGTTCTTGATTTCAACGGAATGGTTCATCCTTTGACGGCTCCTGCGGCGATGCCCCGGACGAAAAGTTTGCCCGAGATGAAGTAGATGGTGAGTGGGACAAGACCGGTCAGCAAGGTGGCGGCCATGTTGACGTTGTATTCCTTCACGCCCTGAACCGAATTGACGATGTTGTTCAACTGAACGGTCATCGGATACCGGTCGGGCGAGGAGATATAGGTGACGCCGAAGAGAAAGTCGTTCCAGATCCCCGTGACCTGAATGATCAGGGCGACGACGAAGATCGGCAAGGACATCGGCATGATGATCCGGAAGAAGATCGCCCAGAATCCTGCCCCGTCGACGCGCGCTGCCTTGAACAGCTCTTCGGGGATGGCGGCAAAATAGTTCCGGAACAGCAGTGTGTTGATCGGCATGCCAAAGGCCACGTGGACCAGCACCAGCCCCGACAGCGATCCGTAAAGACCCGCTTCGCGCAGCATGATCACGATCGGATAGAGCATCACCTGATAGGGAATGAAGGCACCGATCATCAGGATCGAAAAGAAGACCTCGGACCCTTTGAACTTCCACATCGACAGGGCGTAGCCGTTGATCGACGCCACGGCGATCGACACGATCAGCGACGGGATCAGGATATTGACCGAGTTCCAGAAGCCCCGGCTGAGGCCATCGCAGTTGATGCCCGTGCAGGCCTCTGACCACGCCTTGACCCAGGGCTCGAAGGTGACCTCGATCGGTGGGGCAAAGATATTGCCCATCTGGATCTCGGGCATGCCCTTGAGCGACGTGACGATCATCACGTAAAGCGGCAGCGCATAGTAGACCGCCACGATGAACAGCGTGCCGTAGACGATGATATTGGCCCGGCTGAAGCGCCGCTTGGGGCGCGGGCCAGACGGCCCGTCAAGAGTGCGCGGAGCGATCTGCTCGGCGGCTTTGGTTGTTGCGAGAATACCGACGTCAGCCACGCTTGCGTCCTCCGAATTCGAGATAGGCCCAAGGGATCAGAATGATGATGACGCTCAGCATCATCATCGTCGAAGCGGCGAAGCCCTGCCCAAGGTTCTGGCCACCGAACATGGATGTCATGACGTATTTCGCGGGAACTTCAGAGCTGATGCCCGGCCCGCCCGAGGTCTGCGCCACGACAAGGTCGTAAAGCTTCACGATGCCGGACCCGATCAGCACCAGCGATGTCACGAAGACCGGGCGCATCATCGGGATGATGACGACGAGATAGGTCTTCACGGTGCCGATCCCATCGACGCGGGTGGCTTTCCAGATATCCTCGTCGATGCCGCGCAGACCGGCCAGCATGATGCACATGATCAAGCCGGTGCCCTGCCACAGGCCCGCGATCAGCAGGCCGTAAAGGACGATCTCGGGGTTGTTGAGCGGGTCGAAATTGAAATTGGTCCAGCCAAGGTCGCGCACGACGTCCTGCACCCCGAATTGCGGGTTCAGGATCCACTGCCAGACCAGACCGGTCACAATGAAGGACAACGCGAAAGGGTACAGAAAGATCGTTCGGAACGTATCTTCCCCCCTGATCTTGCGATCCAGAAGCGCCGCGAGGATGAAGGCGATGACCAGCGTCAGGATGAGCGACAGAAACCCGTAAATCGCGAGGTTTTCGATCGAGACAAGCCATTTGCGTGATGACCAGAGCCGTGCGTACTGTTCCAGACCGGCCCATTCAAGCCGCGGCAACAGGCCAGAACTGGTAAACGAATAGGTAATGGTCCAGATCGTGCCGCCCAGAAAAACGACCAATGCCGTGAACATCATCGGCAATGACGCCAGCTTGGCGTTCATGTTCTTGAAAAGTCGGTTTGGCCTGCGGCCCGCGCGGCTGCGCGCGTCCGTGTCAATGCTCGCCATGGGTCCCCTCCCGTTTGTGCCGGCCTTTCTGCATCCGGCGATATGGACGGGCCCCGCAAAGGCGGGCCCGTCCCTTGGCTTATCGCGCTGACTTAGTCGGCGTCAGCGATGATTGCCGCGTACTGTTCCTGCACTTCAGCCGGTGTCATCGACGGTGATTCCCAGAACTCCGTCATCAGGTCGTTCAGCTGCGTGGTGGTGTCAGGCGACAGAAGCTGGTTGCCGGACGGCACGGTCGACCCTTCGGCCAGCAGGTCCAGACCCTTCTGGGTGCACTCGTTCACCGTTGTCAGGTCCACGTCGGGACGCACGGGCAAGGAGCCCTTGGCCGAGTTGAACGACACCTGCACTTCGGGCGACAGCATCAGGGCAGCCAGTTCTTTCTGGGCCGCCTCGATTTCGGGGTCACCCGTGACCGGGAAGAAGAACGCATCGCCGCCCGTGTCGAGCAGGGCGACTTCACCCAGACCCGGCAGGCAGGAATAGTCTTCACCGGCGACTTCACCGGCCAGAGCGAATTCGCCCTGCGCCCAGTCACCCATGATCTGTGCGGCGGCGGTGTCGTTGATCACCGCGGCCGTGGCCTGGTTCCAGTCCTGAACGTTCAGACCGTCCGACAATTCGCGCGCAGCGCCGAAGGCTTCGAAGACGCGGGTGTATTCGGGGCCCATCACGACCTCGGAGTCCTTGTCCTGATTCACGGCAAGCCAGGCGTCCTGACCGGCCAGAGCCAGAGCCATCACGCCGAAAGACCCGTTCTGCTGCCAGGACTGACCGCCCATCGCCAGCGGAACGATGCCGGCCTCACGCACTGCGTCGGCCGTTTCCACGTATTCCGTCCATGTGGTCGGCACGTCGACGCCAGCGGCTTCGTAGGCGCCGTTCGACAGCCACATCCACTGCCAGGAATGGATGTTGACCGGCACGCAGAAGACACGACCGTCGTAGGTGCAGCTGTCCAGCAGCGACGACGGTGTGATGATGTCGGCCCAGCCTTCCTGTTCGGACACATCGGTGATGTCGAGAATCATGCCGGCCTCGACCAGTTCCTCGGCCTGCCGTCCGTGGTTGAACTGGAACGCTGCGGGCGGATCGCCACCGATGATGCGCGAAACCATGATCGGGCGGGCGGTGTCGCCGCCGCCTGCGATGGCGCCGTCGACCCATGTATTTCCAGCGGCGTTCCAGGCCTCTGCGAACTTGGACACGGCGTTGGCTTCACCGCCGGACGTCCACCAATGCATGACCTCGAGCTCTGTTGCCGAAGCGGCACCCGCACCGCAGATAGCGGTCGCGGCGAGCAGTTTTGTGGTGAGTTTCACGATTCTCTCCTCCCTGGTTCTAAATCGTTGTAGCGGAGCCTATATCGATTTAGAAAGGTCTGGCAAGAAATGAATTATGCGATGTTTGCGCTATCGACGCAATTTTCGTTCGCGTATGTGTGATTCAGTGGTTTGACAGCTGGCTGCGGCCCCCTGAATGACAATGCAGTGTGATTCGGTCGATCCGACCGGGAGGACAACATGTCAGAAGAAATCGCCTCGCGGGGCGAAAAACCGACGCTGAAGACCATCGCCGGGTTGACCGGGCTGGCGGTGCCGACGATTTCGCGCGCCTTGAACGATGCCCCCGACATCGGCGCCGAAACCAAACGCCTCGTCCGCAAGATCGCCACCGAAATCGGCTATGTGCCGAACCGCGCGGGTGTGCGCCTGCGCACCGGCCGGACCAATGTCATCGCGCTTGTCATGTCGACCGAACACGATGTGATGAACCACACCGCGCGGCTGATCTCATCCGTGGCGGGCGGGCTGCGCGACACGCGGTTCCACCTCAACGTCACCCCCTATTTTCCCGGCGAAGACCCCATGAAACCGGTCCGCTATATCGTCGAGACAGGCAGTGCGGACGCCGTGATCCTCAACCAGATCGAACCCGAAGACCCCCGCATCGCCTATCTGATGGAACGGTCCTTTCCGTTCGCGACGCACGGACGGACGAACTGGTCCGACAAACATTCCTACTACGATTTCGACAATACCCGCTTCGGGGAGATCGCGACCCAGCGGCTTTGCGACAGGCGACGCAAACACATCGCACTTCTCGCACCGCCCATGCGGCAGCACTACGCCCAGCACATGGCCGAAGGCGTCTCCAGCACCTGCGCCGCAAACGATGTCAGCTACGTGCGGATCGAAGGCATCACCTCGGACAGCCCCGGGAACATGATCGTGTCGCAGATTCACGCCTTTCTCGACACACACCCCGAAATCGACGGCATCGTCGTCGGATCCACCTCGGCAGCCCTTGCGGTCGTCACCGCGCTTGAAGAGCGCGGCATGACCGTCGGACAGGAAGTGGACATCTTCACGAAAGAGGCGGTGCCCTTCATCCGCCTGTTCCGCCCCGACATTCTCAGCCTGTCCGAAGCAGTGGGCGAGGCCGGGCACTTTCTGGCGCAAGCGGCGATTCAGGCCATCAAGGACCCATCCGCGCCCCCCATGCAGGCACTGGAAGTCCCGACCGGCGATTAGCGACCGGGGATCGTGCGCCGTTTGGTGCCCGCGCCATCCCAATTGTCCATCGCCTCGATGGCCTCGGCTGCGGTATCGACCATCACGAAGAGATCAAGGTCCGCAGCCGAGATCGTGCCCGCATCTGCCAGCGCCTCCCAGTTGATGATCTTGTTCCAGAAGGCGCGACCGAACAGCAGGAACGGTACACGTTCCATGCGTCCCGTCTGGATCAACGTCAGCGCCTCGAACATCTCGTCCATCGTGCCGAAGCCGCCGGGAAAGACGCAGATGGCGGAAGCCCGCATCAAAAAGTGCATCTTTCGGACCGCGAAATAGTGAAAATTGAAGCAAAGCTCCGGTGTCACGTATTCGTTCGGGGCCTGCTCGTGCGGGAGAACGACGTTCAATCCGATCGACCGGCCGCCCACTTCGGCTGCCCCGCGATTGCCGGCCTCCATCACTCCCGGACCGCCACCGGTGACGATCACGTTTTCGGTCCCGTCGCTGTCGCGCATCGAGGCTTTGGTGATGTGGCGGGCAAAGGCGCGGGCTTCCGCATAGAAGGACGACAGGTCGGCCAGCGTCTGGGTACGGGCGCTGTCCTTGCGCGCCGGCTCGGGGATGCGCGCACCACCGAACATCACGACGGTCGAAACCACGTTCTGGTCGTCCATGTAGACTTCGGGCTTGCGCAACTCCAACTGCAGGCGCACGGGGCGCAGTTCTTCGCGGCACAGGAACTCTTCATCCGCAAAGGCCAGCGCATAGGTCGGCGATCTGGTCTGCGGTGTGTCCGGGATCGATTTGGCGGTTTTTCGGTCCTGTCCCGAATCGCGCAAAGGATGGTGGCGGTGGTCGTCTTCCATGGTCTCTCCGAACCCGTTTATCTGGAAAAAAGCAGTCTGCCGGCACTCTGTCCTGTCAGCCTCGGGATGGCAATTGGACCCACAGCGTCTTGATCCGCGTTATGGTGGCAATCATGAAAGGAACCCATCATGGCAGAACAGACACCGGCCCCGGCACTCGGCAGCTTAGTGCCCGAATTCGAACTTCAAACGCCCTTCGGCGACAGTCATTCCACATCGAGCCTGATGGGGGAAAAGGGGCTTTTGATCGCCTTTATCTGCAACCACTGCCCCTACGTCGCTGGAATCGCTGATAGGTTGGCCGACGATCTGCATGCGGTCGAGCGTATGGGCATCGGCACGGCCTGCATCATGTCCAACGACTGGGAGGCCTATCCCGCAGATGCGCCCGACCGGATGAAGACCTTTGCGGCCAAGCACGGGCTGACCTGCCCCTACCTGATCGACGCCGACCAAAGTGTCGCACGCGATTTCGGTGCGGTCTGCACGCCGGAGTTCTTCGGCTTCAACGCCGACGGCGAGCTGCAGTATCGCGGACGCATCGACGACAAGGGCCGGGACGGGCCCGAGGGGCGCGTGCCCGAACTGGTCAACGCCATGAAACTGATAGCCGAGACAGGCAAGGGCCCCGACGAACAGACCCCATCGATCGGCTGTTCGATCAAGTGGCGTTGAACCGGGCCGGTCTTGCCGCTATGACCCTGCGGAACCCAGACACCGGAGACACCCATGTCCAACGCCCAGCTTGAAACCGCCATCGAATCCGCATGGGAGACCCGCGACCAGATCACCCCGACGACAGGGGGCGAAACCCGCGAGGCGATCGAGGATACGCTGAATGCGCTCGACAGCGGCAAGCTGCGCGTCGCCGAACGTCAGGACAACGGCGACTGGCACGTCAACCAGTGGGCCAAGAAGGCCGTGCTGCTGGGATTTCGGATCAAGGACATGGAAATGCAGTCCGGTGGCCCGCAGGGCGGCGGCTGGTGGGACAAGGTCGACAGCAAGTTCGCGGGATGGGGCGACGCCGAATGGCGTGCCGGCGGCTTTCGTGCCGTGCCGAACTGCATCGTCCGCAAATCCGCCTATATCGCCCCCGGCGTCGTGCTGATGCCCAGCTTCGTGAACCTTGGCGCCTATGTCGATGAAGGCACGATGGTCGACACTTGGGCGACGGTCGGGTCGTGCGCCCAGATCGGCAAGAACGTGCACCTGTCAGGCGGCGTCGGCATCGGCGGCGTGCTTGAGCCGATGCAGGCAGGCCCCACCATCATCGAAGACAACTGCTTTATCGGCGCCCGCTCCGAGGTCGTCGAAGGCTGCATCATCCGCGAAGGCTCGGTCCTTGGCATGGGAGTCTACATCGGCCAGTCCACCAAGATCGTCGACCGCGAAACCGGCGAAGTCATGTATGGCGAAGTGCCGCCCTATTCAGTGGTCGTCTCGGGCTCCATGCCCAGCAAGAACAACGTGAACCTCTACTGCGCCGTCATCGTCAAGCGCGTGGACGAACGCACGCGGTCCAAGACCGGCATCAACGAACTGCTGCGGGACTGACGTGACACGTCCGTCGCGCCCCGCCGCCACGCGCGGCGACCGGACCGCATGATCATCTCGCGGATGATCGCCCGACGGCGCATCGCGGCGGGGGTGCGTCCGGGCTGGTTCGCGGCCTGGGGTCCGGTGATGGCCGACGCAGCCTTGCTGGCCCTTTGCCTTGTCCTGATCTGGCCCATCTTCCGCAGTGTCAGCGCCGACCTGAACTTTCCGGTCTGGGCCTCGGTGCTGTCTCTTTTCCTTGTCGGCTTCATCCCGATACAGGGGGTGCTGATCATGTCCTCGCTCTGGGCCACGAAATCGCGCTGGTCCGACGAAGGAAATGGGAACCAAGACGAACCTCATGACGTTACCTAGCAAGATAACACTATCGTGAGGGACTTATGGGACTTGGTTTTTTCGGATCGCTGATCATCGGCGGTCTTGCTGGCTGGATTGCATCCAGCTTCATGAAGGCAGACACCGGTATTCTGCTGAACATCATTCTGGGCATCGTCGGCGCGGCGGTTCTGAACTTTGTCCTCGGCCTTCTCGGCATCTACGCCGCTGAAAGCTGGTTGCCGCAGCTGATCGTCGGCTTCCTCGGTGCCTGCATTCTGATCGCCGGTTATCGCGCGGTAAAAAGCTAAAGCTTCGTGCTTGATTTCGGCGGCCTCTCACTCACCCTGCTGATCCTGATCTTCGCGGTGGCCGCAGGGGCCGTCATTCTGTCGTCCATCAAGGCGACAGGATTGGCCGATGTGATCGCCGATCGCACGGCGATGGGCGAGGCCCTTGTCGGCGGCGTTATACTAGGCGGGGCGACATCGCTTGCAGGCGTCGTCGTGTCCGTCAATGCGGCCCTGTCGGGCGAGGCGTCATTCGCCTTTTCAAACGCCGTCGGCGGCATCGCGGCGCAGACCCTGTTTCTGGCAATTGCCGATACGCTCCACAAGAAAGCGAATCTCGAACACGCGGCAGCCGAACCGCAGAGCCTGTTTCAGGCAATCCTTCTCATCATTCTTCTGGCGCTGCCGCTTTGCGCCCTGGCCGGGCCCGAACTGACCTTCTGGTCCGTTCATCCCGTCTCGATCCTGATCCTTGTCGGCTACATCTACGGGCTGCGTCTTTCGGTCAGCGTGCGCGATCTGCCGATGTGGAAGCCGGTCGAGACCACAGCGACGCACCACGACGAACCCGACGCCGAAAACGACCCCGAGGCCTCGGTCATGCGCCCTGCATTGATCTTCCTTGGACTGGTGGCGATCATGGGGACAGGCGGCTGGGTCATCGGGCAGATCGGGGGCCAGTTCATTAGCCGGTTCGGGCTGCAAGCCTCGCTTGTGGGGGCCGTGATGACCGCCTTCGTGACGTCGTTGCCAGAATTCGTGACGACCCTGACCGCCGTCCGGCGCGGGTCGCTGCAACTGGCGGTCGGCGGCATCATCGGCGGCAACACCTTCGATACCCTTTTCCTCGTCGCCTCGGATGTGGCTTACCGCGAAGGGTCGCTTTACCACGCGATCACGCAGACCGACCTGTACTGGCTGGGCACCGGCCTGCTGATGACGGCGATCCTGCTTGCGGGTCTGATCCTGCGCCAGCGCGAAGGGCCGGGACGGATCGGCATCGAAAGCGTGATGTTGTTCGGCGCCTACGGCACGGCCGTGTTGCTGGCCTTCCTTGCTTGAGGCGCTGTGCGCTTGACAACTTCGGGATCACGCCGCAGGTCATTGCGGCACCCGAGGGAGAGCGTCATGGCCAAAGCAGCGTCGAAACAGAAAGTCTTTACCCTTCTGGTCGAGGTCGGTCGGCAAGCGGACGACGGTCTGCCCGACGGCGCAACCGGAGCGGCGCTGATGTGCTATGCCTCCGGCGTGGACGAGGCGGAAGCCGTCCGCGAAACCGTCGCGATCCTCAAGCAGGCCGACCTGTCGCCGCTTGATGTGTCAGGCTACGGCACGCTTGAAGAACGGCTGGCCGAAGGCCACGATATCTCGGACGACGAAAAAGACCTGATGCAGCGGGCACTGGACGAGAACAGTGTCATCGTCGCACAGATGACCCCCTTTTTCGGTGACGAGGACGAGGGTTAGGCGACCCGCGCCGCGCAAAGCGGCAGGGTGGCACACCAACGCCACAGCGATCTCTCGCTTGGGGTCGATTGCCAATCTCTCTGCCGACCGGTAGCCATTCCTCACCAACCGGAGGCTTTCATGACCACACCCGTCGACCCCGTCGCGCTGACCGCTGATCTGGTCCGCTGCCCCAGCGTAACCCCGACCGAAGGCGGCGCGCTTGTGCTGCTGGAAACGTTGCTGAGCGGTGCCGGCTTCGACTGCACCCGTGTCGACCGGGGCGGTGTCGGCAACCTTTACGCCCGCTGGGGCCGAAAGGGTGCGAACCGGACCTTCGGGTTCAACGGGCATACCGACGTGGTGCCGGTGGGTGACGAAGCCGCCTGGACGGTCGATCCCTTCGGGGCCGAGATCAGGGATGGCTTCCTCTGGGGTCGCGGGTCGACCGACATGAAATCCGGCGTCGCGGCCTTTGCCGCAGCCGCCGTCGATTTCGTGCGCGAAACACCCCCGGACGGCGCCGTCGTTCTGGCCATCACCGGCGACGAAGAAGGTGATGCGCTCGATGGCACCACTGCCCTGCTGGACTGGATGGCCGACAACGGCGAGCGGATGACGCATTGCCTTGTCGGCGAACCGACCAGCCCCAACCGCATGGGCGAGGCGATGAAGATCGGGCGGCGCGGGTCGCTGTCGGCATGGTTCACATTCACCGGCGTGCAGGGCCATTCCGCCTATCTGCACCGCGCAAAGAACCCCTGCCCTGCGATGGCCAAACTGATGGATCGTCTGTCGTCGCACGAGTTGGACCGGGGCACCGACCATTTCGACGCCTCGACCCTGTCGGTGGTGACGATGGACACGGGCAACCCCGCGACCAATGTCATCCCCGCGACCTGCCGCGCCACGGTGAACATCCGCTTCAACGACACGCACACGGGGGCGGACCTGATCGACTGGATGCAGGCCGAAGCCGACCGTGTCGCCGAAGAGACCGGCATCGGCATCGCCATGACCGCCAAGAATTCGGGCGAGAGCTTCGTCACGCCGCCGGGCGAGCTGTCGGACCTGATCGGGCACGCCGTGACGGCCGAACTGGGCACCCAGCCCGAGCTATCCACCTCGGGCGGCACCTCGGACGCGCGTTTCGTGAAAGATCACTGCCCGGTGGTCGAGTTCGGCCTTGTCGGCAAAACCATGCACCAAGTCGACGAGAAAGTCCCGGTCGAGGACATCCACACGCTCAAGCGCATCTACGCGCGCATCCTGACCGACTACTTCGCCTGAAAGGTTCCCCATGCGCCGCAGCAACAGCCCCGCCGGCACGATTCGCACGCTCACCGTCACCTCTGACGCTTTGGCAGACAACATGCTGGGCGATTCCGGCACGCGGCTGGTGCCTGTCTACATCCCGGCAGGCCACGACGGCACGGACATTCCCCTTCTGGTGGACCTTGCCGGATTCACCGGATCGGGCCTGAGCCACCTTGGCTGGAAGAACTTCGGTGAAAACCTGCCGGAACGGCTGGACCGGCTGATCGCGGGCGGCATGGACCCGGTCTGCGTCGCCCTGCCCGATTGCTTCACCCGGCTGGGCGGCAACCAGTATATTAACTCGGTCGCCATGGGCCGGTGGGCCGACTACCTGACCGGCGACATGCTGACCGCCATCGAATCCGAAATCGGCTGCGGAGGGCGCGGCAGGCGCGGCCTTTTCGGCAAGTCCTCGGGCGGATACGGCGCGATGATCCACGCCATGCAGCACGCCGATACATGGTCAGCCGCCGCCTGCCTGTCGGGCGATTCCGCGTTTGAATTCGAGGCTTTCGTCCGGTCGATTGAAACCGCCGACAAGGTCAAGGGCGGCGATATACACACGCTGATGACGCTCGCCATGGCCGCGACCTATGATCCCGACCCAGACGCCTTCTGCGGCATCCGTCTGCCCGTGGACCTGTGCGACTGCACGTTGGACCCCGACCGATGGGCCGCTTGGCTGGCGCATGATCCGGTGCGGATGATCCCGAACCATGTGGACGCGCTGAAAAGCCTCAAGGCGTTGTGGATCGAATGCGGGACCGAAGACCAGTACAACCTGCTTTACGGTGCGCGGCAGATGCATGCCGCGCTTGACCGCGCCGGTGTCGCCCACACCTACGAAGAGTTTCCCGACAATCACTCGTCGCTCGATTATCGGCTGGACAGGTGCCTGCCCGTGCTGGCGAGTGCGCTGGCCGCGTGATAAGCGGGGGTATGACCCGTATTCCCCTCAAATCCGAGATCCTCGACTGGATCGCCGAAAACCCCTCCAAGACCGCCAAGCGCGACATCGCCAAGGCGTTCGGGATCAAGGGCGCCGCCCGGATCGATCTGAAACGGATGCTCAAGGAGCTGGAACAGGACGGCAAGCTGACCAAGCGGCGGTCGTCCTACCGCGATGCCGAAACACTGCCGCCAGTGTCCGTCGTGCAGGTAACCGGCGCGGACGCGGACGGCGACCTTTACGCCCGCCCGCTGGAATGGCAGGGCGAAGGTGCCGAACCCCGCATCCTGCTGCAACTGCGGCAGGCCGATCCGGCACTGGGCGAGGGCGACCGCATCCTTGCCCGCCTGACCGAGGTCAAAGGCGAGGATCATTCCCACACCGCCCGCATGATCCGCCGCATCGCCAGCGGTGCCCAGCGCATTCTGGGCATCTATCGTGCGGGGTCCGAGGGCGGGCGCGTCGTGCCGATCGACAAGGGTGCCAACAAGGAATGGATCGTTCCTGCAGGGGCCGTCGGCGGCGCGAAAGACGGCGAACTGGTCGAGGCCGAACAGGCCGGCCCAAAGGGGCGAATGGGTCTGCCCAAGGCGCGGATCGTCACGCGGCTGGGTGACCCCGGCCAACCCAAGGCCGTCAGCCTGATCGCGATTCACCAGCACGGCATCCCCGACCATTTTCCCGACGACGTGGTGGCCGAGGCGGAAGCGGCCAAGCCCGCGCCCCTGGGCAAGCGCCGCGACCTGCGCGAGATGCCGCTTCTGACCATCGACCCATGGGACGCGCGCGATCATGACGATGCCTGCCATGTGCAACCGCACAACGACGGGGGCTTCACCATCTGGGTCGCCATCGCGGACGTCGCCCACTACGTCACGCCCGGGTCCGAACTGGACCACGAGGCGCGCAAGCGCGGCAATTCCACATACTTCCCCGACCGCGTCGTGCCGATGCTGCCCGACGCGCTGTCGGGTGATCTGTGTTCGCTGCACGAAGGCGTGGACCGCGCCTGTCTGGCTGTCGAGATGCGGATCGACGCCGAAGGCAACAAGGTCAGTCACGCCTTCCACCGCGGGCTGATGCGCTCTGCCGCATCGCTGAACTACGAAGAGGTGCAGGCCGCCATCGACGGCCAGCCGAACGACAAGACGGCGCCCCTGCTGGATGATGTGCTCAAGCCGCTATACGGTGCCTATGCCGCGCTGAAATCCGCGCGCGAAAGGCGCCAGCCGCTGGAACTGGACCTGCCCGAACGGCAGATCGTCCTGTCCGAGGACGGCCGCGTCACCAGCGTCAACTACAAGGACCGGCTGGATGCCCATCGGCTGATCGAGGAATTCATGGTGCTGGCCAACGTGGCCGCCGCCGAGACCCTGATCGCCAAGAAATCCCCCTTGTTGTTCCGCGTCCACGAAGAACCCTCGCCCGCGAAACTTGACGCGCTGCGCGAGGTCGCCAAGGCATCAGGGCTGACGCTGGCGAAAGGGCAGGTGCTCAAGACCGAACACCTCAACCGGCTTTTGGCGCAGGCCAGTGGCACGGATGACAGCGAACTGATCTCGCTTTCGACGCTGCGGTCGATGACGCAGGCCTACTACAGCCCCGAAAACTTCGGCCATTTCGGCCTTGCCTTGCGGTCCTACGCCCACTTCACCTCGCCCATCCGACGCTATGCCGACCTGATCGTGCACCGCGCACTGATCACGGCCCACGGCTGGGGCAAGGACGGGCTGTCCGACTGGGACATCGAAAACCTCGACGCCACGGGCAAGCAGATATCGGACACCGAACGCCGGTCGATGACCGCCGAACGCGACACGACCGACCGCTACCTGTCGGCCTTTCTGTCCGACCGGATCGGTGCGGAAATGCCCGGACGGATCAGCGGCATCGCCCGCTTCGGCGTTTTCGTGAAGCTGGACGAAACCGGCGCCGACGCGATGGTTCCGATGCGTGATCTGGGGGCCGAGTATTTCCACTACGATCAGGACAGCCAGACGTTGATGGGATCGGATTCGGGTCTTGTGATCGGGTTGGGCCAGCGCGTGACCTTGAAGCTGACCGAAGCGGCCCCGGTCACCGGCGGCCTGCTGGGCGAGATCGTCGATATCGACGGCAAGACCATGCCACGCGGACCCGCGAAAAGCCGTGGCAAGCCGCCCCGCCGCAAGATGTCGGCGCACAAGAAGAAGACGGACAAGACCAAGCGCAAGGTCGAACGCAAGCGCAAGGCGAAATAGCGAAAGCGTCTCAGCCTTCGTCCGCCTTGTCCATCTGGCCCTTTACGCCTTTGGCCCAGTCCCGGCCCGGATCACCGCCCGGTCGCGGTGCCGCCACGGTCGAATGCGTCGCGCAGGTCCAGACCTTTCGCGGCGGCATCAGCAGCATCCTGCGGCGGCTGAAAGTCGATGTGATCGTATTTCTTGGGGGTGCTCATCCGGTACTCCTGATGTGTGCCACCCAACCCCGCGGTGCAGGACCGGTTCCGCGCGCCGGCTGAAACCCGCCCGCATCCGCCAGATATGATTGTCGCGTGGCCGCCTAACGGTAAACTGAACCCGTCGCTTACCCCCAACCCGGACCCCCTATGCTTTGCCGCCGCATCGTCCTCGCCAGCCTTCTGGCCCTTCCTGTCGCAGCTTCCGCGCAGGCGGGCAGCTTCGAGCAGTGGATCGCCGGGTTCCGCAGCCGCGCCCTGCGCGAAGGGATTTCCGCCAGCACCTTCGACGCGGCCTTTCAGGGCGTCCGCTACCTGCCGGACACCATCGAGAGGGACCGCAATCAGGCCGAGTTCGTCCGGCCCCTGGGCGATTACATGGCGACGGCTGCCAGCGACACGCGTGTCACCACCGGCCGGGCGCTGGCCGAGGACCACGCCGCGTTGCTGTCACGGATCGAAGCCACCTACGGGGTCGATGCGCATGTGGTGCTGGCGGTCTGGGGGATGGAAAGCAACTATGGCCAACGGCGCGGCGACATCCCCCTGATCTCGACCCTCGCGACACTGGCCTACGACGGTCGGCGGGGGGCATTCTTCGAGGCGCAGCTGATCGCCGCTCTGACGATCCTGCAAAACGGCGACGTGGCCCCGCAGGACATGACCGGATCATGGGCGGGCGCGATGGGTCACACGCAGTTCATCCCCACCTCCTATCAAGCCTATGCCGTCGACTTCACCGGTGACGGCAGGCGCGATATCTGGGCCGACGATCCCACCGACGCGCTGGCCTCGACGGCCGCCTACCTGTCCCGCTTTGGCTGGCGCACCGGCCAGCCCTGGGGCGTGGAAGTGCGCCTGCCGCAGGGGTTCGATTTTGCGCAGTCGAATCGCGCTGTCACCCGCAGCCCGTCGGAATGGGCCAATCTGGGCGTCGTCACGCCCGCGGGACAGGCGGTGCCGAACCACGGCGACGCCGACCTGATCACCCCGACGGGCGGGCTTGGGCCTGCGTTCCTCGTGTTCCGGAACTTCGACGTGATCGCGCGCTACAACAACGCCGAAGCCTATGTGATCGGGGTCGGCCATCTGGGCGACCGCATCACCGGGATCGGACCGCTGGAGCAGCCCTGGCCCGAGGGCGACCGGGATCTGCTCCGCGCCGAACGGCGCGAATTGCAGGACCGTCTGAACGCCGCGGGCTTCAACGCCGGACCCGTCGACGGTGTCATAGGCCCCGGCACGCGCCGCGCCATCCGCGCCTATCAGACAGCATCGAACCTGCCCGCTGACGGGTGGGCCTCTCTCAGCCTGTTGGAGCGGCTGCGTTAAAGACGGTTTGCAAAGGCGTCGAGGACCTTGGCATAGACTTCGCGCTTGAACGGCACGATCTGTTCCAGCACCTCGTCCTTGGGCAGCCAGCGCCACTCGGAGAACTCGGGATGCTCGGTGTCCAGGTCGATGTCGTCGTCCGAGCCGTGGAACCGGAACAGGAACCATTTCTGTTCCTGCCCGCGATAGCGGCCCTTCCAGACCCGACCGACCAGATGTTCCGGCAGATTGTAGCGCACCAGCTCCGGCATCTCGGCCTCGATCGAGATCAGCTTGTCGCTGATGCCTGTCTCTTCCCACAGCTCGCGGAGTGCAGCGTCGATCGTCTTTTCGCCGCGATCGACCCCGCCCTGCGGCATCTGCCACGCAGGTTCGTCCGAATCGCGTCGCTGTCCGACGAAGATATGACCACGCGGATTGATCAGCATCACGCCGACGCAGGGGCGATAGGGAAGCTCTGCGATCTGATCGGGGGTCATGAAGGGGCCTTGCTTATTCATCTTTTCATCCTGCCGGGTCCGTTTGGACTGGATAAGGGCAGAAGGTCCAGCGCTATGCGATAACAACCCGGCTGCTAACACTTAACCTCTGCGCGATCCAACGCAGGTCGGCCCGCCGGAAGGCCACACAGCCCTCGGTTGGATAGCCCGGTCTGCGCCACTGGTGCAGAAAGATCGCGGACCCGCGCCCCTTGACCGGATAGGGCCAGTTCCAGTCCGTCAGCAGGATCAGATCGTAAAGCGGATCGGCGCGGCGCAGGGATTCGGCGCGGCCCGCGTAGGGCGCGCGCACCATCATGTTGTAGTCGATGTCCGTGGTGTCGTCTGACCACAGATCACCGGGCCTGATCGGCAGCGCCCAGTCCGCCGGTCGCGCCATGCGGTCGGGACGATAGAGCATCCCGACGACTCCGTGCACGCCGCGCGGCGTGGCGCCGTCGCCCTCGCGCTTGCGGTCCGTCACCCCGCGGCGCCCGATGACGCAAGGAAACCTGCGCCCCATGAACCGCGCGCCGGCTGGCGTCACCACGAGGTCCGACGCCTTCACAGCAAATGCCCCGACTTCGCGGCTTTGGTCGCCAGATAGGCGCGGTTCTGGTCCGTCTCGCCCACCTGCAACGGCACACGTTCGGTCACGGCAATTCCGCAGCCTTCCATCTTGGCGATCTTGGCGGGGTTGTTCGTCATCAGCCGCACCGCGCCGAAACCCATCTTGCGCAGGATTTCGGCCCCGATGCGAAAATCACGTTCGTCGTCCTCGAATCCCAGCCGGTGGTTCGCCTCGACCGTGTCGAATCCCTGATCCTGCAAAGGGCAGCATCGACCACCGTCAGACCGTCGCGTTCGGCCAGCGCCACGGCATCCGCCCGCGGCAGGATCAGGGCTGCCGGCAACAGGCGCGCAACCTTCGTCAGCGCAACCGCAACCCGCGCCAGCGTCGCGTCGCCGTCGCGTTGTGCTGTCAGGGGGCCTTTCATCGGATGCGCCAGATCGTCGGCGGGGTCCGCGACGGCCCGCACCCAAGCGACATTTGCGTCCCGCGGCAGCGCGATCCGCGCCACATCGGTGTCATAAACCCGCGCCTTCAGGGTCTGGGCCCGCCGCACGGTCACGGCCAAGGCAACGCCACCTTCCGCACGCAGGGCGTCCAGTCGCGCGGGCGTCACGGCCTCGGCCGCCAGCACCAATCCAAGCCCCGCTACCGCCACCGGCAAGCCAAACCCCAGATCAGCCCGCGCACGGGCCAGACGTTCTGTTTCAGTGGGGGCAAGCGACATGGCGGCTTTCGGCGTTTCTGCGACCGGCTGTCGCGATTTCCGTGATATTCTGTAACAATTCGGGGTGCAATCACACGTCCGTGTGAGACAGCGCAACCCGTAGCTTGTTTCATCCGTATCTGATGCACAACTCACGATCACAGGAACGTGGAGGCACCGATGGCACAGTTGAAGAAAATCTTGCTCGTGGACGATGATGACGACCTGCGCGAAGCGCTGGGCGAACAGCTTTTGATGACCGAGGACTTCGACGTTTTCGAAGCCGCCGACGGCGCCGAGGCGATGGTCAAGGCCAAGGAGCAGCTTTACGACCTTATGATCCTCGACGTGGGCCTGCCCGACACGGATGGCCGCGAATTGTGCCGCGTGATGCGCAAGCAGGGCGTGAAATGCCCCATTGTGATGCTGACCGCGCAGGACAGCGATTCGGACACCATTCTGGGGCTCGATGCCGGCGCCAACGACTATGTGTCCAAGCCCTTCAAGTTCCCCGTCCTTCTCGCACGCATCCGCAGCCAGTTGCGCACGCACGAACAATCCGAAGACGCCGTGTTCCAGATGGGGCCCTATACCTTCCGACCCGCCCAGAAGATGCTGGTAACCGAGGACGACAGGAAAGTGCGACTGACCGAGAAAGAGACGAACATCCTCAAGTTCCTTTACCGCTCGAATGACGGCGTCGTCCCGCGCGACGTGCTGCTGCACGAGGTTTGGGGCTACAACGCCGGCGTCACCACCCACACGCTGGAAACCCACATCTACCGTTTGCGCCAGAAGATCGAGCCCGATCCTTCGAACGCGCGTCTGCTGGTGACCGAACAAGGCGGGTATCGGCTGGTGTCGTAAGTCGGGGGAACCGATCACCGCGCGTGACGTTGACCTGAACAATCCCCACGGTGGCGGGGTATGGCCACCACCTCCCTGTTGGACTGGCCCGGACTTTTGTCCGGGCCGTTTTTTCAGGAGACCCGGAATACAAGACAGACGATTGAAGGAATCCATCATGCCGAAGACATCCAAAGACTACATGGAAGCCGCCGACGCCGTTGTGCCCAAACTGTCCTCGGAAGAGGCGGTCGCCCGCTATAACCAAGGCGGTGACGCCCTTTTCATCGACGTGCGTGACAGCGCGGATATTGAAAAGTCCGGCACGATCAAGGACGGCAAGCGCTTGCCGCGCGGGCTGATGGAGTTCGCGGCGGACCCCGAAACAGCGCTTTACCGGGACTACCTGACGCCAGAGAAAGAGATTTATCTGATCTGCGGCGCAGGCGGTCAGGCCGCCCTTGCGGGCAAGACGCTCAAGGACATGGGGTTCAGCAACGTCACGAATATCGGTGGTTTCCCCGGCTGGAAAGAGGCCGGCGGCCCGACAGAAGAAGGCTGACCTTCAGGGGCGCCTGCGGGCGCCCTTTTCAGGCTTGGGCGAAGTCGCTTTCGGCATAGCCCTGCAAATAAAGCAGCGCCGTCAGATCACCGTGGTTGATCCGGATATCGGCCTTTGCCTGCACCGCAGGCTTGGCGTGCAGCGCCACGCCCATGCCCGCAAGCCCCAGCATCCCCAGATCATTGGCGCCGTCGCCCACGGCAATGGCATCGGCAGGCGTCATGCCCATCTGCGCCGTGATCTCTTGAAG
>JAIVHI010000293.1 GCA_020201155.1 Loktanella sp. | reverse complement strand
TTGCCATGAAAAAGGGACAGGCGGAAAGTTTCACCAAGATCGCCCGTGAACTTGGTCTCAACTGGAACGAAAGTCGTTGGCGCTTTGAGTAGCTCTCGGGGCGTGGGCCGGGTCCAGACTGGGTGGGCGAGGCACGCGATTTCAGCTCAAGTATCCATATTGACGTTCCTGATCGCCAAGTCGTTTGCCAGGACACAGTTAATCTGCTCTTGCGTGGCATACCACGGCCTGGGCCCACGTCGTCCATCTGCCAGTGTTGTGATCGCTCCACCACGTCCGATCACGAGCCCGAAGATATTTCCACAGACCGTTGTAGAAGTCTGCATGTTCGTCTCATTGGGCGTTAAACCGATATCCTGTGCGTAAATCATAGGAATATCGGGTCCGGGTTGAGAAGTTTCACCGGTTTGAGCATTGCAGCCCGCAAGTATGACGGCGGCAATGAAAAGCGATGAGACGCGCATACTGAAAATCCTTTCCAAATAAACTCATAAAGTTACTCCGTGATCGTCACCGCCTGCCGGGCGATGATGACGTGGTCGTTGCCCAACTGGTATTGCAGTTCATAGTCGCCCGGGTCGACTTGGGTCCGAAGCATCACCGGATTGCCTGAACTCGGTCGTGCATAGGTCACCGTGCCACCGGTTTCGGGGTCGGCAAGGACTATGCGGTCGCGGGGAAAATCGGGGCCGTCCCAGCCCACGGGCAGGTCTTCGCCCATTGCGACTTCGGGCGGGGCTATGATCTGGCCTTTCACGTTGGTGACTTCGATGGGCTGCGAGAACAGGACGCGGTCGCCTTGCCCCATACGGTAGACGATAAAGTAGCTGCCGGGTTCGCTGGGCATGGTGATCGTGACTGGATTGTCCGAAGACGTGCGCGCGTAGGATATCGTCCGCCCGTCCGGTTCGGCCGAGACGGCGATGTAGTCGCGCCGGAAGTCCGGGCCTTCCCATGTCACGTCGACCGGTTCACCGATGCGGGCGGTTTCGGGTGCTGTGACGGACGCGGTGACATCCGTCACCGTGATCGCCTGACTGAAGAGCACGCGGTCGTCCTGATTGGTCCGGTAGAGGATGTAATATTCGCCCGGTTCGGGCGGCATGGCGATTTCGGCCGGTTCATTCGCGCTGACCCGGTCGTAGTTGATCGTCCGGCCATCGGGCTCGGCCGATACCGAAATGTAGTCGCGCGGATAGCCGGGGCCCTCCCACGGGATCGACAGGATCTCTCCTGCGGTTGCCGTCTCGGGCACCTCCAGTTCGGCCTTCACATCCGTCAGCGTGATCGGATTCGATGCCATCACCTCGTCGCCCTGGTTCAACCGGTACATGATGACGTAATCGCCGGGTTGCGACGGCATGAGCAGCTCCAGCGGGTTGCCGTCGCGCACGCGGGTGTAATTGATCGTGCGACCGCCGTCCTCGTCTGAGACGCTGATGTAATCGCGGTCATAGCCCGGCCCGTCCCAACCGACCGTGATGGTGTCACCGGCGGCGGCGGTGGGCGGCGTGACAAGGCCGGCCTGCGTTTCGGTCAGCGTGATTTCCCGCGTGGCAAGGATCTTGCCGTCCTGACGCATCTGGTAGCGCAGCTGGTAGGTGCCGGGCTCGGTCGGCATCAGAAGGTCGAGAGGGTTCCCTTCGCGGGTATAGGTGTAGCCTGTGTAACTTTCGCCGGGCAGGCCCACGGAAATATAGTCGCGGTCGTAGTCCGGTCCGTCCCATCCGACAGAGACCGTGCTGCCCGCTGTTGCCGTATCGGGGGCGGTCAGGCTGCCTTTGAGGTCAGTCACCTCGATCGGTTCACTGGCGAGAATCGCACCGCCTTCGCGCAGCTGGTAGCGAATTTCGTATGTCCCCGGCTCGACGGGCAGGACAAGGTCCAGCGGATTGCCTTCGCGCGTGTAGGTGTAGTGCACGTAATTCTCACCGGGCTTGCCGACCGAAATGTAGTCGCGGTCGTTGTCCGGTCCGTCCCAGCCGACCTCAATGGTCGCGCCGATGGGGGCGGTGGCCGGGGCTACGATCTGGCTTTGCTCCTCGATCACCATGATCGGTTTGGTAAAAATCGTCTCGCGGTCCTGCAGGCGGTAACGCACCTCGAATTCGCCCGGTTCTGCAGGGGCGGTCAGTGTCACGGTTTGTCCGGCATTCGTATAGGCATAGTCGTTGTAGCCACCGTCGACCGGGCCGACCTGGATGTTGTCGCGTGGCGAATCCGGGCCACCCCACGTCACGTCGAAGGAGGCACCCATTGCCACCTCGGCCGGAAAATCGAGCGTGATGTCCATCGGAACCACGGTAATCGGCTGGGCGAGGATGGTCTCATTGTCGCGGAAGCGATAGCGCACCTCGTAGGTGCCCGGCGTACCGGGCGCGAAAAGCGTCACGGGATTGCCGGTCTCGGTGTAGATATAATGGCTGTAGCCACCATCCTGCGGCCCGATCTGGATGTTGTCCCGCGCGGCATCCGGTCCGACCCAGCTGACGTCGAAGGCGGTTCCCATGGGAACCTCTGCGGGAAAGTCGAGCCCGACCTCGGCCTCTGTCACGGTGATCGGGCGCGTCGCAATCGTTTCGCGATCATTGAGGACGTAACGCAATTCGTAGTCACCCGGCTGGAAGGGGGCCTGAAACTCCAGCGGATTGCCTTCGCGGGTATAGATGTAGCCGTAGTAGCCTTCGCCCGGCGTCCCGATCTGCACGTTGTCGCTGTCGTCGTCGGGACCGACCCATTCCACCATGAAGGTCGACCCGCCGGGCACGCTGTCGGGCGCCGAAAGGCTGGCCTGCGGAAGTGCTTCGGGGAAGACGACGGTGACAGAGGTATCCGCACCGTCGACGCTCAGGGCCGCGGTGACCTCCATCTCGTCGATCAGGCGGTACGCCGACACGTCATAGCGGTCGTCGCGCAGGCCCAGTGTCTTGGGGTTGCCGCCTTCGTCGGTGATGATTGCGCCCTCCGGGCCGGTCACGGACCACAGCACGGGGTCTTCAACTTCGGGACCGTTTTCGTCACCGATCACGGCCCGCAGGGTCGCGTCGTGGAAAACCGGCTCTTCGACGACGCTGGTCAGCGCGGCGGTCAGCTCGCTTGCGTTGGCGGCGGGAATGAACTGGCCGCCGGTCTCGTCCGCGATGCACTGCATCTGAAGCAGCGCCTCGGCATCGCCCGCCACATCGAAGCCGATGACATGCGCGGTAAAATCGATCCCCGTCTCTTCCATCAGGCGCGCCGCGGCACAGGGGTCCGGATTACAGGTCTCGACCCCGTCCGAGATCAGGATCACCGTCGCGCTGTCTTCGGTGTAGCGCAGGCTTTCGGCAGCCGCGATGACAGAATCGGTCATCGGCGTCTTGCCCAGCGGCTGGATCCCGTTCACCGCGGCGCGGATCGCGTCACGTGTGCCTTCGCCGGCAGGAACGATGGTTTCGATATCCGTGCAATTGCCACGCTCGCGGTGGCCGTAGACGGTCAACCCCAGCCGTTGGTCGGCCGGCAGGGTGTCCAGCAGGTCGCCCACGACATCCTGTGCGATGGGCCCCCAGTCAGGCGGCATGGAAAAAACCCTGTCAGGTTCGCGTTTCGTTCCGTATATGGGGTGGCGAAACGGTTGGACGTGTCTATCTGATAGCTGAACGCCTTTGGGGGGCCGAAATGGCAGAGCTGAAAAACATCGAAGTTCGCGGTGCGCGCGAACACAATCTCAAGGGCATCGACGTGGACATTCCACGCGATCAGCTTGTGGTCATCACCGGGTTGTCGGGGTCGGGCAAGTCGTCGCTGGCCTTCGACACGATCTATGCCGAAGGCCAGCGCCGCTACGTGGAATCGCTGTCGGCCTATGCGCGGCAGTTCCTCGACATGATGGAAAAGCCGGATGTGGATCACATCTCGGGCCTCAGCCCCGCGATTTCCATCGAGCAAAAGACGACCTCCAAGAACCCCCGCTCGACAGTCGGCACCGTCACGGAAATCTACGACTACATGCGCCTGCTGTTTGCGCGGGCGGGCACGCCTTACAGCCCTGCCACCGGTCTTCCGATCGAGGCGCAGCAGGTGCAGGACATGGTCGACAGGGTCATGGACATGGAGGAGGGCACGCGCGGCTACCTATTGGCCCCGATCATCCGCGACCGCAAAGGCGAATACCGCAAGGAGTTTCTGGACCTGCGCAAACAGGGCTTCCAGCGGGTCAAGGTCGACGGTCAGTTCTATGAACTGGACGAACCGCCCACGCTGGATAAGAAGTTCCGCCACGATATCGACGTTGTGGTCGACCGAATCGTCGTGCGCGAAGGGCTGGAGACGCGGTTGGCGGATTCGTTCCGCACAGCACTCGACCTTGCCGATGGCATCACCGTTCTCGAAACCGCCCCGCAAGAGGGTGAGCCGGAACGGTTCACCTTTTCCGAGAACTTCGCCTGTCCGGTCTCCGGGTTCACCATTCCCGAAATCGAGCCACGCCTGTTCTCGTTCAACGCACCCTTCGGGGCCTGTCCCAAATGCGACGGTCTGGGGGTCGAGCTGTTCTTCGACGAACGCCTTGTCGTGCCTGACCAGACGCTCAAGATCAGCGACGGCGCACTGGCCCCGTGGCGCAAGGGCAAGTCGCCCTATTTTCTGCAAACCATCGAGGCCATCGCCAAGCACTACGGCTTCAACAAGAATGCCCGGTGGAAGGATCTGGACGAACGGGTGCAGCAGGTCTTCCTGCGCGGGTCCGGCAAGGAAGAGATCAAGTTCCGCTACGATGAAGGCGGTCGCGTCTACACCGTCAGCCGCCCCTTCGAAGGCGTCATCCCCAACATGGAACGCCGCTACCGCGAAACCGACAGCAACTGGATCCGCGAAGAGTTCGAGCAGTTCCAGAACAATCGGGCTTGCAAGGTCTGTGAAGGCTACCGCCTGCGCCCCGAAGCACTGGCCGTCAGGATCGGGGACCGCCACGTGGGGCAGGTCGTGCAACTGTCGATCAAGGAAGCCTTTGACTGGACCGAACGGGTCCCCGACTACCTGAGCAAGCAGAAAAACGAGATCGCACGCGCCATCCTCAAGGAAATCCGTGAACGGCTTGGCTTTCTCAACAACGTGGGCCTCGAATACCTGACGCTGTCGCGCAATGCAGGCACGCTGTCGGGCGGGGAAAGCCAGCGGATCAGGCTTGCGAGCCAGATCGGCTCGGGCCTGACCGGCGTGCTCTATGTGCTCGACGAGCCTTCGATCGGTCTGCACCAGCGTGACAACGACCGGCTTTTGACCACGCTCAAGAACCTGCGTGACCAAGGCAATACGGTGATCGTCGTCGAACACGACGAGGAAGCGATCCGCGAGGCCGATTATGTCTTCGACATCGGCCCGGGCGCCGGTGTTCATGGCGGCAATGTCGTGGCCAAGGGCACGGTCGCTGAACTGATCGCGACCGAAGGCTCGATCACCGGCGACTACCTTGCGGGGCGACGCGAGATCGCGGTGCCCGCGACACGGCGCAAGGGCAACAAGAAGAAGCTGACGGTCGTCAAGGCCACGGGCAACAACCTTCACGAGATGACTGCTGATTTCCCGCTGGGCAAGTTCGTCTGCGTGACAGGGGTCTCGGGCGGCGGCAAATCCACGCTGACGATCGAGACGCTGTTCAAGACCGCGTCGATGAAGCTGAACGGTGCGCGCCAGACACCCGCGCCCTGCGAGACGATCAAGGGGCTTGAACATCTGGACAAGGTCATCGACATCGACCAGCGCCCCATCGGGCGGACGCCGCGCAGCAACCCCGCAACCTATACCGGCGCCTTCACCCCGATCCGCGACTGGTTCGCCGGGCTGCCCGAATCCAAGGCCCGCGGCTACAAGCCCGGCCGGTTCAGCTTCAACGTCAAGGGTGGCCGCTGCGAGGCCTGTCAGGGCGACGGGGTGATCAAGATCGAGATGCACTTCCTGCCGGACGTGTATGTCGAGTGCGAGACCTGCAAGGGCGCGCGCTACAACCGCGAAACGCTGGAGGTGAAGTTCAAAGGCAAGTCCATCGCCGACGTGCTGGACATGACGGTCGAGGATGCCCAGACCTTCTTTACCGCCGTGCCCTCCATCCGTGAAAAGATGGATGCGCTTGTGCGTGTGGGTCTGGGTTACATCAAGGTAGGCCAGCAGGCGACGACCCTGTCGGGCGGCGAAGCGCAGCGGGTGAAACTGTCAAAGGAGTTGGCCAAGCGGTCAACGGGGCGGACGCTCTATATTCTCGACGAGCCGACGACGGGACTTCACTTCGAGGATGTGCGCAAGCTTCTGGAGGTGCTTGCAGGTATATCGTGGGCGAGGTTTGGTCCGGCGGCGACATCTGCACTGCCTCCGGCGGGAGTTTATCTGGCAAGATGAAGGATATGACCCCGCCTGGCGCCTGACCAGGCGGGGCTTCACCTTGCACGCCGCTCAACTCTCCAGTCCGCGGCGCATCCTCAGTCTACATCGGCAAAGGTTAAGATCGTCCTAACCTTCATCTTGCTGATAAACTCCACGGGGGTCTGGGGGTGTGAAACCCCCAGTTCCGACGCTGCCTCAGTCACCGCGTCCGCGTTTTTCGAAGCGCGGCAGCATGGCCGAAAAATCCCGGCCTGCGCCGTCCTCCTCTTCGACGAACCGGGCATAAAGGTCCTGTGCGTGTTGACCGAGCGGCGTATCCGCGTCTGCGGCCGCCGCAGCCGCTTGGGCGAGCCGCAGGTCTTTCAGCATCAAATCTGCAGCAAAGCCCGGCCTGTAGCCATTGTCGGCCGGGCTTTCGGGCCCGATGCCCGGCGCGGGGCAATAGCTGTTCATCGACCATGAAGAACCCGAAGACGTGCTGACCACGTCGAACATCGCTTGTCGGTCCAGTCCCAGCTTGTCAGCCAGAGCGAAGGCCTCGCAGGTGCCGATCATGGTGATCCCGAGGATCATGTTGTTGCAGATCTTGGCGGCTTGGCCATTGCCCGCCGCACCGCAGAAGACGGCCCGCTGTCCCATGACACCCAAGAGCGGCAGGACGGCCTCGAAAGCCGCTTCGGGTCCGCCCGCCATGAAGGTCAGCGTGCCCAGTGTCGCACCGCCCACGCCGCCTGACACCGGCGCATCGACTGCCGAAAGGCCAGCCTCCGTTGCAGCTTGGGCGACTGCTCTTGCGCTCTCGACGTCGACGGTCGAGCAGTCGAGGTGCACCGTGCGGGGCGGCATATGGGGATGGATGTCCTGCGCGACGGATTTCAGGATGTCCCCGTTCGGCAGCATCGTGATGACCACGTCCGCGCCTGACGCCGCTGCGGAGGCAGAGGCGGCCATGGGGATGCCTTTGGGGCTTGCCGCAGGGTCGAAGCCCGTGACGACATGACCCGCCGCCAATAGGTTGCGCGCCATCGGCGCACCCATGTTTCCAAGCCCGATGAAACCGATTTTCATTCCGTCTTCTCCAGTTGCTCTGCGTCAGCCCCGCGGGGCGCGGCACCGGGCATGTTGCCAGCGTGGCTCTCGGTCCTTGTCGATAATCTTCACTTGG
>JAIVHI010000115.1 GCA_020201155.1 Loktanella sp. | reverse complement strand
GCGATGCTCGACCCGCTGGACGCGGCGGGCGATCCTCTGACGATCCTCTGGCCGCTGGTGCGCGTGACGATCCTCTGGGGATGCTCGACCCGCTTTAAGCCGCGAGCGTTGCCCCCGGCTTTGTTACGAGTGAGCAGCCTTTTTTTTCGGGGTGCGGTAATTCGGCTTTGCGGAGGCCCTACGGACCACCGACGAAACCGACCGCAGACCCCTTTCAAGACGGACTTTCGCCGCTTGATTTGTAATCCAATCGCTTTGCGCGAAAGGATCGTTTTCCGGCATCGGGCGCTTGCCGTGGCGAATATCCCAGAACTGTTGCGGACTGATCGGAATATCGACCTTGCGCGCCGTTTTGCCGCTTTGGGCGTTGATGATATTTTTCGCCAGCCCCGGCAGATGGAACTTGCCGATAAGCCACTTTTTCTTGCCGTCATGCTCCAGGCGCATGAACCGCACACCATCCCGTTGATAGGTTGAGAGACGCTGCACAGAAGGCGCGCCCCCACTCTTTTCGTTGTCCAGATAGGACAGCTTCACATGCCATGTTTGCCAATCGCGGGCCTCTGGCAGCTTCACATCGGCCATTTTCACGGCATCGCTTGCGGCTTCCCATTCAGCCCGCTCATCGTCCAGCATGATATTTTCGAACGCTTCCCATGCCATCAGCACGTCAGCATCGCCGTGGATTTCTTGCCATGCCTCATAGAAGGTTTGCCGGTATCGCTTCCACCTTGCAGGCGACAGCGCACCGTCGAACCCGGAGACCGTGAACACGTTCCCCGGCACTATCGACCTATTCGCCGCATGTCGGCGCGCGTGTTCATCGAAATATTCCATCCCGAGACCCGGCTTGCGCGACATGACGAAGAAATTCGCGCCGCTTTCCGCCTTTTGCGCATACTTACAGACGTAGCGCGCGAATTGCGGCTCAACGCCCTCATCTATGTGGCTATGCCCATGCGGCCAGAACCGCCAATTCCACCGGGGCGGAATTGTCAAACTGCCCGCGTCTTGAGGATTGAGCAATTCGCCCTTTTCGGGCGGCTCATCATCCCAGAAGATCAGGGCGTGCCAATGCGGGCGACCCTTTGCGCCGCCGAGTTCACCAGCCACGAGGTAGCGGAAACCGTACCCGTGGAAGCGAACCCGCTTGAACGCGTCTTGAACGTCGGAATATTTCAGGAAATTTTCGCCCAGTTCACCGGGGCGATATGTGAGCGTGACCGCCCACATTTTCACCCCGGATTGCCCTTCCGCCATGCAGGCAAGCACCCACGCGTCAGTGTACGCAGCACGACATTGCGGACACTTGCGGCAGCGCACTTCCACGCCATCGACAATGCCGGGAGAGACGCAGCGACGCCCTTGGATAGGTTGTACCTTTTTTCCCATGTTTTTGCCTTTGTTTTCAACAGGCTGTCACTCGTTGTTAGACTATCAAGATAGAGAGAGGACGCCCCGCCGATCCTTTCAGGATCGACGCGGCGAAAGGGGAGACCCCTTGAACCCCCGTTTTGCGGCTTTCGACGGAAACCCCCTTTTCCGGGCCGTGGAGTAGGGGGGCCGTTTTGCGGCCCCCTTCCCCCTGCCCGGTGGCGCTATCGCACTGGCGCGCGATTTTTGCCGGGGTTCCGACGACGCCTTGACCTTTCGGGGCGCGGCTCATTGAGCGCGCCCCATCAGGTCTATTTGTTCCGGCTGGATAGGGCCGAAGAACGCCCCGAGCCAGCCTTCGCGGTTTGTCAGATCAACCAAGCGAGCAAGCGACACAAGGTCAGCTTCCACGTAAGTTTCCCATGCCTGCCCGTCCCATCGCTGGACCCGCGCCAGAGGCGCGCGCCCCGGCTCAAGCGGCGCTTGCGATGCAATCAACCGCATGAAGCCTTTCGCGCTATGGGCCAGCAGCATCCACCCATCAGAGGGCTGGATTGCTTCGCTTTCCGGGGCTTGGGTATAGGGAAACTGCCACACGGCTTGCGGATGGTAGAACCCGGCTTGCGTGTCGCAGACCCACAGGCCGACCAGTTCCCCATCGGGGTCTATCTCGCAGACGACATATTCCGTCGCCAGACCTTGCCCCCGCTTTTGCATGGTAAATCGGCCACACTCCGACACCAGCAGGAAATCGGGTTCAGCTTCGCCCGCGTGCAGTTGTTCATTCAGTTCGTTCATCGCTTTTCCCTTCACGCTCTTTGTTTCTCAGCACCTACCCGGCCAGAAGGCCGCGCAGCGTTGCTTTTCTGCCCCGCGATCAGCCATGCGTCGAACGCCTTGGCATCATCGGGGCAATCGGGCCGCTTGTACCAGCCCCCATCAGGGCCTTGATACTGACGCTTCCCGAACTCGACACGCGAGGGCACCGCGCCGAGAGCGACGGTCGCGGATGGCCCCTCACAGGGCCGAGCCGCGCGCCTTCGCGCTCTTTGTTTTTCTTTTCTAAAGGTATCGCCTGACTTTCCGTCACCGCAGGGACGGGTTTCCACCGCAGCAGGGACGGGTTTCCCGTCCGCCGGATTTTCAGGCGCATGGCTTCCATGGGCCTGACTTTCAGGCGCATGGGCAGACGCCAGCACCGGGGTGTAATCGACCACCAGCGACTTAGCGACGATGCGCCGCGCACTGTCGCGCTCGATCACCCACCGGATGATCCCTTTGGCCTCAAGCACCGCGAACGCCTTGCGGCGAGCGTCCCGGCCAAGGCCGGTTTCGGTTTCGATTTGCGCCACATAGGGCGCGGAGCCATCGCGAAGGCAAAACAGATAGGACGCGCACAGCTTTGCATGGGCGCTTATGTCCATCTGCCACAATGCGCGAGGCACCATCCCGAAATCGGTTTGGATGCGATTGATGATCTGAACTTGTGTCATTGATTCGAGCCTTTCCGGGCGGCGGTTTGACCGCCCCTTGTGCCTAGGTTGCGTCGGGAACCACCCCGACACACAACCGATAGCGGATTGACCGGCACCCGGCAAGCCCCTAGAACCGATGGCGAGCCTTGAGCCTAGGGCCACGCCGACTAACCACCGGCACAGAGACCCCGTTGCGGAAACGCAGCGGGGTTTTTCTTTGCGCTTCGCGTGACAGCCCGTTGAGGCGCAGCGCGCCCGCAAGCGGTCGCGGCTTTCACCTCAACAGGCATCATCCAGAGAACGGGCGCAGACGCGCCCTTGTGGCGCGGCATTGCCGCGCGTCTAGGGGGCTTTGCCCCGCATCACCTGTAAATCCCCCATCCTCCCCATGCTCGCCCTGGTGAATTGTGAAGGACAATTCACTAGGGCTTGCGCGTGGGTCCGGGTGGAGGATTGACAGGCTCCCCCCCATTCTCGGCGAAGGCCAAGCGGTGAGGCGGGGCCTCACCGCGTGCCCCATCAGGCGCACCGCCTGACCGTCACGCAGGACAGCCAAACGGGACACCAGAAGGAGACACGACCAATGCGACCGCAGGACATACGCAACCAGCTTGACCCACTCGACCGCGCCGATCTAATCGCCACCGCGTGCAAGCTGATGCTCGGCGACCAAAAGGAACTCGGCGAGACGAGCGGGATCACCGCCGGGGCTATCCACCAAATCAAGACCGGGCGGAAAGCCACGAATTGCCAACGGGCCGCAATTTATTGGGCCGTAGCCTCGAAGATGCTTTGAAGCACAGACGCGGCGGGCGATCCTCTGGCGATCCTCTGGCCGCTGGTGCGCGTGACGATCCTCTGGCGATGCTCGACCCGCTGGACGCGGCGGGCGATCCTCTGGCGATCCTCTGGCCGCTGGTGCGCGTGACGATCCTCTGGCGATGCTCGACCCGCTGGACGCGGCGGGCGATCCTCTGACGATCCTCTGGCCGCTGGTGCGCGTGACGATCCTCTGGGGATGCTCGACCCGCTTTAAGCCGCGAGCGTTGCCCCCGGCTTTG
>JAIVHI010000015.1 GCA_020201155.1 Loktanella sp. | reverse complement strand
CTGACTACGGACAGGATGTGAAAGCCTGCGTTCTCGGTCAGGCGGCAGCTGCGGTCATCGGGGCGCAGATCGTCGGCCTGACACCCGATCAGATCCGCAAGGGCCGCGATCAACTGCATGCGATGCTGAAGGACGACGGCCCGGTCCCCGAGACGCCCTTCGATGCGCTCGAGGTGCTGCACCCGGCCCGCGACTACAAGAACCGCCACGCCTCGATCATGCTGGCCTTCGACGCCACGCTAGCCGCCCTCTCGGAGATCCAGACGGACGCCTGACCAAAAAAAACCGCCGCTCATCCGGGACGGGATGGCGGCGGTGCAGTCATGGGCCTTGCAGGCATACGATCAGGGCGAGGCAACACCCCGGATCGGCATGGGACAGGCAGGTCAGGTCTCGCAAAGGTGGGACAGGGCAAGACCGTGTAAGCCCGCAAGGCACCGGGCAGGTCAGACGATCGCAGGCAGGGACAGTCCGACAAACAGCATCACGATCAAAGCGGCAGCGCCCAGGGCGTCGGACAGGATCGTGCCGCCGCTGCGGGTCATCACGTCTTTCAGTTCCTTGGCCATCTGGTTTCTCCCTCTCATCTCGCTTCTGTTGCCACTTTGTTCTCATACTGTTTACGGTCTGTAAAGAACTTTGTGAGAACAAATGTGAACAAAACGAGTGAGGAGGATCTAACCAACTGAAATCAAACGAATCGCACGGTCCTGCTCCATCAGCCACAACATGACCCGCGCGGCCTGCCCCCGGTCGCCGGTCAGGTCAGGATCGTCCACCAGCAACTTCCGGGCATCCTGCTGCGCCAGCTGCATCAGGTTCGCCTGACGCTCCATATCCGCGATGCGGAACCGGGGCAGACCCGATTGTGCCGTGCCGATGACATCCCCCGCCCCCCGCAGGGCAAGGTCTTCTTCCGAGATGCGAAAACCATCCTCGGTCTCGCGCATGATCTCCAGCCGCCGCTGTCCGCCCTGGGTCAGCGGCGGCTGGTACATCAGCAGGCAGGTTGAGGCCGCGGCACCGCGCCCCACCCGTCCGCGCAACTGGTGCAACTGCGCCAGCCCGAAACTTTCCGCCCGCTCGATCACCATGATCGAAGCGTTCGGCACATCGACGCCCACCTCGATCACCGTGGTCGAGACCAGCACCCTGGTGCGCGCCGCCACGAAATCCGCCATGGCCGCATCCTTCTCTGCCGGCGGCATCTGGCCATGGACCAGCCCGACGACACCTTCGCCCAGGGCTGCGCGCAGAATCCGGAACCGCTCTTCCGCGGCGATCATGTCGCTGACTTCGCTTTCGTTGACCAAGGGGCAGACCCAATAGGCCTGTCTGCCTTCGCTGACCGCGCGGCGCAGGCGCTCCACGACCGCGTCGAACCGCTCTGTCGCGACAAGGGCCGTCGTGACAGGCGTGCGACCGGGGGGTTTTTCATCCAGCAGGCTCACATCCATATCGCCATATTGCGCAAGCGCCAGCGACCGCGGGATCGGTGTGGCCGTCATGACCAGAACATCCACCGCATCGCCCTTGGCCCCCAGCTGCATCCGCTGCGCCACACCAAAGCGGTGCTGTTCATCGATCACCGCCAACCGCAGATCCGCGAAATTCACCCCCGGCTGAAACACCGCGTGGGTCCCGACAAGAATGTGAATGTCACCCCGCGCGAGCGCCGCCAGCTTGGCCTCTCGTTCAGGGCCCTTGTCACGTCCCGTCAAAAGCTCCAGCACGACACCCGCCGCCGCGGCAAGCGGCTGCAAGCCTTGAAGATGCTGCCGCGCGAGGATCTCGGTCGGGGCCATCAGCACGCCCTGCCCGCCCGCCTCGACCGCTGTGAGCAGTGCCATCAGCGCAACAAAGGTCTTGCCCGCCCCGACATCGCCCTGCAACAGCCGGTTCATCCGCAGCGGGCTGGCAAGGTCTGCGGCAATTTCCTCGACCGCGCGGGTCTGCGCACCGGTCGGTGCATATGGCAATGCCGCGCGCACCCTGTCGCGCAACCGCCCGTCACCCCGCGTCGCGCGCCCCTTCTTGCGCCGCGCCTTGGCCCGCGCCAGCGCAAGCGTCATCTGATGTGCGAAAAGCTCGTCATAAGCCAGCCGCGCCCGCGCCACCGCCTGCGGGGCCAGATCTGTCTGCGCCTGCGGGCTGTGCGCCTGCCGCATCGCCTCGCGCCAGTCGGGCCAGCCTTCACGCTGCCGCAGCGCCGGATCCACCCAGTCGGCAAGATCCGGCAAGCTGTCCAGCAGGTCCCGCGTGGCCTTCCACATCACCTTTTGCGTCACCCCCGCCACCAGCGGATAGACCGGCTCGAAAGCCGGGATCGCCTCGGCCTCGGTGCGGGTCACGACATGGTCGGGATGCACCATCTGCGCGATGCCGTCGAAGGTCTCGATCCGGCCCGACACGACCCGGCGCTGGCCTGTCGGCAGCAGCTTTTGCAGGTAATCCCCCCGCGCGTGAAAGAAGACGAGCTGAAACGACGTCTGCTCGTCCACGACATTGATCCGGTAGGGGCGCCCCCGCGTCGCGGGTGGGAAATGCTCCTGCACCGTCACTTCGACGGTGCAGACGGACGGAGGAACGATCTCGCGGATACTGGCACGAAACCGGCGGTCCACGCCCGCATGGGGCAGCGTGAACAACAGATCGCGCGGCTTTTCGACATGCAGGGCCTGCAGTGCGCTCTCGGTCTTGGGGCCGATCCCGTCCAGCTTGGTCAGGCTGCCGAACAGCGGAAACAGAACCTCGGGCCGCCCCGTCATGCGTCGCCGATCAGCGCCAGCCAGCCGTCCTCGTCCAGCGTTTCGATCCCCAGTTCTGCCGCCTTCTTGGCCTTCGATCCCGCGCCGGGGCCGGCAACCAGAAGGTCGGTCTTGGCACTGACCGACCCTGCCACCTTTGCGCCCAGACCTTCGGCGCGCGCCTTGGCTTCGGCCCGCGTCATCTTTTCAAGCGACCCGGTAAAAACCACCGTCTTGCCCGCCACGGGGCTGCCGCCGGTCGCGGGTGCGGCCACATCCTGCACCTGCAGTTCCGCCACCAGCCGGTCGATCGCGGCGCGTTCGGCATCGTTGGCGAAGGTCTCGACCAACGAGGCGATGGTGACGCTGCCCACCCCGTCGATCGCGTCCAGCTGCGCCCAATGCGGGCTGCCGTCAAAGCGGCTGGCCGACGTGCCCACAGGTCCGCCCTGCGCTGTCAGCGGCTCATCGACCGCCGCACGCACCGTGTCGCGAAAGGCATCCCACGATCCGAAGTGCCGCGCGAAGGTCATCGCCGCAGTCTCTCCCACGTGGCGGATCCCAAGCGAGAAGATCAGCCTGTTCAGTGATATTTGTCGTTTTTCATCAATGGCTTGCATCAGGTTCTTGACGCTCGTCTCGCCCCAGCCATCGCGGTTTTTCAGCTTGGCAACATTCTCGTCGTCCCGCCTGGCCAGCGTAAAGATATCCGCAGGCTCGCGTACCGGAAGCTGATCGTCGTGGTAGAAGGCTTCGACCTGTTTGGCACCCAATCCTTCGATATCGAAAGCCTGACGCGACACGAAATGCTTGAGCTGTTCGACAGCCTGTGCCGGACAGATCAGCCCGCCGCTGCAGCGCCGCACCGCATCGTCATCCTCGCGCAGCGCGTCAGAGCCGCATTCGGGGCAGACCGTGGGAAAGCTGAAAGGCTCGGCATCGTCTGGACGCCGCGTCAGATCGACATCGGCGATCTTGGGAATCACGTCGCCCGCGCGGTAAACCTGCACCCAGTCACCGACGCGGATGTCCTTGCCATCGCGGATCGGGCTGCCGTCGCCCCCGACACCGGCGATGTAATCCTCGTTATGCAAAGTCGCGTTGGACACCACGACGCCGCCCACCGTGACCGGTTCGAGCCGCGCGACGGGCGACAGCGCACCTGTGCGACCGACCTGTATGTCGATGCCCTTGAGCTGCGTCCATGCCAGTTCTGCCGGAAACTTATGCGCGATTGCCCATCGCGGCGTGGTCGACCGAAAGCCAAGCCTGCGCTGCAGGTCAAGCTTGTCCACCTTGTAGACGACACCATCGATATCGTAGCCCAGCGTCGCGCGGTCCGCAGCGATCCGGTCGTAATGTGCCATCAGCGCCTCGGGCCCGTCGCACCTGCGGGTCAGTGGATTGGTGTCAAAGCCGAGGTCGGACAGACGTGCGATCGCTTCGAACTGGGTCTGGGCGAGCGGTTCCGACACCTCGCCCCAGGCGTAGGCGAAAAACCTGAGGGGCCGCGCCGCGGTGACCTTGGTGTCCAGTTGCCGAAGCGATCCCGCCGCCGCGTTGCGCGGGTTGGCAAAGGTTTTCTGCCCCGCCGCCTCTTGTCGTGCATTCAGGGCGGCAAAATCGGCGTGGGACATATAGACCTCGCCCCGTACCTCGAGCACGCCGGTGACCCCTGCGAGTGTTTCGGGGATCGTGTCGATGGTGCGGGCATTCGCGGTGACGTTCTCCCCGACCGCGCCGTCGCCGCGCGTGGCGGCCGTGACGAGACGCCCGTCTTCATAACGCAGCGACAGCGACAGACCGTCGATCTTGGGCTCGGCGGTGTAGATCAGCGGCGTGTCTGATGCGAGGCCAAGATACTTGCGGATCGACGCATCGAAATCGACCACGTCCGCAGGATCGAATGCATTGGCAAGTGACAGCATCCTTACCGCATGCGTGACCTTGCCGAACCCTTCCGCCACCGGGCCGCCAACTTGTTCCGACGGGGAATCGCTGCGTTTGAGGTCGGGGAAACGGTCTTCGATTTCAGCATTGCGCTGTTTCAGGCGGTCATACCCGGCATCGTCGACGACCGGCGCATCCTCGGTGTGATAGGCACGGTTCGCGGCCTCGATCGCCAAGGCAAGGCGCGCCAGTTCCCGCTGCGCCTGCTCTGCGGTCAGGTCTGCGACCGGGACCTCGGCCAGCGCGGGTTCAGCACCGAGTTTTACGTCAGAGCCGGCATCAGCCATGCCTGCCACCCAACCGATCGGCGAAAGCCAGATCTGTCCCGGTATCGCCCGTGATTGTCATGTGGTCACCCTCGCCTTTGTCAGCCCTGATCCGGGGTCGCGTCCTAGAGGAGTGATAGGCCGCGACCCCGGGCAGGTCCAGACGTCAGGCCCGAGTGTTTACGTGAGTGGTGGAGGCCCGGACGGTCTGGTTTACGCGCCGATCGCGATGGGTGAGCTGGCGGTGACAGGGTCGGGGTCGCGCAGGACATAGCCGCGCCCCCAGACCGTTTCGATGAAATTGTTGCCCCCCGTCGCTTCGGAGAGTTTCTTGCGCAGTTTGCAGATGAAAACATCGATGATCTTGAGTTCGGGTTCATCCATGCCGCCGTAGAGGTGGTTGAGGAACATTTCCTTGGTCAGGGTCGTGCCCTTTCGCAGGCTCAACAATTCCAACATCTGGTATTCCTTGCCGGTCAGATGCACCGGCTGGCCGTCAACCTCGACCGTCTTGGCATCGAGGTTGACGCAGATCGCACCGGTCTTGATGATCGACTGCGCGTGCCCTTTGGACCGGCGGATGATGGCAAGGATGCGTGCCACGAGTTCTTCGCGATGAAACGGCTTGGTCAGGTAGTCGTCAGCGCCGAAACCAAAGCCCTTGAGCTTGTTTTCGGTATCGTCTTCGCCCGAGAGAATCAGGATCGGCGTATCGATGCGCGCCATGCGCAACTGCCGCAGAACGTCGTGGCCGTTCATGTCTGGCAGGTTCAGGTCCAGCAGGATCAGATCGTAGTCGTAGAGCTTGGCCAATTCGACCCCTTCTTCACCCGTATCCGTCGCATAGACGTTCAGGTTCGCATGTCCCAGCATCAGTTCGATGCTTTTGGCGGTGGTCGGATCGTCTTCGACGAGTAATACGCGCATTCGGTTTCTCCCTCAGATGGCCAGCTCAGGTTAGCCGTGCAATCGTTAACGCCACGTTACAAGGTTGACAAAATAATGTCTGAAACAAGTCAAGGTTGTCTATAGCGTTGCAGCGCCGTTGTTTTCAGGGCGTCGATCCCGTGATCGCGCACCGCCTTTTCCCATTCCGAAAACTCTTCCTCGGACAGGGCATAGCTTTCGAGTGCGGCCTCGCGGGGGATCAGCCCGGCGGCCACCGCCCGCACGACGGCGGCCTTGCGCGAGGCGACCCAACGGCGCGTGGTGGGCGGCGGCAGATCCGCGCGCGTCATGATGGTGCCGTCGGGCAGCGTGACCGACCGGGGGCCATTGACCTTGCGCAGAAACATGAACGTCCTCCTTGACCGGAACGACGTGACCTTGCCAGACGCGGGTTAAGAAGCCTTGAAGGCTGCGGGGTTGGATCGGCGGCTCTCATCGCCTATATGCCGCTCAAACCAGAAGGCTTGCCCCATGTCGCTTGACGCCCCTCTCAATTCGCTCGGCTTCGCCAAGCCGCCCGCGCAGACGCGCGTTGTCGTCGCCATGTCGGGCGGTGTCGACAGTTCCGTCGTCGCGGCGCAACTGGCCGAGGAAGGGTATGACGTCGTCGGTGTGACCCTGCAGCTTTACGACCACGGGGCCGCACTGGCCAAGAAGGGTGCCTGTTGCGCGGGGCGCGACATTCACGACGCACGCCGCGTCGCCGAGGAAATGGGCTTTCCGCACTACGTTCTGGATTACGAGAACACCTTTAAGGAAGCGGTGATCGACGAATTCGCCGACAGCTATCTTGCGGGCGCCACGCCCGTGCCCTGCATCCGCTGCAACGAAAGGGTGAAGTTCAAGGACCTGCTTGAAACCGCCCGCGATCTCGATGCCGATTGCATGGCGACGGGGCATTACATCCAGCGCAAGCTGGGCCGCGCGGGGGCGGAACTGCATTCCGCCGCCGACCCTGTGCGCGATCAAAGCTATTTCCTGTTCTCGACGACGCAGGAACAACTGGATTACCTGCGCTTCCCCCTGGGGCACCTGCCCAGCAAGGCCGCGACGCGCGCGCTGGCGGAACGCTACGGGTTGGGTGTCGCGGACAAACCCGACAGTCAGGACATCTGCTTTGTGCCCAACGGCAACTACGCCGCCGTGATCGAAAAGCTGCGCCCCGGCGCGGCTGAACCGGGCGAGATCGTGGACGTGGACGGTCATGTGATGGGCACGCATCGTGGCGTGATCCACTACACGATCGGGCAACGTCGGGGCTTGGGGATCGGCGGGCTGGCCGATCCGCTTTATGTCGTGCGGCTCGACGTGGACAACAAGCAGGTCATCGTGGGGCCGAAGTCAATGCTGGCAACCCGGCGCGTGCCCCTGCGCGAAATCAACTGGCTGGGCGGCGACGGTTTTCTGGCGGGCGGCGCGCGCACCGTCGCGGTCAAGGTCCGGTCGACGCGTCCGCCGACCGAAGCCACGTTGCGCCCGATTTCGGACACCGAAGCCGAGGTCGAACTGGCCGTGGCAGAGGAAGGTGTGTCACCCGGGCAGGCCTGCGTGTTCTACGATCCCGACAGCACCCGCGTGCTGGGCGGCGGCTGGATCTGGCGCGGCTACTGACCACCTTCCCCACGGGGAAAACGCACGGTGGTTCAACGGTTTATTGACCGTTCTTAAATACCCGCATCCGTCCGCAATTTGAAGCCGTGGCCGCGCAGCGTTTCGACAATGCCTTCGACGTGCCGCCGGTCGCGGGCTTCGATCACCACATCAAGCTCGGCCTTTTTCAGCGATACGCTTTGCATCATGCGTTGGTGGATCACCTCGACCACGTTGGCGCCGGCCTCTCCGATGATGCGGCTGATCGCGGCAAGCTGGCCGGGGGTGTCGTCGATGGCGAAGGTCAGGCGCGTGATCCGTCCGTCGCGGACAAGGCCGCGCAGGATCAGCGTCGACAGCAGCCGCGAATCGATGTTGCCACCACAGATCACAAGGCCGATTTTCTTACCCGCAAAGGCCTCTGCATTGTTCTTGACCACCGCCAGACCCGCGCCTGCCGCCCCTTCGACGACCAGTTTTTCGTGGCTGAGCAGATCAAACACAGCCTCTTCGATTTCCGCCTCGGTCACGCTTTCGACACGGTCCACAAGGCTTTTGACGATCGCGATGTTCCGCTTTGATGGTGCGCGCACCGCGATGCCTTCGGCCAGTGTCGCGCCGTCGAAATGGGTGCCGGTGCCGTCGACGGCTGACTTCATCGCGTCGAACAGATGTGCTTGTGCGCCAATGATTTGCAGGTCGGGCTTCATGTCCTTTGCCGCGACCGCCATGCCCGCGATCAAACCGCCACCGCCGATGGGGATGACCATCACGTCAAGGTCTGGCTGGTCTTCGAGCATCTCGATGGCGACCGATCCCTGACCGGCGGCCACGACGGGATCATCGAAGGGGTGGACGATGGTCAGCCCCTGCGCCTTGGCCAGCGCATGCATATGGGCCACACCTTCGTCGAAGCCCGCGCCGTAAAGCTCGACCGTGGCTCCGAAATCCTGCGTGCGCTGCACCTTGGTAAAGGGCGTGCCTTCGGGCATGACGATGGTCGCGGGGATGCCCAGCCTTTGCGCGTGATAGGCCAGCCCCTGCGCGTGGTTGCCTGCGCTGCAGGCGATGACGCCCGCGATGGCCTGCGCATCGGTGAGGGTCAGCAGCTTGGCCAGCGCACCGCGTGCCTTGAAGGCATTGGTGTGCTGCAGGTTTTCAAGCTTGAGGTAGAGGTCGAACCCCAGTTGCTGCGACAGGCGCGTCGCCCGCACGGTCGGCGTGCGGATCGTCGCGTCCTTGATGGCGGCGTAGGTCCGGCGGACCAGATCGGGGGTCAGGTCCACCGGAACGGTCATTTGAACACGACCTTGAGGGCCTCGACGGTCTTGGACACCACCTCGTCCGCTTCGGCCCTGGTCAGGCAGAACGGTGGGGCGAAGCCAAGAATGTCGCCCTGCGGCATGGCGCGACCGATCACACCGAAACCAAGGAGCGCTGCAGAGACCTGCGGCCCGATCTTTTCGGACGGATCGAAGAAGGTACGGCTGTCGCGGTCGGCCACGAACTCCACGGCGCAGAGCATCCCCTCGCCCCGGATTTCGCCCACGTTGGGATGATCGCCCAAGGCCGCGTGCATCTGTTCGTTGAGGTATTTGCCCACGGTGCCCGCATTGTCCACGAGGCCGAGCTTGTCGATCAGTTCGAGGTTGGCGACACCGGCAGCGGCGCCGATGGGATGTGCGGAATAGGTCCAGCCGTGGCCGATGGGGCCGTTTTCATCCGTGCCCTGTTCCAGCACTTTCCACATCTTGTCGCTGACGATGGACCCCGACAGCGGCGCATAGGCCGAGGTGAGACCCTTGGCGATGGTGATGAGGTCGGGCTTAAGCCCGTAGTGCTCAGACCCGAACATGGTGCCCAGACGGCCAAAGCCTGTCACGACCTCGTCCGCGATCAGCAGGATGTCATGCTTTTGCAGGATCGGCTGGATCGCCTCCCAGTAGCCTGCGGGCGGCGGGACGATGCCGCCGGTGCCCAGAAGCGGTTCCGCGATGAAGGCGGCGATGGTGTCGGCACCCTCGCGGTCGATCATCGCCTCCAGTTCGGCTGCGCAATGGGCGACGAAATCCGCCTCGCTTTGGGCGGTGTCGGCGCGGCGGAAGTAATAGGGCGCTTCGGTGTGCAGCACCTGCGACAGCGGCAGGTCGAATTTCTTGTGGAACAGCTCCAGCCCCGTGAGCGATCCGGTCATCAGGCCCGACCCGTGATAGCCGCGCCAGCGCGAGATGATCTTTTTCTTCTCGGGGCGGTTCAGGATATTGTTGTAGTACCAGACCAGCTTGATGTTGGTCTCGTTCGCGTCCGATCCGCCAAGGCCGAAATAGACCTTGGACATATGGTCCGGCGCGCGGTCGAGGATCATCCGGGACAGGGTGATCGAGGCTTCGGTGCCGTGGCCCACGTAGGAGTGGTAATAGGCCAGTTCCTTGGCCTGTGCCGCGATGGCCTCTGCGATCTCCTGCCGGCCGTAGCCCACGTTCACGCAGTAAAGACCGGCGAAGGCATCGAGAAGCTTTTGCCCGTCACGGTCCTCGATGTGGCAGCCGCTGGCGGTCTTGATGATCCGCGACGGTGTGTCGCCACGGGCATGGGCAGCCAGATGGGTCGAGGGATGAAAGAAATTCTCGCGATCCCATTCGGCGAGTTTGTCGTTGCGCAACATGTGAGGGCCTCCTGTTCCTGATACCTCTCTTTCAAATCGGGGGCGAAACTGCAATGCGGCGTGATTTCCCTAGCACCCTGTGCCTGCCTGCCGTATCCAGCCGCCATGATTTATACATCCGCACAAGACTGGCGCGATGCGCCGCAAAAGCGTGTCCTGCTGTTCGCCATGTCGGGGCTGGGCAAGACCTATCTGTCGAACATGCTGCGCGGCACCGGCGACTGGTTCCATTACTCGATCGATTACCGGATCGGCACGCGCTACATGGGCGAGCATATCGCCGACAACGCCAAGCGCGAGGCGATGAAGGTGCCGTTCCTGCGGGATCTGTTGCGGTCGGACAGCATCTATATCGGGTCGAACATCAGCTTCGACGACCTGCGGCCCATGTCGTCCTATCTGGGCAAGCCGGGCGATCCCGAAAAGGGCGGTATCCTGTGGGATGAATACACCCGCCGGCAGGACCAGTTTCAGGCCAGTGAAGTGGCGGCGCTGATGGATACGGGGCATTTCATCGACCGGTCGGTCGATCTTTACCAATATCCGCATTTCGTCTGCGACACCGGCGGCTCGATCTGCGAATGGGTCGACGCGGAGGACCCGTCAGACCCGATCCTGACCGAGCTTGCGTCGCGCACGCTGATGGTCTGGATCGAAGGCACCGAGGAGCATACCGAAGAGCTGATCCGCCGCTTCGACCGTGAACCCAAGCCGATGTCCTATGACCCGGCCTTCCTGCTGCGCACATGGCATGCCTATCTGACAGAGTTCAACGTGGCCCCCGACGCGGTGGACCCCGATGATTTCATCCGCTGGGCCTTTGCCAAGGCGCTGGCGCATCGCCAGCCCCGCTACGCCAGGATGGCCCGGAACTGGGGCATCACGGTGCCGATGTCCGCCGTTCAAAAGGTACACGACGGGCAGGGTTTCATCGACATGATCGCAGGCGCCCTTGAGACGCAGCGCTGACCGGCCTACCTAAGCCGCCCAATCACGGAAGACTCCATGCCCATCAAGCTGCCATCCGCCCTGCCCGCCTATAACGTCCTTTTGCGAGAGGGCGTGTCGGTCATGGAAGAGGAACAGGCCGCGCGGCAGGATATCCGGCCCCTGCGCATCGCTCTCTTGAACCTGATGCCAAAGAAGATCGACACCGAGAACCAGTTCGCCCGTCTGATCGGGGCCACGCCGCTGCAGATCGAGCTGTCGTTGATCCGCATGACCGAGCACCAGACCAAGAACACCGCCGCGTCGCACATGGAGGAGTTCTATCGCCCCTTCAGCGAGGTCACCGAAGAACGTTTCGACGGGCTGATCATCACCGGCGCCCCGATCGAGCATCTGCCCTTCACCGAGGTGACCTACTGGGAAGAGCTCAAGCAGGTCTTCGACTGGACGCAGACCCACGTCCATTCGACCTTTGGCGTCTGCTGGGGCGGCATGGCGATGATCAACTACTTTCACGGCGTGCAAAAGCACCTGCTGGACACCAAGCTGTTCGGCTGTCTGCGCCACCACATCACCGACGAGACCTCGCCCTATCTGCGGGGGTTTTCGGACGATTGCGTCATTCCCGTCAGCCGCTGGACGGAAATGCGGCAGGACGAGATCGACGCGGCAGGGTTGAAGACGCTGATTACCAGCCACGACGCAGGCCCCGCGCTGGTCGAGGATCGCGACCACCGGGCGCTCTATGTCTTCAACCATTTCGAATACGACAAGGGCACGCTCAAGGCGGAATACGACCGTGACGTGAACAACGGCACGCCCATCAACATTCCCGCAAACTACTTTCCCAACGACGATCCGACACAGCCGCCCCAGAACCGCTGGCGCAGTCATGCCCATCTTCTTTACGGCAACTGGATCAACGAGATCTATCAGACCACGCCCTTCGATCTGGAGAATATAGGTGCTTAAAGCCATCGTGATCGCGGCTCTTGTGCTTGGCGTGGCGGCTGTCACGACCGGCTGCACTGCGTCTTACCGGGCCAAGCAGGCCGAGGCGGCCTTCCCCCCCTCTGGTCAGTTCGTCGAGGTCGACGGCAGGCGCGTTCACTACGTGCAGCAAGGGTCGGGCCCCGATGTGATCCTGCTTCACGGGGCGGGCGGCAACCTGCGGGATTATACCTTCGCATTGATCGACCAGCTTTCGGACCGGTACCGCGTCACGGCCTTCGACCGCCCCGGTCTGGCTTCGGCGGGCTGGTGACGATTCCGCTGATCGCGGCCTTCGTGCCGCCGGGCGTGGTCGAGGATGCGATCAGCGGCACATTTGCCCCGCAGGATGCACCGGACGGCTATGCCGATCACATCGGCGCACCGCTGACCCTGCGCCCCGATGCATTCCGCGCCAATGTCCGGCAGGTCAACACGCTGCGCCCGCATGTCGTCGAAATGGAGAAAGCCTATCCCGATCTCACGCTGCCGATCGAGATCCTGCATGGCACCGCGGATGAAACCGTGCCGATCACGGTGCATTCCGAACGGATCGCGGGCATCGTGCCCTCGGCCAACCTGACCCGTCTGGACGGTGTCGGCCACATGCCGCACCATGTGGATCAGGACGCGGCCGTCGCGGCCATCGACCGCGCCGCGGCCCGCGCCGGATTGCGCTGACCCTGCCCACGCCGCATAGTGCAGGTTGAAAAGGAGTTGCCCGTGACCTACCCATTCGATGGTGCCATTTCAGATTTCTACGAAACGCAGGCCCCCGATCACCTGCGTGATCTGCTGCGGGAGAAGGACGGCAAGCTCGTCCTTGCGCAGGGGTATCCCTACGAAGAGCGGATGAAGAAGAAGCACTACAAGAAAGAGCTTAACCTTCTGCAGATCGAACTGGTCAAGATGCTGACATGGGCCAAGCGCAGCGGCGCACGGATCGCCATCGTCTTCGAAGGGCGCGATGCGGCGGGCAAGGGCGGCACGATCAAGCGGTTCCGCAAGAACCTGAACCCGCGCTCGGTCAATGTCGTGGCTCTTCCCAAGCCGAACGAGACCGAGCGGTCGCAGTGGTACTTCCAGCGCTACATCGAACATCTGCCCGCCGCCGGCGAGGCCGTGTTCTTCGACCGGTCGTGGTACAACCGTGGTGTCGTCGAAAAGGTCTTCGGCTTTTGCACCGACGCGGAACGGGCGCTCTTTTTCGAGCAGGTGAACCCTTTCGAGCTGATGAAGGTGCAGGACGGCATCCTGCTGTTCAAGATCTGGCTGAACGTGGGGCGGGCCGAGCAGTTGAACCGCTTTCTGGCGCGCGAAAGCGACCCGCTCAAGCAATGGAAGCTGTCGTCCATCGACGTGAAGGGCCTGTCGCTGTGGCAGGAATACTCTGACGCGATCCACGAGACCTTCGACCGCACCCATACCGATCACGCCCCCTGGATCGTGGTTCAGACCGACGACAAGCGGCGCGCGCGCGTCAACGCGATCCGGGCGGTGCTGTCGCGCATCGACTACGACGGCAAGGACACGGCCGCTCTGGGCGAGGTTGACGACAGCATCGTCGGCGGCCCCGAGATGTGGCACACGCGGACTGCATGACGAAACGGGGCTACCACCACGGCAACCTTAAAGCGGAACTGGTCGCGGCCTGTCTCAAGCTGATCGAGGTCAAGGGACCGACCGGTTTCACCCTGTCGGAGGCCGCGCGCGAGGCGGGTGTGACGCC